>CACKGP010000004.1 GCA_902599805.1 uncultured Pelagibacteraceae bacterium
AATATTTCTGCTAATTTTTCCAATAACATACTTACAATTACCGTTGAAGAAAATCCTATTATTAACACTATTATAATAGATGGAGAAAAAGCAAAAAAATATAAAAAAGCTATTTTAGATATAATCTCACTTAAAGAAAAAAGTTCATTCGTCGAAAGTGATATAAAAAAAGATATTGAATTAGTGAAATCATTTTACAAATCTTTAGGTTTTTTTGCTGCTGAAGTTGAAGCTAGAAGTCAATCTATAGGTCAAGATAAAAAGAGATTAAATTTAATCTTTACTGTCAACAAAGGAGAAAAATATAAAATTTCTAAAATCAATTTTATTGGGGATAAAAAAATTAAATTTAAAAGATTAAGGGATGTGATTGCTTCGGAAGAAGCAAAGTTTTGGAAATTTATTTCAAAAAATATTTATTTAAACACTGAACGAATTGAATTAGACAAGAGACTTTTAAAAAACTTCTATTTGAGTAAAGGTTATTATAACGTTGAAATTGTTTCAAGCAGTGCTGAGAGTAAAAATAAAAGTACAGAAATTGAACTCACGTATAGTATCAACGCTGGAGAAAGATATAGAATAAAAAAACTATCAACCAATATCGATCCTGTTTTTGATAGTTCTGTATTTGCAGGCCTAAAAGATGAATTTACTTCTTTTGCTGGAGAATTCTATTCCCCTTTTAAAATACAAAAAATTTTAAAAAAAATTGATAATATAGTTGATCAAAATGAATTACAATTTGTTCAACAAACTGTTCTTGAGACTGTTGATGGGAATAATATCGATATTGAATTTAAAATATTTGAAGGACCCAAAATACAAATTGAGAGAGTAAATATTTTTGGGAATACTGTTACTAGTGACTCTGTTATAAGATCAGAACTTCTATTAGATGAGGGAGATCCTTATAGCAAACTTAAATTGAGTAAATCCATATCTGAATTAAAAGCACGAAATATATTTAAAAAAGTACAAGAAAAAATTGTAGATGGTTCTGAAAACGATTTAAAAATTCTCGAAATTACGGTTGAAGAGAAACCCACAGGTGAAATAGCTGCTGGTGCAGGCGTTGGAACAGAGGGAACAAGTTTCAGTTTTACGGTTCAAGAGAATAACTATTTAGGCAAAGGTTTAATGGTAGATGCAACATTGTCTGCATCAGAGGAGTCTTTAAGGGGTGGTTTAACCATGTCTAACCCTAATTTTAATTATAGTGGAAACTTAGTATACGGCGGATTTACAAGTACAAATAATGATAAATTAGAGTCATCAGGTTACGAAAACACAATTACAAATTTAAATATAGGAACTAAATTTGAACAATATGAAGATTTATATTTAACCCCTGGACTTGATTTATCTTTTGATGATTTAAGAGTTGATGGCACTGCATCAAAAAAATTAAAAAAACAAGCAGGTGAATTTACAGAATTTAATTTTAATTATGGATTAGAAATGGATAAAAGAGACAGATCATTTATGCCTACAAGTGGAAGTATAATATCTTTTTCACAAAGTTTACCAATTTTTTCTGATGAACCTTCTCTCTTTAATAGATTTACCTTTTCAAAATATTATGGATTTAGTGATGATGTTATTGGTGCAATAAAATTTTATGGAGCAACTATAACCGCATTAGATGATGATGTAAGATTAAGTAAAAGATTAAATTTACCTGGTAGAAGATTGAGAGGTTTTGAGTCTGGTAAAATTGGCCCAGTCGATCAAGGCGATTATGTCGGTGGTAATTATGCAAGTGCTTTAAATTTAGAGGCACAGTTACCAAATTTACTTCCAGAAGCAACACAAACTGATGTAGCTGCATTTTTAGATTTAGGTAATTTGTGGTCAGTTGATTATGATAGTAGCGCTGGAAGCTCAAGTAAAATAAGATCATCTGTAGGCGTAACAACGCAACTTTATACACCAATTGGTCCAGTTAATTTTGTTTTGGCACAACCGATTTCAAAAGCTGAATCCGATAAAACACAAACATTTAAGTTTCAAATAGGAACATCTTTTTAAAATATGAAAAAATTTAAATTATTAATCCTTATAGTTTTATTATTAGCACCATTTAATCCAGCGCATTCTAATGATGTGTATTTTATTAACTTAAAAAAAGTTTTAAATGAAAGCAAAGCAGGCAGTAATGCACAAAGTAAACTCTTAAAAGAATTTGAGAGTAAAGATAAAAAGTTTAAAGGTGAGTCAGACGCATTAAAAAAACAAGAAACTGAACTTATTACACAAAAAAAAACTCTCTCTCCTGAAGACTATAAAAAAAAAGTTAGTGCTTTAAGAAAGAAAAACGCTGATTTTCAAAAGAGAAGAAGAACTGCTTCAGGAGATTTTGTTAAAAAGAAAAACAATGCAAGAAATGAGCTTTTAAAAGCTCTTAACCCTATTTTACAAAAATATATGAATGATAATAATATTACTATGATTTTAAACGAAAAAAATGTAATCCTTGCTAATTCTAAAGTTGATCTAACAAACAAAATAATTGAATTATTAAATAAAGAATTAAAATCAATTAAATTAAATTAAGTTTAAATGTCTGAAATTATTTTTTTTGAGCCAAAGGGCCCTTTATTTTTAAAAGATTTATTTGAAGACATATCAAAAGATAATTATAAAACGAAAATTTTTGATATTAAGACATTGGAAAATGCATCAAGTAAAGATTTAACATTTTTTAACTCTACTCGATATAATGAGCAAGCCTCAAAAACTAAAGCTGTTGCTTGCATTACCAAAGAAAGTTTAGGAGAATATTTACCAAGAAAATGTGTTAAAATATTTGTTAAAAACGTTCTTTTTTCAACTGCTAAAGCAACAAAGAAGCTTTATCCATCTGCAGATTTAGATTACCCAGATGGTTCAGTAAGAATGCTATCTGGAACTTCACATAAATATAAGTCTGTCACATTTGGTAAAAATATTTTAATTGGAAAAGGTGTTAAAATAGGATCAAAGACCTCTATTGGACATAATACTATTATTGAAAAAAAAGTTAGCATTGGAAATAATTGTCTTATCGGTTCAAATGTAACTTTAAGAAATACAATTATAGGAAATAATGTTGTGATACAGGATGGTTGTAAAATTGGAATAAAGGGATTTGGCTTCATACCCATGCAAGATAAAAATTTCCGTTTCCCCCATATTGGTAGAGTTATTTTGAAAGACAACGTTGAATTAGGTGCAAACTGCACAATTGACAGAGGATCTATTGGAGATACTTATATTGGGGAAAATACTTTCCTAGACAATCAAGTGCATATGGCACATAACGTTAAACTTGGAAAAAATTGTATGATTGCAGGTCAAGTTGGCTTCGCAGGAAGCACTACAATTGGAAATAATGTTTCAATTGGAGGTCAGGCTGGAGTTTCTGGTCACCTAAATATTGGAAATAATGTAAGGATAGGTGGTGGTAGTGGAGTAGTTAAAGATATACCTGACCATACAACTGTTATGGGTTATCCGGCCATGCCTTTAAAAGATTTTTTAAAAAAAAAATAAAATGTCTAATACAATATCAAAAGAAGAAATTTTAAATCTCCTTCCTCATAGGGAGCCAATGCTTTTAATTGATAGATTGATTAATGTAGTTCCACTTAAATCTGCAACAGCAATAGTAGATATTAAAAAAGGTAAATTTTTCTTTGATGGACATTTTCCTGGTCAGCCTGTTATGCCAGGAGTATTAATTGTAGAAGCTTTTGGACAAGCTGCAGCAGCATTGACTGCACATGGAATAGACAAAAAAGAATATGAAAATAAATTAGTTTATTTAATGAGTGTTGACAAAGCTAGATTTAGAAGTCCAGTAATGCCTGATTGTGAACTTCATTTAGACATTGAAGCAATTAGATCTCACGGAAGAGTTTGGAAATATAAAGGTGTAGCAAAAATAGATGGAAAAAAAGTTGCTGATGCTGAATGGGCAGCAACAATAGTTGAAAGAAATAAATGATCCACAAGTCAAGCGTAATAGACAGCAAAGCCAAAATAGGCACGGATGTAAAAATTGGACCTTTTTCATTTGTCGGTCCCAATGTTGAATTAGAAGATGGTGTTGAGTTAGTTTCAAATGTTCACATAGAAGGAAATACCAAAATTGGAAAGAATACAAAAATATTCCCATTTGCAAGCATTGGAACTCAACCCCAAGATTTAAAATATAAAGGGGAAAATAATAGTTTAGAAATAGGTGATTACAACGTAATAAGAGAGTACGTAACCATAAATCCTGGTACTTCTGGTGGTGGTAGTAAAACAATAATAGGTAATAATTGTTTATTTATGATTTCTTCACATGTAGCTCACGACTGTGTGATTGGTAATAATGTAGTAATTGCAAACAATGTCCCCTTAGGAGGACATGTGACTATAGAAGACTCAGTTGTAATAGGAGGAAATTCTGCTGTTCAACAATTTACAAGAATTGGAAGATTAGCAATGATAGGAGGAATGACGGGTGTCTTAAAAGATGTAATTCCATTTGGTCTATCGTTTGGAAATAGAAATTACTTGAAAGGAATTAACTTAATCGGTCTTAGAAGAAAGAAATATGATAACAAAAAAATTCTAGAATTAGATCAAGCTTATAAAAAAATATTTTCAACAAACAATTTACAGGAAAACCTGAGTAAAATTAATGGCGAGTTTAAAGCTAATGAATTGGTACAAGAGGTAACTAAATTTATTGAAAAAGATAAAAAAAGACCTATTTGTACACCTTTATCTGAATAATGATTGGATTAATATTTGGTGAAACATCCTTTCCCAAAGAAATTTTAAAGAAAGTTAAAAAAAAGAAAAAAAAATATTTAATTATTGATCTTACTAAAAATAGAATTTTCAAAAGAGAGAAAAATTGTTTTACTGTATCTATTGGGCAGTTTGGAAAAATTATCAATATTCTAAAAGAAAATAACTGTAAAAAAGTTATTTTTGCTGGGAGCGTCAAAAAACCAAATTTTTCAAACCTTAGATTAGATTTAAAAGGTATTTATTATATGCCCAGAATAATAAAAAGTTCTAAACTTGGAGATGCAGCAATATTAAAAGAAATAATCAAAATACTGTCTAAGGAAAAAATCAAAACAATTAGTTCGCTTACTTTTAATCCAGAACTTTCATTAAAAAAAGGTAATTTCACAATTACGAAACCAAATAAAGAAAATAATAGAGACATTGATAAAGCTATAAGAACTTTAAATAGACTGGGTCAGTACAACTATAGTCAGGGGACAGTGGTTAAAGACAACAAAGTTATAGCAATTGAAGGAAGAGGCGGCACAAAAGCGATGTTAAAAAAATGTAAAAAATTTAAGATTAAAAATAAAGGAGTTCTTGTTAAGTTTCCTAAAAAGAAGCAAGATCTAAGAATTGATTTGCCAACTGTTGGATACAAAACATTTATTCAATGTAAATCTGCAGGTTTAAAAGGAATCGTTCTTAAAAGCAAAAGTAATATTTTACTTGAGAAAAAGAAATGTATCAATTTTGCAAATAAAAATAAAATGTTTCTTATAGCGAAATGAAAAAAATAATCTTAATAATATATTTTTTAAGTATTGCAAACTTATTTGGATTTGAAGCTAAATTAGAAAAGATTGTTGAGGGCATGAACAAACCCTGGAGTTTATCTTTCATAGATCAAAACAGTATTCTTTTTACGGAAAAAAAAGGTAAATTATTTCATCTAGATCTTAAAAATAAAACCATATCTGAAATTAAACACAATTTGTCTGTTCTTGAGGATGGCCAAGGAGGTCTACTTGATGTGCTCTACGATGATAAAAATGTATATTTATCATACTCTGAAAAAAGAGAGGGTTGGAAAACAAGCACCTCCGTTGCAAAAGGTCGATTTGATATTAACAACATTCAATTTAAAAATATTTTTAGAGCTGATCCGCCTATAGACTCCGGATACCATTTTGGTTCTAGAATAGTTAAAAAAAATAATTATTTATATATTTCAGCTGGCGAAAGAGGGAAAGGCATGATTGCACAGGACGCCTCAAAACATCCTGGAAGTATTATAAGAATAAATCTTGATGGATCTATACCAAAAGATAATCCGAAGTTTAAAGGTAAAGAAAACTGGTTACCTGAAATTTATCAAATTGGAGTAAGAAATCCTCAAGGAATGGCATTATCCCCTTTTGATAATAAAATTTATATGACAAATCATGGAGCAAAGGGTGGCGATTGGTTTGGCACAGCTAATCATGGAGAAAATTATGGTTGGAAAATATTGGGGTGGGGTGGAACAAACTACTCAGGTACAAAAATTGGACCTAAATGGAAACCGGGTTTTACTAAAGCGATTAAATACTGGGTCCCTTCAATAGCTGTTAGTGCGATGGCTATATATAAAGGTGATGAATTTAAAGAATGGAATGGAGATGCTTTAATTACTTCGCTCAAAGATCAATCATTAAGAAAAATAAAATTTAAAGATAATGAGTTCATAAGTGAACAAATAATTTTTCAAGGAAATATTGGAAGAATAAGAGATATCAAGATACAAAAGGAAACGGGCGAGCTATACATGTTGTCAGATAATGGAGAGCTATGGAGAATGTATAAATGAAAAAAACATTCTTAACATTGTTCTTCATAATTTTATCAACAAATTTATATGGCTCAAATATTAAAAAGGTTTATTTTGCTGGTGGGTGTTTTTGGTGTATGGAAGAGTCATTTGATAAAGTCGAAGGAGTTATCGAAACCATCTCCGGATACTCTGGCGGGCATGTAAAAAACCCAAAATACAAAGATGTTGTTAAGAACACCACTGGTCACTATGAAACTTTAGAGATTACTTATGACTCATCAATCACAAACTTTGAAAAGCTTTTAGAAATTTTTTGGGTTAATATTGATCCCTTTGATGCCGATGGTCAATTTTGTGACAAAGGTGAAAGTTATAAGTCAGTAGTCTTCTATGAAAATAGTGATCAGAAGAAAATTATAGAGACTTCAATTAAGAATATTGAAAATAAATTTAATAAAAAAGTTGTTACTTACGTTAAAAATTTCAAGGAATTTTATATGGCAGAGACATACCATCAGAATTATTATGAAAAGAATTTCATAAGGTATCTGATGTACAAAAAAGGATGTCAAAGAGAAGAAGTGTTAAACAAAATTTGGGGATGAAAAAAATATTTATTCTAACTGGTGAACCATCTGGAGATAAATTAGCTTCAAAAGTTATTTCTAAATTTAAAAGCACAAGATCAGATATTCAATATTTAAGTGTTGGTGGTGAGTATTTGAAAGGTCTTGGTATAAAGTCACTTTATGACTTAAAAGAAATTACTTATTTAGGATTTACTAAAGTTTTTCTCAATCTTTTTAAAATTAAGAGAAAAATAAATGAAACTGTTAATGAAATCCTTAAATTTAAGCCAGATATTCTTTTTTCCGTTGATAGTCCAGACTTTACACTTCGAGTAGCTAAAGAAGTTAAAAAAAAAGATCCGAATATAAAAACAATTCACTTTGTTGCCCCACAAGTTTGGGTATGGAGAGAACATAGGGTTAAACAACTTAAGTTTTTTCTTGATCATGTTTTATTATTATTTCCATTTGAAAAAAAATATTTTGATAAAGAGCAAATAAAATCAACTTTTGTTGGTCATCCGTTATTGGAAGATGAAGAAAAAAGTAAAGTTGATATAAGTCAAATCATAAAAGAAAATAAAAAGATATTTTCAATATTTCCTGGCAGCAGGATATCCGAAATAAATATTTTAACTCCAATTTTGTTTAAATTTATCAAAAAAATGAATATGAAATATAAGGATCTTTTTTTTGTATTTCATTCTACTCAAGAACACGTTCAGTTACTTCAAAAACAGCTTTTAGACGAAGGATTAAAAAACTGTGGTGCTATAGCTGACGAAAAAATTAAATCACACATATTAAAATCATCAGTATTTGCTGTAGCAAAATCAGGAACAATTTCTTTAGAGATTTGTAATTTAAAAATTCCTTCAATTATTATTTATAAGATGGGAACAATTAATTTTTTTATTGTTAAAATGCTAGTTAAGGTAAAATTTGCTAATATTGTTAATATTGCAGCAGGAGAAGAAGTGATTCCTGAATTATTACAATCTAAATGTAATGCTAAAGACATTTATAATGCTGTTGACAAATTAATGAATGATAAAACTGCTTTAGAAAATCAATTAAATAAGACACAGTCCATTATTAGCAATTTTAAAACAGGCAAATCATCCGAAATTGCGTCGTCTATTTTGAAGGATTATATTTAAACAATACTGTAACTGCAGGAGCAATTGTAGCTATCAAGAAAGACCAAAATAACAAGTAATTTTTTATTATTACAGGAAAAAACTCTTTATTAATAAGCCCACCTACCAACAAACTGTTTGTAAAACTAGTATTTGGAAAAAACAACAAGCCTAAAACTAATCCGACAACAATTGATAATATTAAATCTGATTCAATAATTTTCTTTTCAAAGAAACCATAAAATACTGGAAAGAAAGCAGCACAACATAAAAGATCTGCTAATAAAAATAAATATAAAATACTAAATCCTTTCGAAGCAACAAATAAAGCAATAGTTGAAAGAATAATTATTATAAAATTTGATGAATTTATATTTTTACTTATCTTTTTTCCATCAACAATAATTAAACTTGAGATACCATTTATTAATGTATCAAGTGTACTTACTGTGAGCGATATTGCCAAAATAATCACAGCTACTGCAATAATTTCTGAGTTTTCTTTTAATAATAAAGAAAAAAAAGCAAGGTCTGGATTAATTTTGTCATCTAGAGAAATCGCAAATATTCCAGTTATACCCATAATAAAAACTGTTGGTATAATTATCATAAATGAAAATTTAAGACTTCTTTTTAAAACATTATAATCTTTTGCTGCAAAAACTCTTTGCCAATTTCCTTGATGGAAAAGATTAGTTGCTGCTACGGCTATAAAAAAAGTTATTCCAGATGTATAATTTGGGATATAATTACCACTTAATAAACTCAAAGAACTACTGGATAATTCTTTCGAAGCTATCAAGTCTGAACTAAAAATATTAAACAAACAAATAAGCAATAAAGCTACTACTATAAAAAACTGAAGATTATCTGTTATAATAGACGCTCTTAAACCTCCGTAGAGAGTATAAATTAATGTTGAAATAATTACTAAAGAGGCAGTTAACCACAAAGGTGTGCTAGAAATATAATTTATTAATATTGCTACAGCTGTAATCTCAGCACATAAAAAGATAAACATATAAAAAATACTTAGAAAAATTATAAATTTAAATAGTTTTTTACCAATTTTATAAAAAATATATTGTGTAAAAGTAATACCTTTAGGGAAGGCCTTTCGTATTTTTTTTCCAAGAAAAATTAATGCAATCATTGGAAAGGCTGTTCCTAATGCATAACCTATTACAGCTCCTATGCCTCCCCAAGTCGCTGCAGATGCAGGCCCAAATAAAATCCATGCACCTAACGCTGAAGCTACAAGACTTGTTGTTAATGACAAAGTTCCAATTTTTCGCCCTGCTGTTAAATAATTAGATGATCCTCTATATTTTCTTGAGTAAAAAATTCCGATAAATGCAAATAGGAAGCTTGATAAAATTAAAATTGTTAATGCTGAACTTTGCTGTAAAAAAAATGTTTTTTCCATTTATCCCTCACTGAATTACCGGTCAGGTTCTAGGGTATGATCTCAGTCTTGATAGACACCCCTTAAATTACTTTCTTAATTCATTATAAAGAAATGATGCAATAGAATCCATTCCTTTTAAACTACTCTTTCTCTCTGCAATTGAATTATAATTTGTATTTGTATTGATATCATAAGTATAATGTTTTCCATCTTTACCTTTAATATATTCAATTCCTGCTATCTCAATACCATTTGATTTAAGCAAATCTTCATATTTTTTTAGTTCTGGATTTTTATAATCTTTTACTATCATAAATTTATTTCCATCTGGATTTGTTGGACAAAACTTTTCTTCGACATTACAGGCATCAGCAGGGCATAGTTCAAAACCATCACTAGCATCAACTTGTACAGCATATAAAAACTTTCCATTTACAAACTCCACTCTTGTAATTATTTTCGGATCAGACTCAATATATTCTTGTAATAAAGTAATTCCATCAATTGAATCTTCAAAATTTCCATTAATATATTTTTCAAGTTCACTCGTGTTTTGAAAATATTTTACTCCTAGACCTCTTCCACCTCTATTGTGTTTTGTAATAAATGATTTTTTAAAATTTTTTGATTTTTCTAAAATCTCATTTTTGTTTTTAGCATAATAAGTTTCCGGAAAATTTATATTGAATTTTTTTAATTCCTCATATTGTTTTTGTTTACTTATTTCTAGTTCTAAAGCTCTTGAATTGTTCACAATTCTTTTTTTATCTTTTTCTAACCAACTAAGTACGTCTTTTGTATTTTCCGGCGCATATCTGTGGCCTCGTGAATGTGCACTTGCACTCATTCTGTTATAAAAAATTCCATTAGGTGGAGATTTTTTAAAATCAAAGCTTTCTTTGTCCATGTGCCATTCTTTAAATGGAGCTTTAATCTTTTTAAAACTTTCCCTTAATGGAACAAGCCATTCATCGTTTTCATGTATCACATAGATGTTTTTATCCATGGGTTTTTATAATCAATCTCTTACCCCTTTTTCAACCCAGATTTATTATATTTATGACGCACTTACTTTAGGTAAATAATTAAAAGAAGCAGTATCTATTTTTGAAGAATGTTCTCTTCTCATCTTCCACCCTTTGTGTATTCCTGCGCTAGCTATTGTTATTGCATGTCTACCATATTTATTATTTGTATGATCAATAGCTCTCATTAATGTCTTTGATCTATCATTTATAAGTGGTGTTAATAAATTTACTTCATTCTTATCTGCATCTTTTAGTTTTGATAAAATAATCCCAGCTTTTTGATAATGATATCCGGGCTTATACATACTCTTTAAAATCTTTCTTGCGTATTTAACAAGTTCAATACTATTGTTTGTAGCAATAGGTAGTTCAATAGTTTGTGAATTTGAGTAATATTTTCTATTTTTATTAAAAGGACTAGTCCTAATAAATACCGTTAACCCTCTACATATTTGATCATCACCTCTTATTTTTTCAGCAGCGTTTAAGCAGTAAGTTGATACAGCTTCTTCTAATTTTTGTAAGTCCGTTATTCTTTTCCCAAAAGATCTTGATACACAACAATTTTTTCTTTTCTCTTCATGAAGTTCTAATCCAATACAAGTTACGCCTCGTAATTCCATTGCTGTTCTTGATCCGAGAACATTTGTACTTTTTTTTACCCAGGTATTCGAAACAGATTTTAATTGGTAAGCATTTTCTATACCATTTTTTATATATAGCTTCGACAATTGTTTGCCTACACCCCAAACATCTTGAATAGGAAATTTTTTTAATCTTTCATCAATATTTTTGCTTAAGTACATAACACCAGTTCTTTCCTTTTTAGCAATATGGTTTGCTACTTTACTAAGTGTCTTTGTCGTTGAAACCCCAACGCTTGTTGGTATTCCAGTCCATCTTAAAACTTTTTTTCTTATCTCTTTTCCATAATTCTCGACATCTTCTTCTTTTAAAAAAGATAGATCTATAAATGCTTCATCAATAGAATAAATTTCAACATTAGTTGAAAAGGTTTTTAAAACTTTCATTACTCGCCTTGATAGATCACCGTATAATGCATAATTCGAGGAAAAAATATGAACATTATTTCTTTTAATCAATTCTTTTACTTTAAAATATGGTTCTCCCATTCTTATCCCTAAAGCTTTTGCTTCATTAGATCTTGAAATTACACATCCGTCATTATTTGATAAAACTACAACAGGTTTATTTTGTATTTTTGGATTAAATAATCTTTCGCAAGAGACGTAAAAGGAATTACAGTCTACAAGAGCAATTTTCTTTTTATTGTAATTTATGGATGACATAAGTAACTACTCCCCAAATTATTACGTTAGGATTTTCACTTAATTCAATTTTATTAGGACCAGAAGCTAAATAATTATTATTTTTTCCTTTTATGAAAGTTTTTACCACCAACTCTTCATTTACATTTGCTATTACTGTTGACGAATTTTTTGGATTAATACTTCTATCAACAATTAATAAATCTCCATCATAGATACCGACATTAGTCATAGACTTTCCTTGCACTCTTATTATGAATGTTGCTGGGGCATTTTTTATTAGATGTGTGTTTAAATCTACATCGTCTTCGATGTAATCCGTGGCAGGCGAGGGGAAACCAGCGCCAACTTTGTGAATATAAAAAGGTAATTTAAGCTTCATAAATGTTCTTGATTTGTTCTTTTTATAAAGGTAAGATAGAAGATCGTCAAGTTTAATTAATGAAAAGAATTTAATTAATTTTAGAAATTCTTTTTATGATTTCATCTTTTGTAAGTGAAAGGATGATATTATAAATACCAGGGCCAAATCTTGAACCAACCAAAGCAATTCTTAGTGGTTGACCAACACCTTTAAAGTTAGTTTTGTACTTAGTGATTAGACTATTAATTAGTTTTTCAAGACTTTCTTTATTCGGGTTTTTGATACTTTTAAATTCATTAAGGAAATCACCAATAATTTTCTTAGAATTGGCATCTAAAAGCTTCAAATCTTCAGGGGAAATACTTATTTCTTTGTTTAGTATGTATTGTGAATTCTGGTAAATATCATCAAGAGTTTTGGCTTTATTTTTTAGGAAATTTAAAGAATTAATAATAACTTCTTCCTTAGATGGATCGATAGTTTTTTTGTACTTTTGAGCATAGCTCTTCAAAAAATCAAAAAGAATTTTTTCATCTATATTTTTAATATAATGTTCATTAAGTGAAAGTATTCTAGACATATCAAGTTTTGACGGAGATTTTCCAACACCTTTTAAGTCAAAGAGTTTAATGCTTTCATCTAGAGAAAAGATTTCCTTATCTTTATACGCCCAACCTAGTCGTAATAAGTAATTTCTAAGCGCATCGGGTAAAATTCCAATTTTAACATAGTCATCAATAGTTGAGGATTTATCCCTTTTCGAGAGCTTAGATCCTTTTTCACTATGTATTAAAGGTATGTGTGCAAATAGAGGAGTATCCCATTTCATTGCCTCATAAATTTGCTTTTGTTTAAAAGTATTAATTTTATGGTCGTCACCTCGAATAACATGTGAAATTTTCATTAAATGGTCATCAACTGTTGCTGACAACTGATATGTTGGAGATCCGTCCTGTCTTAATATAACAAAATCCTCAATAATCGAATTTGATATGTTAATGTCACCTTGAACCAAATCTTTTATTATAGTGTTTCCTGAAACTTTACTTTTGAACCTTACAACTGGTTTTACATCTTTAGGAATTTGAAGATCTTTAGGGTCCCTCCATTTCCTATTGTACACATATGGTATACCTTGTTTTTTACATTTTTCTTTTTGTTCTTTTATTTCTTCCTCTGAACAATAACATTTATAGGCAAAACCTTTTTTTAAGAGTTCCTCAGCAATTTCTTTATGCTTATTAATATTTTTTGACTGAATAAATTCTTGATCGTCATGTTTTATTCCAACCCATGACAAAGATTCAATTATTTGTTTTTTAAACTCATCTTTAGATCTTTCTTTATCTGTATCTTCTATTCTAAGATAAAATTTCCCTTTATTTTTCCTTACTAATAACCAATTAAATAAAGCTGTTCTAACACCACCAATGTGCAAAGGTCCTGTGGGTGAGGGCGCAAACCTACAAATAAAAGACATCAATTGAAATTAAACTATTTTAATTGAAGTTTCTATACAAAGAAACCAATTTTCCTTGAATCTTAATTCTTTTTGCTGAGTATATCTTTGTACCGTATTTTTTGTTGGCACTTTCTAATGCAATTGTATTACCTTTTTTTCTAATTCTTTTTAAAGTAGCTTCTTCGTTATCAATCAAAACAACCGCAATTTGACCATTATCTGCATTTGAACTTTTCTTAATGATAACAGTGTCCCCATCGTTGATACCTGCTTCAATCATTGAATCACCTTTAACTTTTAATCCGAAGTGATCGTCATTTTTATTGAAGTCAGCTGGCAAATTTATTTTATCAACTTCTTGTTGTATTGCTTCAATTGGTGTACCTGCAGCAATTGAACCTAACACTGAGATCTTGTTAGATTTTGCTGAGTTTTTATCTAAACCGCCTTTAATTAAGCTTGGAGTAAAGCTGTTGAATAAATCGTGTGCGCTAGCGTTTTCGGGAAGCTTAACAACTTCAAGAGCACGAGCTTTATGAGCTAATCTTTTAATAAATCCTCTTTCTTCAAGGGCTGATATTAGTC
Organism: uncultured Pelagibacteraceae bacterium; assembly: GCA_902599805.1. Lineage (GTDB taxonomy): Bacteria > Pseudomonadota > Alphaproteobacteria > Pelagibacterales > Pelagibacteraceae > Anoxypelagibacter. The sequence goes on from CACKGP010000004.1 coordinate 14,428, forward strand.
GATGAATTCCTGATTTCGACTTAAGGTTGAGTGAGTTTTTCATTTCCTCATATGAAGGAGAAACTCCAGTCGATCTTATTTTCTTATTAATAAAAAGTAATAAGTTTTTTTGTTTTTTTGTAAGCATAGAACAAATCCTGTACATTTATGTTCTACAAAAGTTCTACTTCAATATCAATGCCAAATTAACCTTATATTATGGGCTTATTTGGGTGATTTTTTCCAATAGCGAAGCGTTTTCGTTTATATTTTTCAAAAGTGATTCACCAATTAAAAAATTATTTATTTTAGTTTTTTTTACTATTTCCTCGACTTCTTTCTCTGACTTAATACCACTTTCACAAATTATAGGCCCTTCATGTTTAGCTAAATCCTTATGCAGGTCATAAGTAGTTTTTAAATCTGTTTCTAGTGTTTTAAGATTTCTGTTGTTAATTCCAATTATTGAATTCTTAAAGTAAAGAGCTTTCTTTGCTTCTTCCTGAGTATGAACCTCAACAATTGTACTAATATTTAATTCTTCAGCAACACTAAAAATATCTTTTGAGGTTTTTTCATCAATAGCAGCTAATATTATTAATATAGCATCCGCTCCAAAACTTTTAGCAAGATAAACTTGATAGGGGTCAACAAAAAAATCTTTACACAAGATAGGTAACTTTACCTCTTTTTTTACTTCTTCAATATGTTCTAATTTTCCCTTAAAATAATTTTCCTCTGTTAATATAGAAAGACATGTGGCACCAGATTTTAAGTATTTTCTTGCTATTTCTTTAGGATTATAATTTTCTACAATAATGCCAGCAGACGGGCTAGCTTTCTTTATCTCCGCAATTACGTTAATTTTATTTTTTGTTAGTTTATCTTTGAAAGAAATATAATTATTAAATTCAGATATATTTTTTCTTATTTTCTCTAAAGGATGAGATCTTTTATAACTCTCTACACTATTTTTCTTATCGGCAATTATTTTGTCCAATATGTTGTTCATTTAACTAATTTTGATATATGATTTTCTACTTTTCCTGAAAGTATGTGCTTTCTTAATTGCTCGTAGCCTTCCTTAAAAGATTTAATTTTATCTGATACAATTAAACCCGCCGCAGCATTTAGACATATAGCAATTGAAAAATCATTATCTTTTCCCTGAAAAACTTCTTTTATTTTTTCGGAGTTATAATCAGGTTCTTTACCAACAATATTATTAAAATTATTTGCATTAATTCCTATCTCTTTTGGATCCAAAATAAATTCTTTTATACTTTCACCCTCCAATTCGACTACATTTGTCTTAGCGTATGGAGAAATTTCATCTAGACCATCTTCACTATTTACTATTAAAGCTCTTTTTAATTTAAGGTTTTTTAAAGCTTCAGCAAAAATTTTAAGTAACTTTTTATCAAAAACACCAACTACTTGTCTTTTTACCTTAGCAGGGCTACTTAAAGGTCCAATTAAATTAAATATAGTTCTTTTTCCAATTTTTTTTCTTACTGGGCCTACAAATTTCATTGCAGAGTGATAACCTGGAGCAAACATAAATCCAAAATTATAATTCTTTATACTTTCTTCTACTTCTTTAGCACCAAGAGATATACTTATCCCTAATTTTTCAAGAACATCAGCAGATCCGCACTTTGATGAAACAGATTTATTCCCGTGTTTTGCTACTTTCACACCGAAACTTGATAACAAAAGTGCAGCTGCAGTGGATATATTCAAGGTATTTTTTCCGTCACCCCCAGTCCCGCAAGTATCAATCGTATCATCTGGAACATTAACTTTAGTAGCTTTATCGCGTAAAACATAAACACCACCGGCTATCTCACTAGATGTTTCACCTTTTGCAGATGAAAAAGTTAAAAAGTCATGAATTTGATTATCTTTTAGTCTCCCAGACATCATATTCTCAAAAGCCTGTCTGCTCTCCTCAAAAGAAAGATTCTGTTTATTTTCGAGTTTTTTTAAAATCTCATCCATTATACTTATATTTTAAAAAGTTTTTTATTAATTTCATTCCTTCTTTTGTACTTATACTTTCAGGATGAAATTGTACGCCATGAACATTATAATTTTTGTGCATAATTCCCATAATCACATTATCTTTTGTTTTTGCGGTAACTATATAATCTTTGCCCAGTGTTTTTTTGTCAATTATGAGACTATGATACCTTGTTCCAACAATATTATTCTTTAAGCCTTTAAAAATTCCCTTTTTATTATGTGAAATTTTGCTAGTTTTTCCGTGCATAAGTCTTTTAGCTTTTATAATTTTGGCACCAGAGACTTGTCCAATGATCTGATGACCAAGACAAACCCCCAAAATAGGTATTTTTTTAAATAAATCTTTTACAATTTTTAAACAGTTCCCAGCCTGATTTGGATTTCCTGGACCTGGAGATATCACAATTTTTTTATATTTTTTTTTAATTATTTCCTTTGATGTGATTTTGTCGTTTCTTACTACATCTACCTTACATTTTAGAGCCTCTAGATAATGATAAAGGTTATAGGTAAAACTATCGTAGTTATCTATTAATAATATTTTCATTTACCGTATTGATTGCAGCAGGGCTTTTGCTTTGTTAACAGTTTCCTCGTATTCATTTTCTGGCTTACTATCTGCAACAACCCCAGCACCTGCTTGAACATATATTTTTTTATTCTTGATTAAAGCTGTTCTTAAAGCAATACAAGTATCAAATTCTTGATTTGCAGTAAAATATCCAATACCGCCAGCATAAAGTTTTCTTTTAGACATTTCTAATTCGTCAATAATTTCCATTGCTCTTATTTTTGGAGCCCCACTTACGGTTCCAGCAGGAAATCCAGATAAAAATGTTTCAAAAAGAGACAATTTATTTTTTTGTTTACCAACAACATTTGAAACAATATGCATAACATGAGAATATTTTTCCACTTTAAACTTTTCTGTAACTTTTACAGAATTTGCTTTGGAGACTTTCCCAACATCATTTCTACCAAGATCAAGAAGCATTAAATGTTCAGATAATTCTTTTGGGTCATTTAACAACTCATTTGTTAATCTTTTATCATCTTTACTATTTTTTCCCCTAGGTCTAGTACCTGCAATTGGTCTTATTGTGACCTCGCCGTCTACTAATCTCACTAAAATTTCTGGGCTACTACCTAATATTTGAAAATCATCATAATTAAAATAAAACATAAATGGAGATGGATTTAACTTTCTTAAACTATTGTAAATTTCAAGTGGTGGTTTATTTATATTAGCCTTAAATCTTTGACTTAAAACAACTTGGAAAATATCACCTTTACTAATGAAGGTTTTCGCTTTTCTAACAATTTTTTTGAATCTTGATTTTGTTATGTTCGATTTAATATTAATTTTTTTTGATGGTCTGTAAAAATTTGTAGGCAGGGGAATATTTCCGTAATGACTCAATTCTTTTAGATTATTTCCAATTTTATTATATTCCATTTGATAATCATCAATTTTTTGATCTTCAAATATATTTTCTATGAAAAAAATTTTACCCTTAAAATTATCATAAATAATTAAATTTTTTGGTCTCATTAATCTTATATCAGGTATGTTTATATCATCGCTGCAACTGTTAGGAATTTTTTCAATTAAACGAATAATATCATATGAAAAATATCCAACCAACATCGATGACATTCTAGGAAGTTCTTTTGGGGATTTTACCTTAAAATTTTTTAAAAGTTTATTTAGATAGTTTAAAATATTTTGTTTTATTAATTTCTTTCTATTAAAATTATCCTCAATAATCTTATTGTTTTTTATATTTATGATTTTATCAGGGTTAAACCCAATAATTGTATATCTTCCTCTAACTTTACCTTTTTCAACAGACTCAAATATGAAACTATTTTTTTTAACCAGAATAAATTTATATAAGTTTTCAATAAATTTGTAATTTTTGCACCTTATAGAAAAATGAATGGTTTGGTTAAATTTTTTTTTGTGTAATTTTTTAAATCTTTCTAAATTCGTACTGAGTTTCATTAAAATGAGTTCTCAATTCTTTTAAGGACATTCTTTTTTATATCTATCTTATACTTTTGATTAATATAACTGTCATAAGATTTATATATTTTAGCTGTATATAGTTCTTTTGCTTTATTTTGGTAATTTTTGTAACTTGTAGAATTTATATCAATTTTAGGAATTTTTTCATTTACAATTGTCATTAAGTAATTTTCATTCTCATCTGGTAAAACAAAAATCGATCCTGACTTTAATTCAAAAATTCTTTTTAAAGATTTGCTATTAAATTTTGATGTATCATCAATATTCTTTAAAGTTAAATTTTTAATTTGTGCATTATTTTTATTTGCAAAATCAGTAAAATCGTCTTTCTTAAATGTATTTTCCTCAATATCATTAATAAGCTTGCTGATTTTTTCAATTTGATCAATTAATTTTATCTGATTAACAATTTTTTCTTTTAATCCTACGCTTTCCAAATTTAAAATTTCGTTTTTACTTTCTTTTAATTCAGCAATATAAAAATTATTATTTTGGTTTACAAAAACTGGTGTATCTAAATCAGAAATTTTGAATATTTCATTTAAAGTCTCATTATTTAAATCTTTAAAAAGATTTCCGTCAGTTTTCAAACCATCTTGATTAATAAAAGGAGTGTTTTTTATATTTGATTTATATTCCGAAGTAAGTTGATCAAAACTTTCACCATCTAATATTGCATTCTCAATAATATCTATTTTTTTAAAATAATTCTCATTTATAAGTTTATCTCCAACCAAAACCTCCGGTGATAAAGTTAAATATCTAAACTTTTTACGAGTTTCCTCGAAGGAATCTTTATTTTTCTCAAAGAAACTTACTATTTCCTCCTCTTTAACTATTTTTTTTTCATAAATTTTTGTAAGACTAATAAATTCTATATCTATTGATCTATTTTCTTCTTTGTAAAGATCGTCGATAATAAATTTTGGTAAATTTAGTCCTCCAGAATAGAAGTTTAAAAGCTGACTTTTAATTTCGTTTTCTTTAAGCAGACTCTCATAAAACGGTTTTGTTAATCCATTTGTTAAAATAAATTTTTCATATCTAGTTTCAGAAAATTCTCCATTTTTTTGAAATTTTTTATCATTCGCAAGTTTGCTAAATAGTGATTTGTCACTAAGTTGAAATCCCATTTTGTTGCTTTCAATAGCAACAATTTTTTCGCTTATATAATTTGTTAAAACTCTCTCTAATAAATTTAATTTTCCTACTTTCTCCATCTCTTCATAAGTTATGTTTACTGTACGAAGATAATTAACGAATTCTTGTGTTGAGATTTTTTCATCATTTATTTCAGCTACTATATTTTGTTTACCAGAAAAACTACCGCTCATCCCAAATCCAACAATAAAAGCAATAGCTATGAGAGCAATGACGATTTTTCCCATAAATGACGTTGAAAACTTTCTTATTGATGACAGCATAATTTTAATTTATGAAATTTAAATTAATTAGTTTAAAAAATCTATATATAAAGTGTTTAAATAAGGCAATGTGATGAAATATTTTATTGGAAATTGGAAAATGTTTGGAATCCCTGGTTCTATCAAAATTTTAGACAGGATTAACAACTATGTCAAAAAAGATAAAGCAAGATCTAAAAATTATAAAGTCATTATATCACCACCTTACACTTTGTTAGAAAACTTTACCAAGTCCTTCAAAAATAAAAAAATTTCAATAAGTGCCCAGAATTGTTTTCACAAAAATAACTACGGTTCTCATACTGGTTTCGTAAGTCCTTACATGATTAAAAAACTAGGAGTTAAGCACGTCATAATTGGCCACTCAGAAAATCGAGAAGCTGGTGAAAATGATCATATTCTCAAAGAAAAGGTTTTAGCCTCTGTAAAAAATAATTTAAATATTATCTTCTGTATTGGTGAAAACAAATATGAGAAAACAAAAAAATTAACTTTAAATGTTCTTAAAAATCAAATTAGAAAATCTTTAGACAAAAAATATGATTTTAAAAAAATACTGATAGCATATGAACCTATTTGGTCAATAGGGTCGGGTAAATTGCCATCTGAAAACGAATTAAGTAATATTATTATAAACTTGAAAAATTTTTTAAAAATGAATTATAACAAAAAACATAATTTTAGAATACTTTACGGAGGATCTGTTGACAGCAAAAGTATACATAAATTTAAAAAAATTAAACATTTAGATGGGTTTTTAATTGGTGGAGCATCAAAATCATCAAAAAAATTTATTGATATAATAAAAAATTTCTATAAATAAGCTCTATGGAAACTATCATTATCGCAGTTAATGTAATTTTAGCAGTCATTCTTATTATACTTGTATTATTACAAAGATCTGAGGGTGGAGCACTCGGTCTTGGCTTATCGCAAGACAATTTTGCTTCAACAAGAACAGTTGGAAATTTCTTAACTAAATCTACAGCGATAATTGCTACTTTATTTATTATTTCCAGTATATTCTTGGTGGTATTATCAAGGGGTGACTTAGAGGAAAAAAAGTCAGTAATTGAGAGATTAGAGCAAGAAAAAGATTCTGATTTACCCAAAATCCCTGACAGCCAAAAATAAACTTTATTTTTTTAAAAAAATCCGATATATTATTCTTCCATGGCGCGATATGTATTTGTCACCGGCGGCGTGGTCTCCTCACTAGGTAAAGGTCTCTCGTCCGCTTCTTTAGCGTCACTACTTCAATTAAGGGGTTTTAAAGTAAGAGTAAGAAAATTAGATCCTTATTTAAACGTAGATCCTGGAACCATGAATCCTTTTCAACACGGAGAGGTTTTTGTAACAGATGACGGAGCAGAAACAGATTTAGATATAGGACATTACGAAAGATTTACTGGAATACCAGCAACAAAATCTGACAATATTACTACAGGTGGAATTTATAGCGATATAATTAAAAAAGAGAGAAGGGGAGATTACTTGGGTGGAACTGTACAGGTCGTTCCCCATGTAACTGACCGTATCAAAAAATTTATTTCTCATAATGTAAAAAATGAAGACTTTATAATTTGTGAAATTGGTGGAACAGTAGGTGATATAGAGAGTTTACCATTTTTAGAAGCTATTAGACAATTTTCAAATGATACAGGAAAAAAAAATAGCCTGTTTATACACCTTACTTTAGTACCGTATTTAAAAGCTTCTGGAGAATTAAAAACTAAGCCGACACAACATTCGGTTAAAGAACTAAGAAGCTTAGGCATTCAACCCGATATAATTATTTGTAGATCCGAAAGAGAGATTCCGAAAATAGAAAGAAAAAAAATATCATTATTTTGTAATGTTCCGATAGCAAATGTTATCGAAACTGTTGATGTAAAAACTATTTATGAGGCTCCAATTAGCTTTCATAAAGAAAAATTAGACGAAAGGGTTCTCTCATATTTTAATATCAAAAATAAGAAGAAACCTAATTTATCAAGATGGAAAAATATAACCTCAAAAGTTTTAAACCCAAAAACTGATGTAAATATTGGAATTATAGGAAAGTATATAAACCTTAAAGATGCTTATAAATCTTTAGATGAAGCCCTAATCCACGGAGGTATTTCTAACAATGTTAGAGTAAAACTGGAAAGAATTGACTCTGAACATCTAGATCCGAAAAAAATCAAGCCATTACTTAAGAATATATCCGGAGTTTTAATACCAGGCGGTTTTGGAAAAAGAGGCACGGAAGGTAAAATTGCTGCCATAAAATACGCAAGATTGAACAATATACCTTTCTTTGGAATTTGTTTTGGAATGCAAATGGCTGTTATTGAGGCTGCTAGAAACATGTTGAATATTAAGAATGCATCTAGTAGCGAATTTGGAAATAACTGTACACCAGTTGTTGGTCTGATCGAAGAATGGCAAAAAGGAAAAAAAATTTTCAAAGGTAGTGAAAAAAATTTAGGTGGAACTATGAGATTAGGTTTATACGATGCAATAATTAAAAATAATTCTTTAATTTCAAAAATTTATTCAGAAAAAAGAATTAAAGAAAGACACAGACATAGATATGAAGTAAATATAAAATACAAAAAAGATTTTGAGAAAAAAGGACTTATTTTTTCTGCTTTATCACCAGATGGTACTTTACCTGAAATAATCGAATTAGATAATCATCCATGGTTTGTAGGGGTACAGTTCCATCCCGAGTTCAAATCAAGACCTTTCACTCCACACCCGTTGTTCTCTTCATTTATTAAGGCAGCTAATCTTAGAAGGAGAATAAATTAATGGATAAAACTGTAAAGTGTGGAAAATTAAACATTTCAAACAAAGGTCCTTTCACTCTTATTGCCGGTCCCTGCCAACTTGAAAACGAAAAACACGCTTTAACGATTGCAAATGATTTAAAAAAAATTACTGAAAAGTTAGGCATTGGTCTTATCTATAAAACATCTTTTGATAAAGCTAACAGAACAAGTTTAAATGGTAAGAGGGGAGCAGGATTAGAAAAATCTTTACCTATTTTCGACAAAATTAAAAAAGAAGTTGGAATTCCAGTTCTTACAGATATTCATTCAATCGAACAATGCGATGTAGTATCAAAGCATGTTGATGTTTTACAGATTCCAGCTTTCTTATGTAGACAAACAGATTTACTAGTGGCTGCTGCAAAGACTGGTAAAGTTATTAATGTTAAAAAAGGACAGTTTCTTGCTCCTTGGGACATGACCAATGTCACAAAAAAAATTGAACAATCGGGAAATAAAAATATTTTGGTTACAGAGAGAGGTGCAAGTTTTGGCTACAACACTTTAGTATCCGACATGAGATCATTACCTATTATGGCAAAGATTGGTTACCCAGTTGTTTTTGATGCAACTCATTCAGTTCAACAGCCTGGTGGTATGGGTGATAAAAGTGGTGGTCAAAGAGAATTTGTAGAACATTTATCTCGAGCAGCAATAGCAGTTGGGGTGGCAGCAGTTTTTATGGAAACTCACGAAGACCCAGACAATGCTCCATCTGACGGACCTAACATGGTTCCATTATCGCAAATGCCAAAGCTTTTAAAACAATTAGTCGAGATAGATAGTCTAATAAAGAATGGCTAAAATTAAAAAGATTATAGGTAGACAAGTTTTCGACAGCCGAGGTAATCCAACAGTTGAGGCAGAATTATTTTCAGAAATTGGTTCTTCTTTAGCAATTGTACCTTCAGGTGCATCAACAGGAACACATGAAGCTTACGAATTAAGAGATAATGAAAATAACGACTATTTAGGCAAAAGTGTTTTTAAAGCGGTAGAAAACATAAATGGTCCTATTTTTAAAGCTTTAAATAATATTGACACAAAAGACCAAAAAAAAATTGATAAAATATTAATAGACTTGGATGGCACAGAACAAAAGAAAAGATTAGGTGCAAATGCAATATTAGCAGTATCAATTGCTGCAATTAAAAACGCTGCATTAGAAAAAAAAACTCCACTATTTAAGTTTATTGGAGGTAATGCCGTAAACACACTACCCATCCCTATGATGAATATAATAAATGGAGGGGCACATGCAAATAATTCTTTAGAAATACAAGAATTCATGATTAGACCAGATGGAGCTGAAAGTTTCAAAGAGTGCATGAGAATGTCTTATTTGGTTATTCAAAAATTAAAAAAAAATTTAGAAAAGATGAATATTTCAACAAGTGTAGGTGACGAAGGTGGCTTTGCACCCTCTTTAAAATCGGATGAACAAGCAATAGAATTCATTATACAATCAATTGAATCTGCAGGTTTTGTTCCAGGTAAAGATATTTCAATATGCTTAGATGTGGCAGCAAATGAATTAAAAAAACCTAAAAATGTAGAATACTTTACAAACTTATTAAATAAATATCCTATAAAATCAATTGAAGATCCTTTTAACGAAGACGATTGGAAGTCGAGCAGCGAGCTCACCTCCAAAACAAATATTCAGATTGTCGGAGACGATCTCTTTGCTACAAATTTGAAAAGATTAAAAAAAGGTATCTCAGAAAAATCTGCAAATGCAATTCTGATTAAACCAAATCAAGTTGGTACTGTCAGTGAGACGTTGGATGCAATTAATTTAGCACATGAGAATAAATTTCAGACAGTGATCTCGCATAGATCAGGCGACTCAGAAGATACATTTATAGCTGATTTAGCTGTTGCGACAAAATCATCACAAATTAAAACAGGCTCATTATCAAGATCTGAGAGAGTATCTAAGTATAATCGCCTTATCAGAATCGAAGAGGAACTTGGAAATTCCTCAAAAATAGCTAAAATATAATAATGGAGTTTTTAAAAGTTTTAAAAAGAAAAAAACTACTTTTTTTAAATATTTTTTTTCTATTATATATATCTATAAATCTTTTTACTGGTGAAAGAGGTTTAATATCTTATTTTGAGAAAAAAACACTATTGAGCAATCTAAATAATGAAAAAGGACTGTTAGTTGATGAATTACAAAGTGTTGAAAATAAAAACAATTTATTATCTAATATTCAAAGTTATGATTTAGTTGATACTTTGATTAGAGAAAAATTTATGTATGGAAAAAAAGGGGAGGTACTAATTAAAACAAATGACTAAACCACGTCACCCCGAAAAAATAAATAAACCTTACAACCCAATTAAAAAAAAACCTAGTTGGATAAGATCTAAAGTTCTTGATAGCCAGACATTTTTTAATACCAAAGCAATCGTAAATAAAAACAATCTTCACACTGTCTGCCAGGAAGCTAATTGTCCAAATATTACTGAGTGTTGGAGCAAAAAACATGCAACATTTATGATTATGGGAGATACTTGCACTAGGGGATGTGCATTTTGTGATGTGAAAACTGGAAAACCAGGAGCACTCGACTCTTTTGAACATCTTAAAATTTCAAAAGCTGTAAAGGAATTGAATTTAAATCACGTAGTTATTACTTCAGTCGATAGAGACGATCTTGAAGACGGAGGTGCTGAACACTTTAAAAATGTGGTTCTAGAAACAAAGAAAAAAAATCCTAATACAACTATAGAGGTTTTAACACCAGATTTTTTAAGAAAAGGAGATGCATTTAAAAAGGTTTTAGAGGCAAATCCCGATGTCTTTAATCATAATATAGAAACTGTACCTAGTTTATATTTACAGGTAAGACCAGGCTCAAGATATTTTGGATCTATTAAATTATTAGAGTCTGTAAAAAAAATTAAACCAAATATGTTCACAAAATCGGGAATAATGGTTGGTTTGGGGGAAAATAAAAATGAAATCTTACAGGTTATGGATGATCTAAGAATAGCTAATGTCGATTTTCTAACAATTGGTCAGTATTTACAACCATCGCCTAAACACTACCCGCTCCAAAGATATTATCATCCTGATGAATTTAAAGAATTAAAAGAAATTGCGTTATCCAAAGGATTTTTATTAGTTGCTTCATCACCTTTAACAAGATCTTCATATCATGCTGATGAAGATTTTAAAAAACTCAAAATTAAAAGAGATGAGCAACTTAAATGCCAACAGCTTCAATAAAAAAAATTATTCCTTGTAATAAAAAAGATTTAGTAACAATGATACTAGATATTGAGAAATATCCTGAATTTGTTCCTTGGTGTTTATCAGGTAAAATTCATAGAAAAGACGACAAACCAGATATGATTGAAATGGAGGCAGATTTAACTGTTGGAAAAAAATTTTTAAATCAGACCTATACCAGCCATGTTACCTATTACAAAGATAAAGGAAAAATTTTAGTAAATAATATTGGTGGACCACTGAAACATCTCGAGAATAAATGGCAAATAAGAGAAATTAACAATCAAAGCGAAGTTCACTTTGAAATTGATTTTGAAATTAAGAATATAGTGTACAATATGATTATGCAAAAGTCTTTTGATCTTGGATTAAAAAAAATTGCTGATGCTTTTGAGGAAAGAGCAATTAAATTGTATACAAGAAAATGATTACAACACTTTTATTTACAATCTTGTTTGTTATTATCTGGTATTATCTTAGAGACCTTATCAACTATTATAAAACTGGCGATCCAAATGAAAACAATCAAAACTATTGGATGTTTTCATATGATTTTAAAGATGACAAGGACTTTAAAAAATATTGGGATAAGGACATTCAATCTTTAAATCAACGAAAAAGAATAAGAAATAAATTAATCTTTTTATTGTACATTGATACACTTATATTATTTTTACTTACAAATCTTATAGTTGCTAAAATGATGATTTTTATATCAAACTAGATTAGGTCTTTAATTAATTTTAGTGACTTTCTTACAATAGCATTTTGAATATAAGTTCTTCCTTTGTTATTAATAATATACTTTAGAGCTTTAACTTTATTACCTTTTTTTAAGCCTATGAAAACTAAACCAACTGGCTTATTTTTACTCCCACCACTAGGACCAGCAATTCCTGTAATCGATATAGATATATTGCTTTTCGCAATTTTACTAAGATTATTAACCATAGATAAACAACACTGAATACTTACGGCACCATACTTTTTTATAATATTATTGGGAACCTTTAAAATTTTATTTTTTGATTGGTTTGAATATGTAACTAAACCAAATTTAAATACTTTGGATGAACCACTTACTCCTGTTATAGATGACGAAAGCAAGCCTCCCGTACAAGATTCTGCAATAGCTAAAGTTAATTTTTTTTTCTTTAAAGATTTTACTAAATTTAAACTAATTTTTTTCATTGAAGAAAGTAAGTTTTACCAACCATAAATAATATAAAACACAAAACAACATAAATACCTGCTAAAATATCATCAAATAAAATTCCAAATGTATTTTTGAATTTTTTATCTACATAATCAATTGGAAAAGGTTTTAAACCGTCAAATACTCTAAATAATAAAAAAAACCAGAAATATATCTGAAGTGCTTCATAAGCAGAATAATCACTATCACCATGAAAGATTTCAAAAAGTATTATTGGTATGGATTGACCAACAAACTCATCAATTACAATTTCCTGAGGATCCGACTCTTTGAAATTTTTTAATGAAGAGGCTATTGCAAAATACGAATAAACAAAAATAATAAGTAATAAAATCGTTACTACAAAAACTGATATTTTTAAAAAATAAATTATTGTAAAAAAAAATAATACCGTAAATAATGAAGCCCATGTTCCTCTATATTTTTGTACAGAGTCTCCAAAAATTAAAAGGGTTACAAAATAGTAATTAAATTTATTGATCATATTTTACAATGGACACAATCACCTCGGAAGCTATAGCTTTTTCTTTTCCAATAACACCCAATTTTTCAGTGGTCTTCCCTTTTATATTGATTTGGTCTTTTGAAATTTCACAAATTTTAGAAATATTATGAATCATTTTGTTTTTGTGTTTCTTTATTTTTGGTGTTTGAGCAATGATATTAATATCAATATTATTAATAACGTATCCATTAGAGCTTATTTTTTTTAAGACTCTTTTTAATAGAATTGTCGAGCTAATATTTTTAAATTTTTTATTTTTATCTGAAAACATTTGACCTATATCTCCCATTTTACAAGCACCTAAAATTGCATCAGTAATAGCATGAAGAACAGGATCACCATCAGAATGTCCGAGTGTTCCTAGTTTTGATTTGATTTTCAATCCAGCAAGATAAAGCTTTCTTTTTGGAACAAGTCTATGAACATCAAAACCAATTCCCATGCTTGTTTTAAGATTAATATAATTTTTCAGCATCATCAGATCACTTATATTTGTAATTTTGAAATTATTTTTTTCTCCATCAATAAACTTAACATTTTTCAATGGCTGAACTAAAGATAGATCGTCATCTTTATAAAGGGATTTGTTTTTTATATGAAGATTAAATATTTCTTTAAATTTGAATGATTGCGGCGTTTGTGTTAAAAAAAAATTCTCTCTCGGTAAATTTAGCACAAACCTATCAGCAACTTTTTCTTTAAGTGCATCATGAATTGGTATTTTAGGTATTACAATATTTTTCTTTGAAGCTTTAATGATTTTCTTTATGAATCTTATTGAAAAATTAGGCCTCGCAGAATCATGGATTAGAACATTGCTACATTTGAAATTATTTTTTTTTATGTATCTTAAAGCATTCAATGTTGATATTTGTCTCGTTTTACCCCCCATTACTTTATGAATATTCTTATGATCTATTTTCTTTAAAAATCTCAAATGTTTTTTTTTAACAACAACAATAGTGTCTTTAATCTCCTTTATTTTATTAAATTTTGTTAAAGAATGCTCTAAAAGGGTTTTTCCAGCGATTTTAACGAATGGTTTTGGGATTTTAGAATTAAATCTTTTGCTATCTCCAGCCGCTAATAAAATTAAGCAAAAACTCATTATATTAATTTACCTCATATTTATGTAAAATGTTAAGTATTTAAAATGATTAATACCATAAAAAATTTTAAGTGGTTTTTTAGCGTTTCCTTTTTATGTGTAATACTTGGGGTATTCACATTTATAACATTTATTAATCAAGGTTTCCTTTTTTTAAACGAGGATAACCTTCAGTATTTATTAATGTTAGACGTAACGCTTTTATTAATTTTTTTGCTACTTTTAATACAAGAAACCTCAAAATTATACACTCAATATTCAAAAAAACGTTCTGGATCAAAAACAAGCATTAATTATGTTTTGCAATTTTCATTATTTGCATTTTTACCATCATTAGTTATTGCTATATTTTCATTAGTATTATTTAACGTAGGTTTACAAAAATATTTTGATAAAAGAATTACTTCTGCAGTTAATAATTCTTATCAAGTTGCAAAAAATTATATAGAGGAGACTCAAAAAACAGTTGAGACAGACATCTATTTAATTAGTCAAGATTTAAATAGATATTCACAAACTTTCTTTTCTAGCCCTAAAAGATTCTCAAATATAGTTAGGGCTCAAAAAAATTTGAGAAAAGTCGATGACCTATATATCTTTGATAGCTCTGGTACAGTGTTACTTGCAGACGTCAGTAACCCGGAAGATGAATTCCCGATCCCCTCAGAAGAGATTTTTGAAAAAGCCTTGGAAGGTAATCCTGTTTCAGTAAATCTTTCTAAAGAAAACAAAACTGCATTTATTATAAAGCTTGGTAATTTTATTGATACATATCTTTATATTTCCAAAAATATTCAACCTCAATTACTTCAATATTTAGATGAAACAGAACAGGCAGTAAATTTTTATTATACTGTCGAAAATAATAGAACCGGAATTAAAATAACATTTGCAATTATTTATATAATTATTGTTTCATTATTGTTATTTTTAACTATTGTTCTTGCTGTAACATTTGCACAAAGATTAACAAAGCCAATAATTAATTTAATATCTGCCTCAAAAAATATAAGTGCTGGGAAATTAGATAGTAGAGTACCAGATATAGATGCAGATGAAGAAATTAAATCTCTTAATCAAAATTTTAATAACATGATCGAGAGATTGAAAAAACAACAAGACAAACTTTTAGTTGCAGAAAGGTATTCTGCATGGGAGAGTGTTGCACGAAAACTTGCACATGAAATTAAAAATCCCTTAACACCAATTCAGTTATCAATAGATAGTTTAAAAGAGAAATATTCAGATCAGCTAAAAGACAAAAATAAAAACTTTGATAATTATCTAAGCACAATTAATAGACAGATTAAAGATATCGAAAAATTGGTTAATGAATTTTCAGATTTTGCAAGAATGCCATCTCCAATATTAAAAAAGATTAATATTTCAAATGTTGTTGAGAGAGCAGTAGAATTTTACAAAATGTCAGACAAAAATTTAAACTTAAAAGTAGTTATCGATAAAAAACAAAATTTCAGTATTAAAGGTGATAGCGACCAGCTATACAGAGTTTTTTTAAATCTTATAAAAAATTCCATTGAAGCAATAGAGGAAAAAAAACAAAAAGATAAGAATTTACAAGGTAAAATTGTTGTAGAAATCGACAGAAATAATGAATATATAGTGATCAAAATGCTGGATAATGGTCCTGGTTTCAACGATATAAATAATATTACCAAACCTTATTACACAACGAAAACAAAAGGTACAGGATTAGGTTTACCTATAGTAAGTAAAATTATAAATGAGCACAATGGTGACATTAACTTTCTTAAAAAAACATCTGGGGCTATAATAGAGATATATTTACCAGCTATATAATGAAAAATGAAATTTTAGTTGTTGATGATAATTTTGATATCAGAAATCTGATTTCAAATATTCTGAAAGACAAAAACTTTATTGTAAGAGAAGCAGCAAATTTTGATCAAGCGTCTTTTGAAATAGATAAACAATTACCCGATGTAGCTGTTATTGATGTTAAATTAGACAAAGGAGATAAAGACGGTATTGATTTACTAAAGAAAATAAAAAAAATTACAGATTTAGTACCAGTTATTATGATTTCAGGTCACGCTAATGTTGAGATGGCAGTAGAGTCATTAAAACTCGGGGCATACGAATTTATTACAAAACCATTTGCTACAGAGCAATTGTTAAATTTTATAAATAGAGCTCTAGAAAATATTAAACTTAAAAGGGAAAACCTTAAATTAGAAAATAAAATGTTCCACTCTTTTGATCTAATTGGAGAAAGTAATCAAATTTTAAAAATAAAAAAACTTATAAGTAAATTATCCTCAACAGATAGTAGAGTTTTAATTTCTGGTCCAACAGGCTCTGGTAAAGAATTGGTTGCAAGAAAAATTCACAAAAATTCTAATCGTTCAAAAAACCCCTTTATTGTTATGAATGGGGCTTTACTTCAATCTGATAATTTCGAAAATGAGTTATTTGGTTCTGAAAATAAGGACGGAAGTGTATCCTACGGTTTTCTTGAAAAAGCATCTAATGGAACTTTATTGATCGATGAGGTCTCTGAAATTCCACTTGATACACAGGCTAAAATTTTAAGAGTTTTAATTGATCAAAAGTTTAAAAGAATAAATGGAACCAAAGATATAAACGTCAATATTCGTATTATTTCCTCAACTTCAAAAGATCTTAAAAGCGAAGTTACAATAGGAAATTTTAGGGAAGACTTATATCATAGAATTAATGTTGTCCCAATTGAGATACCTAAATTAAGTTCAAGGCCAGATGATATACCAATTTTAATAAATTATTTTCAAAAGAAAATATCTGAAATTAATGGAATTCCTGAGATAAAATTAAATGTAGATGAAGAATTACTTTATAGTTATGATTGGCCAGGAAATGTTAGAGAATTAAGAAATTTGGTTGAAAGAATATCTATATTATCTCAAAATGAAAATAAATCTAATATTACAAGATTGTTAAATGAGATATTGAATAAAAATTCGACGCAAAATTTGAATGAAACCACAACATCAATGTCATATCCACTTAAGCAAGCAAGAGAGAATTTCGAAAAAAACTATCTTTTAAATCAATTGAGAAAGAATAAAGGTAACATTTCCAAAACAGCAGAGTTTATTGGCATGGAAAGATCAGCACTTCATAGAAAACTCAAATCTCTTGGCATAAAAGGTATAAATTAATAATGAATATTATTATCTGTGGCGCCGGCATGGTCGGTTTTTCAATAAGTAAACAACTTTCCTCACAAGGTCATTCCGTAACTGTTATTGACCAATCCTCAGAGGATATAAAAAAAATTAATGATACACAGGACGTAAAAGGCATTGTGGGAAAGGCCACTTTACCTTCGGTTCTGGAAAATGCAGGTGCAAAAGATGCAGACATGATTATTGCAGTTACTAGAAACGATGAAATCAATATGATCGTATGTCAAATTGCCAGCTCTTTATTTGATATTTCAAAAAAAATAGCAAGGATTAGATCGCAAGAATTTTTAGATGGAAAGTGGAGTAAGTTATACAGCAAATCAAACATTCCAATTGATGTGATTATTTCACCCGAGCGTGAAGTTGCTAAATCATTATATAGAAAGCTTGAGGCACCAGGAGCATTAGATAATGTTCCTTTTGTAAAAGACAAAGTAAAGTTGCTGGAGATATCAATCGATAAAGGATGTCCAATTATCAACCTACCCTTAAAAGATTTAACAAAAAAATTTCCTGAGTTTAAAGCTCATATTTTTGGAGCCCAAAGAAAAGATTCTTTTGTTTTTTTAAAAAAAGATGATGTAATGAATGTTGGTGACAAAGTGTATTTAGTAGTAAGTACTGATCAAATTAATAAACTTTTATCTGTTTTTGGACACGAAGAAAAATCGGCACAAAAAATTCTTATAATAGGTGGTGGAAATATTGGTTTGCATTTAGCAAAACTTCTAGAGGGTGCAGATGGTTTAAGAACAAAAATAATTGAAAAAAATAAAAGTAGAGCTGAGCTTTTAGCCAGTGAACTTTCTTCTTCAATTGTAATCTGTGGTGATGCCTTAGATGAAAAAATTCTTAAAGAAGCTAATATTGAGGAAGTCGAAACAGTTTTTGCACTAACTAATGATGACGAAGATAATATCATGGCATGCGTACTAGCAGAAAAATATACTCCTTCTAAAAGAACCATAGCTATAATAAACAAACATAATTATAATTTGCTTCAAGAGTCATTGAAAATAGACGATTTAGTCGATCCTCGAATGACAACTGTATCAACAATTATGAAACATGTTCATACAGGAACTATAGATACAGTTTATTCATTATTAGATGGAGAATATGAATTTTTAGAAGCTAAAATTTTAGAAACATCAGAATTAGTTGGAAAATCAATTAAAGACTCTAATTTACCAGAAGAAGTAAGAGTTGGGGCAATAGTAAGAAAAAGTAAAGTTATGATGCCAAAATCAACATCTGTTTTTGAAAAAAATGATATTGTTGTACTTTTATCTAAAAGAGATCAATTAAAACAAGTTGAAAATCTTTTTAGTATAACTTCCTAAAATAATGAAATTAAAGCCCTGTATTTACTATTTAGGTCTTAGCTGTTTTCCAATCTCAATAATGGCTTTACTAAATATTTTTTATTCTTTTTATTTTGATTACTTACTAAACATACAAACATACATTGCTGTTTTATTTTTATCGTTAATTGTGGGATTTAACCTTTATAATTTTGGAAAAAAAGAAAAAGAGAACATCAATATTTTTGAGCAAATATTTACTATTTTACTTATTTATTTTTTAATAAGTTTTTTTATTCAAATACCCTTTTACTTTAGCGAATATAAAGTCTCTTTTTTAGAATCTTATTTTGAAAGCATCTCAGGATTAACAGGCACTGGATTTACTATTTTTGAAAATATAAGGTTCTTGGACGATCCTATACTTCTGTGGAGATCATCGTCTCAATGGATAGGGGGGCTTTATTTTTTAATATTTTTAGTTCTTATTTTTTCAAATAAACAATTAAATTTTAAACTTTTAGATTTAACTTATAACCAGGAAAATAAAATAAATTTTGCACCAAATCTACGAATAGTTTCAACAAGAATTTTTTTTATTTATTTGACACTAACGATTTTAATTTTTGTAATCTTTCTACTATCAGGAATAAGATTATTTGATGGTTTAAATTTAACAATGACAGTTATATCATCTGGCGGTTTTCTTCCAACGGATTCATTGGATAATATTATTAAAACAAATTATCAGTCTGTCTCTTTATCTTTAGGATTTATAATATCAATATTGAATTTTTATTTACTTTATAATTTATTTTTAAAAAGAGAAAATTTAAAAGATCATAAAGAAGATCTTTATATAATAATTAGCATTTTTGTATTTACTATGATTTTTTATTTATTAAGCGATTTTAATATTCTTCAATCACTATTAACCGTTTTAAGCAGTATCAGTAATTCTGGTATAAGCATAACGTCAATACCGAATAACTATGGTTTATACTTCATAACTTTAACAATAATTGGTGGTTGCGTTTTATCTTCAACATCTGGAATTAAATTTTTAAGAATTTATATTTTAGTCAAAGGATTTTTAATAGAAATATACAGGCTTGTTCAACCTAATGTAATATTAAATAACAAAATAATGTTTTCTGATAAGAAAATTACAAATGAAATTATAAAAATATCCTTTATAGTCTTTATCTTATTTTTTATAAGCATATTTCTTTTAAGTGGTATTTTATTAGTGGACTTTTTAGATTTCGAAAATTCCTTCAAATTATCAATTTTAACCTTAACAAACACAGTTTCGTCAGATATTTATAGTATGGAAAAGATCGAATTTGTGAATTTGTCATCATTTTCAAAAATATCAATTATTTTGTTTATGGTGGTTGCTAAAGTAGAATTAATTTCTATTTTTATATTAATACAAAAAGTTTTTATTAAAAATTAATTATGAGTAAAATATTAATAATTGGAGCAGGTGCAATGGGATCAGCTTTTACTTTTCCATGCATTGATAATAAACATGACGTCACACTTATAGGATCACCATTAGAAAACGATCAAATTGATAATTTAAATAAGGACAACTTTCACAAAAATCTTAATTGTAAACTTTCAGATAAAATTGTATTTTTAAATTCTAAAAGCCTTAGTGAGGAAATTAATAAAAAATATGATGTCGTTGTTTTAGGTGTAAATTCAAAGGGGATAAATTGGATTTCAAGTGAACTTAATTCCTCAAATTCAAAAACCCCGTTACTTTTACTTACTAAAGGTTTATCAATTAAAAACGACAAATTAGAAATATTAACAAATTTATTTAAAAACTCGAATGTCTCAGCTGTAGCAGGACCTTGTTTAGCTAAAGATTTATCTAAAAGAAACAAAACTGGAGTAGTTTTTACAAATAAAAATATTTCTTCAGCTGAGGCCGTAGGCAAGCTAGTGAAAACCAGTTATTATTTTATGGATTATTCTGACGATATTGTTGGAGTTGAAATGTGTGCTGCAATAAAAAATTTTTATTCAATGGTCATTGGTTCAGCAAAAGATCTAAACACAGCAGCTATATTGATGCAAAAATCTGTGATCGAGATGGGAAAATTTATTAAGCTATTTGGTGGTTCAGAACAAACGGTTTATGGATTAGCTGGCTTAGGGGATTTATACGTTAGTATTGCCGGCGGAAGAAACCGTAAAATGGGACAACACTTAGGTGAGGGCCATTCATATTCTGAGGCAAAGAAAAAGTTTATGCCAAACGATACAGTTGAGGGTGCTGAATTAGCATTTCAAATAGGACCAAAGATTTTAAAAGACCTATCTAAAAAAGATTTTCCTATTATGTATTCACTTGTAGAGTCTATTTGTAAGGATAAAAAATTTGTTATTAACTTTTTATAACAAGCTTATTTACATTCTAATTATTAAAATAATTGTTGATGAAATCATTAAAGCGGATTAAAGAATATAAAGTGAAACTATAAATGGTAAAAATTGGAATTAACGGTTTTGGAAGAATAGGAAGGCTAATTCTCAGGGCTTTATTAGAGAATTACAAAGATAAAATTCAAGTTGTTGGTATTAATGATCTTGGTTCCATAGATACCAATGCCCATTTAATAAAATACGATAGTACGCACGGAACTCTACCACATGATGTAAGTACATCAAAAGATGGTTTTAAAATTTTAAATCAAAATATAAAAGTTTTTGCTGAAAGGGATCCAGCAAATTTACCTTGGAGTAAAGTTGGTGCTGATATTGTTTTAGAATGTACAGGCTTATTTTTGAATAAAGAAACTGCGGGCAAACATTTAAAAGCCGGAGCAAAAAAAGTTATTATATCAGCTCCAGGAAAAGATGTAGATTTTACAATTGTGCAAGGAGTAAATAGTAAAGATTTAAAAAAAGACCACAATGTTATTTCCAACGGATCTTGCACAACAAATTGC
Source organism: uncultured Pelagibacteraceae bacterium (assembly GCA_902599805.1). Classification (GTDB taxonomy): domain Bacteria; phylum Pseudomonadota; class Alphaproteobacteria; order Pelagibacterales; family Pelagibacteraceae; genus Anoxypelagibacter. Next base: position 36,256 of record CACKGP010000004.1, read on the forward strand.
TTAGCTCCTGTTGCAATGGTTTTGGAGAATAGTTTTGGTATTGAGTATGGATATATGACCACTATTCATAGTTACACAGGAGACCAAAAATTATTAGATACTCTTCATAAAGATTTAAGAAGAGCAAGATCTACTGAGGGAGCAATGATACCTACCTCAACAGGAGCTGCTAAAGCAATGAGTTTAGTTTTACCAAGTCTAAAAGGAAAACTTGATGGTACGGCCATAAGAGTTCCAACACCAAATGTCTCTTTAATCGATTTTACATTAGTTACAAAAAAAGATGTTACCGCCGATAGTATAAATGATGCCATGACAAAAGCTGCTGATGGTGAGTTAAAAGGTATTCTTGGAATTAATAAACAGCCACTAGTTTCAAAAGATTTTAATCATGATTCACACAGTTCAATATTTGACGTTACCCAAACTCAAGTTGTAAAAAATAAATTTAGTAGAGTACTATCTTGGTATGATAATGAATGGGGTTTTTCAAATCGTATGTGTGATACATCAATACAAATATCAAAACTTATTTAATAAATGGAAGTAGTAACAAAAATTGCGCCTATCGCGCTTGCACTAATAATGTTGGCTCTTGGATTGGGTTTAACCGGTCAAGATTTTATAAGAGTAGCAAAACAGCCAAAAGATTTTTTAGTTGGATTAGTTTGTCAGTTAATACTACTTCCAATTATTGCTTTTCTGTTACTTAAAATTTTTAATTTACCTTTAGAGATTGCTCTTGGCGTAATGATTATTGCCGCTGCACCTGGTGGTGTAACATCTAATGTACTTACAAAATTTGCTAATGGAGATGTGGCTCTTTCAATTTCATTAACAGCAATTATAAGTTTAATCAGCATTATTTCGGTTCCATTTATTGTATTTAAATCTGCAGAATTATTAGAAGTTGCGGAAATTTCAAAAGAAATTTCAATGATAGGAATATCAATGAAAATGTTTTTGGTTGTAACTCTTCCAGTAATTATTGGAATGTTAATAAGAAAATTCGCAACAAACTTTGTTATATCTAAATCTCAATTGATTGAAAGAGTTTCAGTTTTTTTATTTGTAGTTGTTTTTGCTGCTATATGGGTTGAAGAGTGGGAGAATATAATGGGTTATATTAAACAAGCTGGATTAATTACTTTAGTTTTAAATATTGTCATGATGTTTATCGGTTACTATGTTGCAAAATTTCTTGCCAGCGGTGTTTCACAAAGAAAATCTATTTCTCTTGAGTGTGGACTTCAAAACGGAACTTTAGCTGTATTTGTAGCAAGTCAACTCTTTACTGAAATAACCTATCTCATACCTACGGCTACTTACGCGATAGTAATGTTCATAACTTCAATAATTTACGTTTTTATCGTAAGAAAAATTAATTAAACTTTAAATCTAAATACAAAGCGGCAGACCAAGAAAAATTCTTTGCACCCATTGGTTTACCATTCTTACAACTGTAATATTCAAAAAAACCTTTTTTTTCTAACATTTCAATAGTTTTATTTTTAATTTTATCAGAAAAAAACTTATCTTTATTTTTTAATCCTTTGTAAATAAACCAGTTACAATTAATCCAGACAGGGCCTCTCCAGTATCTTTTCTCCTCAAAACTTTTATGATTTGGTTTAATTGATGAAAAAAAATATTTTTCTTTAGGGTTATGTTTTTTAAGATTTTCAATTAGTTTATTATTAATTTTATTATTGTTCAAATCAGCAAATAATACAAAATAATTGGTTATTGATGGCATGTAGATCTTTTTATTATTTTTTAGATCTTTTGAAAAAAAAGTTCCTTTTTTTTTATCATATAATTTAAGGAAATTTTTTTCTGTCATTTTGATATAACCGTCTATTTTATTTTTGTTTAAACCAAAGGCATCTAATAATGTAACTAGGTCTTTGTTTGCTTTTAAAAATATTGAATTAAAACCAACATCTACGACATTAAAAAAGGAGGATTTATAAACTTTTTTTGGATCATATTTAATTTTTCTTAAATGATTTTTTATTGTGACATATCTATCGTAATCAATATCGTGCGGTCTATAATCTGGATTTACAACTTTATTATCAGCTCTTTTATATTTTATATTTTTTTCAATTTTTACTTTATTCATAGGCTCATCCCACAAAGGGGAATTATCATATCCACTTTCCCAAGGATGCAAAATTGATACCAAACCACTTTTTTTTGGATCTCTAAATTGAATTAACCATTCATGAAATTTTTTAATTTTTAAAATTATTTTTTTTATATTTAAAAGTTGGGTTTTGTTAATACTATTTTTATTTAAAATTTCTTTTAAAATTGTTGCTAATATTGGTGGTTGAGTTATTCCAGATGAGTGGATTTTATTACCACAATTCCATGCAGTATAATTTGGATAATAGTTTGTTCTTGTATTATGAAATAAAATGTGTGGAACCATTCCATCCTTCCATTGTCCATCTAATAATGTATTTATTTCTTTTAATGCAAAGTTTAAATTAAAGTAAGAATATCCTAGAGCAATAAAGCCTGAGTCCCAATTCCACTGAGCAGGGTAAAGTTTATTATTGGTTGGCAAGGTGTATCCTTTTCTTCTGTTACCAAGTAAAGTTTTTTTTGCTTTATTTATCGAAATTTTCATTAACCCTTTACACTTCCCGCAGTTAATCCACTGACAAGATATTTTTCAAAGTAAACAAAAATTAAAAGAATAGGCAAAGTTACAACAACAGATCCTGCCATCAGGTATTGTCTAGGTGTTTCAGCATCACCAGTTAAATGATTAATAGCCCTGGATAATGTAAATGTTTTAGGATTGTCCAAAAACATTAAAGAAAATAAAAATTCATTCCATGCAATCATAAAAACATACAAGGCAACAGATGCTATTGCCGGCAAACTTAAAGGGATAATAATTTTAATTATTATTCCAAACCAATTTTGTCCATCCATTAAACCGGCATCTTCAATTTCTTTAGGAATACTTTTAAAGTAACCTTGTAACATATAAATTGCGACAGGTAGAGTTGTTGCTGTGTAAACAATTAGAAGACCTTCAATTGAATTTCTTAAACCTAACTGACTAAAAACAGTATAAAGAGGTATAACCAAAACTATAGCTGGGAACATATATATAATTAATATTGAAGTAGATAAAAAAGTTTTGCCAAAAAAGTTCAACCTAGCAACAGCATACGCCGCTGGTATCGCAAAGATCAGAGTAATAATTACAGTTCCTATTGAAACAATAGAGCTTGTATAAATATATCTTCCAAAGTCATAAGTATTAAAAATAACAAAATAAGATTTAAATGTTTCTGTTAGATTATTTGTTAAACTAATACTTAAATCTAAAGGATTAAACAAAAGAGCGGCTTGAGTTTTGAAGCTCGTTACGAACATTAAATAAAAGGGAAATAAAATTACAAAAGCAAAAAATACAATTGCAAAAAGTGATAAAAAATCAAAAACAATCTTTTCAGAGATAAAATCTTCTCTTAGAAAATTTAAATCATAATTTTTAAGTCTATTTGTAAAAAATAAGCATATTAAAAGAATGCCAGCATTATACCAAATTGGAGCACCTTCATTTATCAAAATATAAAAAAAAGTGAATATTAAAGAAAGAATTACAATTTTAATTAAATGATTAAACCTTTTGCCTATTAATATAAACGCCAGACTTAAGAATAGAGCTAGGAGAAAATTAATATTAAGGTTTATCTCTGTAAGTTTCAGTCCTTGTAGAGTTGCCATAATTTTCCAGATCGAATTGACCAAAGTTAAAAAGAATGATGAAATAAATAAATAAATGAATAACGGTTTATATTTCATTTGCTCTCTTTCCAATTAGTTTAAAGTAAATAATCATAAAAATTATCAGCAACATAACTATAACTATAGAAACAGCAGATCCCATTCCTATGTTTGAAACAGCAAAACCTTGTTGATATACATTAATTGGCAATGTTCTTGTTCCTGATGCTCCACCAGTCAAAAGAAAAATATCTTCAAACTTATTAAAATTCCAAATAAACCTTATCATAAACAGAATAGATAAAATTGCTGTTATCTGTGGAAGAGTAATATTTATAAATTTTCTAAATGGCCCAGCACCATCAACTTCCGCAGCTTCATACAAATCTTTAGGAACAGCTTGCAGCCTAGCTAAAATAAACAAGAAGGCTAGGGGAAAGTATCTCCAAATTTCAAACATAATTACAGTTGTTAATGCTAATCTTAATTTAATTTCAAAACCAAAAAGACTTAATATTAAATATTTCTGACCTAATAGATTAATTGGTTTATCAATAATACCGAAGTTAACCAGTAGAGCATTTAAAGTTCCACTGTTTGGATCAAGCATTAATGTCCAAGTGTAAGCTAATGCAACTACTGGACCCACATATGGAAAAAGTAAAATACTTCTCATAAAAGTCCTACCATAAAACTTTTGATTTACTAATTGAGCAGCAAACATTCCAAAAATAATAGCACCAACAGTTCCAAAAAATGTGAAGTAAAAAGTAGTAAGCAATAAATCTAAAAACTCATTTTCATTAAAAACATTTTTAAAGTTTTTTAATGTAAACTTTGTCGTTAATAAAATATTATCAGCATCACCAGATAGCTTTGGTTTTTGATCTTTAATAGCTCTTTTATCTATTTCCCTATTATTAGTATTTTGAATTAAAATTTCAAAATTTTCTTTATATCCAGCTTCCCAATTACCAAAATTACATATAATTTTTTTTGATTTAAACTTACATCTTGAGTCGAGATCTACAGGTTCTATATTGTTTGGAAGTGTATCTGAAAATTTAATATTATTAATATCTTGAATTAACGAACTATTTCTTAATCTATAAACTATTTTTAATTTTGTTTTGTCTTCAGGTATAATTTTTACAATTTTTTTTGCTCTTGGCTCAGGAATTCTAATATCTTTTAATTGTACTTCCTTAAAACTTATCCAAATATTTGCAAATATTGGAAATAAAACTATGGCGAAGACTAAAAACACCGCTGGTAATAGGAGGGTGTAAGCAGTTCTTTTTTCTATTTTTGATAAAGTGTCTGTCATATAAAAAGCGGATAATATTATATTACCCGCTTTTTAAAAATATTTTTACTAAAATTTAGCTAATTCAGCGTTGATTTTATCAACTGCTTCATCTGCTGTAATTTGATCATCAATAAATTCTCTTGTGATTCTATTTAAGAATTGTGCATTGATGATTTTAGATGCTCTAGAAAGTTCACCTTCTTTAACACCCCATCTGTTAGCAGTATCTAAACCTGCTACAATGTTATTAATAACATCACCAGAATAAAGTTCTGTTAAAGGTTTCTTTCTATCAACACCAACTGGAAGCTTACTCCAAGCTTTTGTAAACGCAGCTGGATCACTAGCATTTCCTCTTCTTACAGGAAATTTACCTTCTGGCGCGATAGATAATGTAGCTGTGTAACCTTCATCCATTGAGTATTCGATGAATTTTTTAGCTTCATCAGTATCAGCATCAGCAGTAATACCAAAGTATCTAACATCAGCCCAAGCAGCACCTTTTTTATTATCTGGACCACTAAAGTTCGTGATGAAACCAGTTTTTGATGCAAGTTCCGGCGATGTTGGATCACTGTTTATTGTTGGAGGAGCAGAGTCTCTTAATCCTGCTAATTCGTCCATAATAAATGGTGACCAAATAATCATTGGTGTTTTACCAGCGAAGTAAAGCTCTCTAGATTGTTTCCAGAATAATTCTCCTGGAGGGCTTGCCTTAGCAAGTTCCTTGTAAAACACTAGAGCATTTTTAAGTTCTTTACCTTGTTTCTTTGTTCCACCTTTTTTAACAAAATTAACTCCATTTGCTAAAAGTACATGTTCGAGTACTTGGCTCATAAAGTTTTCATCTGTTTTTGTGGCAGCAACAAATCCAAATCTGTCCGCATTTGATAAAGCTTTTACAGCTTTAGAAATGTTTTCATAATTTGTTGGTGGTTGAAGATTAAATTCTTTGAATAAATCTTTTCTGTAAACAACCATCTGTGTCCAGCCATCAACTGGTACAGCAGCTATTTTTCCACCTTTTTTTGCCATGTTAAGTGCACCTGGAGCAAAAGTATCTTTGCCCAAAGATTTAACAACTGCGTTGTTAGCATTAACATCTAATATCCCAGCTTCTGCCCACGGTAATACGTACTGAAGTGTATGATAGATCACATCAGGTAGATCACCTGCAGCTGCTGCAGCTGTAGCTCTTTTTCCAAGATCTTTTTCTTCAACAGGAATTACTTCTACGCTAATACCTGACTTGGCTTCAAAAGCTTTAGCCATTGCTTTTTGTTTTTCCATTCTAGCCGGCTGTACTTCAGTCGTCCAAAATGTAATTCCGGCATAACTAGAGTTAGCCAAAAATGCAAAAGCAAATAAATAAATTAATATTTTTCTCATTATTCCCCCTATAGAATTATTAATTTTCTCGAAAACCTATCAAACTGAACAAGATATGGAACCCCTCAAAAAAGTTATAGAAGCATCCTAATTTTTGCATTACTTTAAAATACTTAAAAAATAATTCTTATTTAAACTTGAAGTTGCATTTTTATGAGTACAGTTGAATTAAAGGGTATAGAAAAAAGTTTTGGAACAAACAAAGTTATTAATAAATTTGATATTAAAATCGAACATGGTGAATTTATAGTTTTGGTTGGACCTTCTGGATGTGGAAAATCCACACTCTTGAGAATGATCTCAGGACTAGAGTCGGTTGATGTTGGAGAAATATTTTTAGATGAAAAGTTAATAAATAATTTAATTCCTTCTAAAAGAGAAATCGCAATGGTTTTTCAATCCTACGCTCTCTATCCGCATATGAATGTTTATGAGAACATGTCTTTCGGTTTAAAAACAGAAAAATTAGATAAAAAAGAGATAGATAAAAAGGTTTTAGCTGCAGCAAAAACTTTGCAGATAGAGGATCTTCTCGATAGGAAGCCAAGACAGTTATCTGGAGGTCAAAGACAAAGGGTAGCAATTGGTAGAGCAATTACAAGAAACCCAAAACTTTTCCTGTTTGATGAACCTTTATCAAACCTAGATGCAGCTTTAAGATCTGAAATGCGTGTGGAAATTTCAAAACTACATAAAAAGTTAAACACAAATATGATTTACGTAACTCATGACCAGGTAGAAGCTATGACTTTAGCCGATAAAATAGTTATTTTAAATAAAGGTATTATGGAACAGTATGGAACACCAGATGAAATTTATAATAACCCTAACAATATTTTTGTAGCTGAATTTATAGGTTCACCTAAAATGAATATTTTAAAAATTCCTAAAGAAAAAATTAAAAATGGTAATACAATAAATATTTTTAATAATGACACACAGTTTAATGGCTACAAATTTGTTGATGATATATATCTTGGAATAAGACCTGAACATATAATAGCTGACAATTCAGAAGAAATAAAAGTAAAAATAAAAGCCGATCTAATTGAAAATCTTGGTTTTGAAAAGATTATTTATACCTCAATAGATGGAAGTGAATTTAGAATTAAAACTTCAAAAAATATCGAAAATAATATTTCACAAATTTCTTTTTCAAAAGACAACGTTTATTTTTTTGATAAAGAAAAAATAAGAATTAAAAAAAGTTAATAAATATTTTAATTTAAATACACTTTTTTAGGGATGAGGATATATCTTTTATTAAATTAAAATAAAGATCTTTACCATTATCTAAATTTGCTCCAAGAGGATCCAAAACTCCAACTTTTACTTTTGTACCTTTCGCAATTGATTTTATAATGTCAGGATTAAATTGAGGCTCAGAAAATAAACATTTTACATTATCGTGTTCAATTATCTCTCTTATCTCTGATATTTGTTTTGCTCCTGGTGCAACATCAGTATTTAATGTTAGAGCTCCTAAAGCGCTTACATTAAATTCTTTTTCAAAATACTGATAAGCATCATGAAAAACTATAAAGCTAATATTTTTTTTCAGTTCTTTCTTTGTTGTATTAATTAATTTTTCAATATCTTTAACAGCCCTTTCAGAATTTTTTTTATATGTAGCGCTATTCTGCGGGTCGATAGCAATTAATTGTTTTGCAATTTCCTCGACCATAACTTCAGCATTATGCGGGTTCAACCAGATATGGGGATCAAACTCTCCATGACCATGTCCATGATCATCATGTTTAACTTCTTTCTTATGCCCATGACCATGATCGTGACTTTTTTTCTTTTTATGTCCATGATCATCATGTTTATCTTTTTTCTTATGTCCGTGATCGTGTCCTTTATGATCTTCAAAAATATTTCTTTCTCTAAATTTAAGTTTGTTTATTCCCTTAATATCCATCATCTCAATTATTTTTGCTTTTTTACTGATTGATTTAAGTGGTTTCTCAAGAAAACTCTCAATATCTTCCCCAACCCAAAAAATTATATCAGCATTCTCAATATCCTTTGCATTACTAGGTTTCATATTAAAATTATGAGGGGAATTAGATCCGTCTACTATTAACGATGGTTTTCCAATGCCATCCATTACATAGCTCACAAGTGAATGGATTGGTTTAATTGAAGCAACTACTTTTATATCAGCACTAAGATTTGAAAAAGTAAATAGCACCGCGGTAAAAAGAGATATAATGAATGTTGAGAATTTGTTGATCATAATGTTATAATATAACAGTGTAATAATATAACAAATATTGTAAGTCAACATTATAAATGGAAAACTTAAAAAAAAATATTCTAGTAAAATTAGAAAAAGTTGGTGTAATTCAAAATAATAAATGGCTAGTAAAAGATGTCTCTTTACAAATTGAAAAAGGGAAAATAGTTACTTTAATTGGACCAAACGGATCAGGTAAAACAACAACTGCAAAAATTGCTTTAGGTATTCACAAAAACATTAAGGGATACGTTACAAAATTTACAGATAAAATTGGGTACGTACCACAAAAAATTTCTATTGATTGGACATTACCAATTAGAGTTACAGATTTTATGCAGCTAACACACAATCTTGAAAATAGCGAAATTGAAAATGCCTTAAGTTTGACAGGTGTAAAACATTTAATAAAAAACGATTTAAGAAACTTATCTGGTGGCGAATTTCAAAGAGTATTAATTGCAAGGGCAATATCAAAAAAACCAGATCTTTTAGTTTTAGATGAACCAGTACAGGGCGTAGATTTTAAGGGAGAGATAGCATTGTATGAATTAATTAAAACAATCTCTGAGAAATTAAATTGTGGAATACTATTAATATCACATGATCTACATGTTGTTATGACCGCCACCGATTATGTCGTTTGTTTGAATGGTCATGTATGTTGTTCAGGTTCGCCCACAGCAGTAGCAAACAATCAGGAATATCAAAAATTATTTGGTGATCGTGCATCTACTATTTTATCTGTTTATGAACATAGACACGACCACACACATTCACCAGATGGAACGGTAAAAAATAAATAAATGTTTGATGATTTTTTTATAAGAGCATTGATTGCAGGTATCGGAATAGCCTTAGTAACAGGACCACTTGGTTGTTTTATAATTTGGAGAAGACTAGCTTTTTTTGGAGATACATTAGCTCATTCGGCTCTTTTAGGTGTTACATTAGCCTTTACTTTTGAAATAAGTATAGCACTTTCCGTCTTTATAATTTCTTCTATAATTGCCCTTATTTTATTAAAACTTCAAAAAAATACAAAACTACCTGGAGACGCTCTCTTGGGACTTCTAGCTCACTCATCTTTAGCAGTCGGTTTGGTTGTCATAGGTTTTTTATCTTTTATTCGTTTTGATATAATGGGTTTTCTTTTTGGGGATATTCTTGCAGTAAGTACATCAGATCTTATAACTATTTGGGTAGGCGGGGCTTTAATTTTATTTGTATTAAATAAAATATGGAAACCTCTTTTTGCCTCAACAGTTAATTACGATCTTGCTGAGGCTGAAGGTATGAGTCCAGAAAAAGCAAATGCTATTTTTACAGTTTTGTTAGCTGCTATTATTGCAATCTCAATAAAAATGGTTGGTTTACTACTTATAACCGGAATGTTTATTATGCCAGCAGCTATGGCAAGGAATCTTTCCAATAACCCTAGGCAAATGGTTATTATTTCAATAATAGGTGGATTATTATCTGTGTTGATTGGATTATTTTCTTCTTTAGAGTTTAATACAGCTTCAGGTCCATCAATTATTACTGCAGCATTATTTTTATTTATATTATCTTTGATTAAATTTAAAAAAAATTCTGAATTGAAACATTAATATGAAAGTGATAAAATAAAAAATGCCTCAAAAACATGAATACCTTTCAAAAAATCAACAAATAGTTCTTAGTATAATTGAAAAAGCAAAAGGACCACTTAAAGCCTACTCAATACTTTACAATGTTCAGAAAAAAGGCATTAAAGCACCTTTGCAAGTTTATAGAGCTCTAGAAAAGCTTATTGAAATTGGAAAAATACACAAAATTGAAAGCAAGAACGCTTTTATTGCTTGTAAAAATTCTGATTGTGAAATTTCAAAAGCAACAGCATTTTCAATTTGCAATAATTGTGAGCATGTTAAAGAAATTAAAAATACTAAACTTTCAAAATATTTGAGTAATTTCGAAGATAATTCTGGAATGAAATATAAGAAATATAATTTGGAATTTTTTGGTTTATGTAGAGATTGTAAATTAAAACAATAATTTCCCTCAAAAACCCTTATTTTACTTACATATAAGATTCACTTTTTAGTTGTGTTCCGGTTACATTAACTTTTTATACATGCTAGTTTTTTGCAATTATTAATTAATAATTAAGGGGGAAAAATGAGACTATTTAAGTTAATAGTTGCTCTGTTTACTTCAATCACTATCACAAACGCTGCTAATGCTGCGGAAGTTAAAATGGCAAAAGCAAATTGGGATACTGGTTATTTCCAAGCTGAAATATACAAACAAGCTTTGGAAGCAATGGGACACACAGTAACTGAACCTAAAGCTATCAAACCTTCAGTATTTTACGTAGCTGCAGCTGCGGGAGATCTAGACCTATGGGTTAATGGATGGTTTGGAACTCACGATGGTTACATCAAAGAAGCCAAAGGAAAAGTTAAAACCGTTGGTTACGTGATGAAAAAAGGCGGATTGCAAGGCTATCTAGTTGATAAAAAATCAGCTGACAAGTATGGAATCAAAAGCGTAATGGATATTAAAGCAAACGCTAAAGCATGGGACTCTAATGGCGATGGTAAAGCAGACATGGTTGCTTGCCCTCCAGGTTGGGGTTGCGAAAAGCAAATTACAAAACATTTTGCTGAACTAGGCTTAGGTGATTTTATTAATCCAGTTAAGGCTGACTACTCTGCTTCAATGGCTGATGTAGTTGCTAAATACAAAAACGGAAAACCAGTATTATTTTATACATGGACTCCGAATTGGACTGTTGGTGCTTTAAAACTTGGACAGGACGTTGTTTGGATAGAAGTTCCTTACAGCGGTACTAAAAAAGTTAGCGTAGATAATGCAACAAAATCTAAAATTAATATGGGTTTTGGTGCTGATGACATCAGACCAGCTGCTAACGCAGATTTCTTAAAAGCAAATAAAGATATAGAGAAGATGCTTAAAAAAGCATCAATTCCTCTAGCTGATATTGCTGCTCAAAACATGAAAATGAATGCGGGCGAGAAAAGCGAAAGAGCAATTAAAAAGCATGCTGCTGAGTGGATTAAAGCTAACCAAAGTACTTTCAATAGTTGGATTAAATAGGTTGCAATCATAAGTTCAGTGAACTTAAAACTTGCACCTTCTGACTACGAAATCTACATTCCAATAGCAGAATGGATTGAAAGAAATATTAAAGAGTGGCTGTTTACACAACGGCCGCTCTTTAAGAAGTTAGCCGCACCCATTGATGCTACTCTCGAAGGATTAGATACTCTATTTAATTGGATACCATTTCCAATTGTCGTTTTAATATTTATTTTTTTTGCATGGAAAACAAACGGGGTAAAATTTGCTTTTTTTGCAGCCGTAAGCTTAATCGCTATTGATTTAGTTGATCTATGGAAAGAAACCATGACAACTCTTGCTATGATTTTTACCGCGGTTATCTTTTGTATGATTATTGGAATACCGTTAGGTATTGCAGCATCAAGAAGTAGAATTTTTGAAATAATTTTAAGACCAATACTAGATATAATGCAAACCATACCCAGTTTTGTTTACCTTATACCCGTTGTAATGCTATTTGGTGTTGGTTTAACACCTGGAGTAGTAGCAACAATTATTTTTGCATTACCACCGGTAATCAGACTTACAAATCTTGGAATTAGACAAGTGGGTAAAGGATTCAAAGAGGCTGGTGCCAGTTTAGGATTATCAAAATTTAAGATTTTACACAGAATTGAATTACCACTTGCATTAAAAACAATTATGGCAGGAGTAAACCAAACTTTAATGTTAGCTTTATCAATGGTTGTGATAGCGGCATTAATTGGTGCCGGTGGCCTCGGTTTAACTGTTTATGTTGCACTTGGAAGATTAGATATTGGTGCGGCAGTAATTGGTGGCACTGGAATTGTAATATTAGCTATCGTATTAGATCGAATTACTCAAAAAATAGTACCTCAGGACAATATTAAAACTAGGTAAATATTATTGATCCAATAACAAAAATCACTATGGCAGTTAAGACAAAAAATATTAACCACCAATACGTCATAACTTTAAGTGAGGGTTTGGTGAATTTACCTTTTTTATATGTCCAAGGCATAAAAGTATACGTGAGTAAAGTTACAAGAATAAAAAAAAGTAAAATATTTGTTAATAGCATATGAGATCTTTAATGTTTAAAGAAGATATGTCAATTGTACATTTGCAGTTATATCTGTTAACAAAAACACTAATATAACAATGACATTTAAAAAAGACCTCATAATTGGGCTTTCCAAAAAAAATAAGTCTATTCCGTCTAAATATCACTATGATTTAAAGGGAAGCAAATTTTTTGAAAAGATAACAAAACAAAAAGAATATTATCCCACAAGAAAAGAAAAGGAGATTTTAAAAAAAATCTCTAAAGAAATACCGAAACTATTTAATAGTAAGCTATCATATGTAGAATTGGGAAGTGGAGCTATAGATAAGATAAAATTACTAATTAATAAAGATGTCAAATATTATGTTCCACTCGATATATCCCTAGATTATGTAAAAAAGTCAGTAAAAAAACTTAAAAAGCAATATCCAAAAATTAAAATAAAACCTAAAAAAATTGATTATTCTAAGCATTTTAAAATACCCAATCTGAAAGAAACAACTAAAGTCTATTTTTTTCTAGGTTCTTCTATCGGCAATTTTCATAATAAAGAGGAAGTTAAATTTTTAAGAAAGTTAAGAAAAAGTATAAATAAAAACAACTATTTGTTCATTGGAGTTGATCTTATTAAAAATAAACAAATTCTTGATAAAGCATACAATGATAAAAAAGGGTATACGGCTAAATTTAGTTTAAATTTAATTAATATTATAAATAGAACACAAAAAACTAATCTGAATATTAATAATTTTTATTATCATGGGTATTACAATACTAAATTAAGATGTATTCACGGTTTTTTAGTAAGTAAAATTAATCAAAATTTTAAAATCGGTAATAAGAAATTTTTTTTAAAAAAGAGTGAGAGAATTTTAGTCGAAATTTCAAACAAATTTACTATTCAATCTTTCACAAAACTGGCTTCAAATACTGGTTGGACTACTAAGCGAGTTTGGTTAGATAAACAAAAATATTATTCTCTATTCCTACTAAAATAGTAAGGTATGCGACGTTTTTGCCATTGATAATCATTATCACTTATGTGATAACCATTCTCAAATGGAGAAAACTATGAATAAATTAATTAGAGTAATTGGACTAGGTATTGTTGGTTTGTTTTCAACTTTACTAGTTGCAAACTCAGTTTTCGCAAATGAAGTAAACGTCTTCAGTGCGAGACATTATGATTCTGATGTTCAGCTTTATGAAAAATTCACGGCAAAAACTGGAATAAAAGTTAATGTTGTGTCTGGAAAAGATAAAGCTTTACAAAAAAGAATTAAAGAAGAAGGGAAGGACAGTAAAGCAGATATATATATAACTGCAGATGCTGGAAGATTAGGAGCTTTTCAAGCTGAAGGAATGTTTCAAAAGGGAGCAAGTTCTGCAGCGTTAAAAAAAGTTGTACCTGCTAATTTTAGATCACCTTATTGGGTTGGAATAGCAAAAAGAGCAAGAATAATTTATTACAATCCAAAAACAGTTAACCCTTCATGGAATATGAGTTATGAAGATTTAGCTGATCCTAAATACAAAGGTAGAGTAGTAATAAGAAAATCAAGCAACATTTATAATCAGTCTTTAGTTGCATCACTTATTAAAAATAATGGTGAGAAAAAAACTGCAGCATGGGCTAAAGGAATGGTAAATAACTTTGCTAGAAAACCAACTGGTAACGACAGAGCACAGATATTAGCAGTAGCTGCTGGAGAAGCAGATTGGGCTGTAGCAAATACATATTACTTAGCTTTAATGTTATCTGGAAAAAAAGGTGCCGAACAACAAGCGGCAGCTAAAAAAGTAATGCCTTTCTTCCCAAATCAGGACGGAAGAGGCACACATATGAACATTAGTGGCGGTGGTATATTAAAACACGCACCAAATAAAGCTAATGCAGTTAAATTGTTAGAGTTTCTTCTAACCCCTGAAGCTCAACAGCATATTGTTAACAATACTTTTGAGTATCCAATGATACCTGGTGTTGAGGCAAATAAATTAATTGCACAATTTGGTTTAGATTTTAAACAAGATCTAAAAACAAAAGTTTCTAATTATGGAAAACTCCAAGCTAAAGCTTTGAAAGTAATGAACGAAGCTGGCTGGTAATTCTATAATAGAACAATTTAGTCCCTGGACTCCTCCGGGGACTAAATTTAGGAGGAGAATTGATAAAGAGGATAAATTTTTGGGTTATTTTTGCTTTTTTAGTACCTTTACTGGTTGCTATACCTATATTCACAGTTTTTTTAAGTTTTTTTGATACAACAGGAAACTATTTAGATCTTTTAAAAGACACCTTTCTTTTAAAGTATTTAAGTAATTCATTTTTAATTTTATTAGGTGTATTGTCACTAACTTTTATATTTGGTGTAACCTCAGCTTATTTTGTATCTTTCTATAAATTTCCTGGTGTTAACTTTTTTAAATGGGCGTTGATATTGTCTTTTGCTGTTCCAGCTTACATTTATGCTTATTCTTTAGTTGCTTTTTTTGAAAATTATGGGACAGCATTTAGTATTTTAACTTATTTATTTGGCGAAGGAGATTATAATAAAAATATACCAAAATTTGATGGCTTAATTGGATCCATGTTTTCGATTTCTTTCTCTTTATTTGGTTACGTTTATGTTTTAACAAGAGCTTCTTTTGTATTTCAATCTCACAATCTTATAGAAGTTGGAAAAAATTTAGGTTTATCATCATATGAAAGTTTTTTTAAAATTATTTTACCATCAGCAAGACCCGCAATAGTAGTGGGGTTATCGCTTGTTGCGATGGAAACCCTGTCAGATTTTGGAACAGTAGATTTTTTTAGTATTTCAACACTAACCACAGCTATTTACAATGCCTGGATTTCTTTTGATGATTTAACAACTGCAAATCAATTATCATTTGTTTTATTATTTTTTATCCTTCTACTATTTATTCTTGAAAATCTTTCAAGAAAAGGAGCAAAATATCATCAAAATTCAAAAGGAAACAAACCTATTCCAAAAATCCAGTTAGTCGGAGGTAAATCTATTCTTGCGACCTGTTTTTGTTCAATTTTATTTTTCTGTAGTTTTGTTTTTCCAGTTTCTCAAATGACTTATTGGACGATAAAATTTCCAAAATATTTTCAGGATATCAATTTTTGGTCACTAAATATGAATACATTGCTATTAGTATTTTTATCTAGTTTATTCTTGATCATATTTTCTTTTATGACTAATTATGGAAATAGAGTATCTAAAAATAAACTAATTAGTTATTTATCAACTTTCTCAGTATCTGGTTATGCGTTACCAGGAATAATTTTAGCAGTTGCATTTATAACATTTATTTCGTGGTTTAGTGATTTTTTAAGTTCAATTTTTGGATTTAATAGTTTTAAGAATGTATTTATTGGATCTGTAGTTGGTCTTGTGATTGCGTATTTTGTAAGATTTTTCTCACTTTCTTACAATGGAATTAAGTCTGGTTACTCTAAAATAAATAACTCTATTGATGAAAATGCATACCTTCTTGGATATTCTAAACTTAAAACATTCTCAACTATTCACTTACCTTATTTAAAGACTAATATATTGCTTGTTGGCGTTTTAATAGCTTTAGAAATTATTAAAGAACTTCCGATCACTTTAATATTGAGACCTTTTAATTTTGAGACTTTTGCAACTAAAGCTTATTCGTACGCCGCACAAGATTTGCTTGAGGCAGCTGCCTTTCCATCTTTATGCCTTATTATATGGGCCAGTATATTTATATTATTTATCTCTAAATATATACTTTCTGAAAAATAAAGTTATATTACCTCTAAATGAACCCAAATTTTCTTGAAATTAAAAATGCCACATTTGTTGCGAGTGAAAAAAACAAAATTAATAATGTGTCACTAACAATAAAAGAAAAAGGGGAGATTGTGTGTTTGTTAGGCCCATCTGGAGTTGGAAAGACAACTATTTTAAGAACAATTGCAGGCTTACAGGAATTAAAATCTGGGCAGATTAATTTAAAAGGAAAAACAATATCTTCTGAAAATTTTAACCTAGAACCTGAAAAAAGAAATATTGCTATGTGTTTTCAAGATAATTCCTTATTTCCTCATTTCAATGTAATGGAAAATATAAATATCGGAGCCAAAAGAAAAAATGGTTCTAAATTTAATTATTCAGATAAAGATTTAATTAAAATTCTTCACTTAGACGGTGTTCAAGAAAAATATCCTCACCAAATTAGTTCTGGTGAAGCACAAAGAGTTTCATTAGCAAGATCTTTACTTTCTCGACCAGATTTACTCTTACTAGATGAGCCATTTGCTAATATAGACACTAGTTTGAAAGAAGAATTACAAAAGAAAATTAAAGATATTTTAAAAGAATTCAATATTACTACAATTATCGTAACTCACGATTCATACGAAGCATTCTTTATGGGTGATAAATGTGGAATACTATTAGATCAATCACTCAAACAGTATGATGAACCGTACAATATACATCACGAACCAAATTCTCTTGAGGTTGCTAAATTTTTAAATAGAGGAGTTTTTGTTGATGTAAAAGTAGTTGAGACTGATTGTGCTGTTCATAGCTTAAGTCACCCAACTCTTGGTGAAATCAGAGGCAAACTAGTAAATAATTTTCCCGTTGGAACTACTGTTAAATTATTATTACAACCAGAGGATTTAAGGCATGATGATCAAAGTAAACTAAAATTAGAGGTTATCGACAGAAAGTTTAGAGGTACAAATTTTATTTACACTTTAAAAACGAGCAGTGATGAAAAAATCCCGGTATTTGTCCATTCTCATCATATTCATCAACATGAGAAGTCTGAAAAATTTGGAATTAAAACTCCAATTTTCATTGACCACCTGGTATGTTTTTAAGTAAGTATATATAATTAAATTAGAGCGCCCTTAGCTCAGCTGGATAGAGCATCGGTTTTCTAAACCGAGGGTCGTAGGTTCGAATCCTTCAGGGCGCGCCATTAACACTTTAAAATTGTTGAAATCATTATTTAGGCTGAATCTTTATTAATGTAACTATATAAAGTATATATTTATAACCCTAATATGATCGTGTCATTAAAAGACGCCTCTTTAACATCTTGAAGTACTGAATTTTATCAAACATAATAAGCGAAATTACATACAAATGTAATTTATTGTTAACAATAAAAAGGGGATAAATAATGCTAAGAACATTAAAAGCGTTGGTTTATTTGCTTACTTCAATTGCACTATTAGTTAGTTTCGAAACTAGTGCGTTTGCAAAAAAATCAAAAACTCTTAAGAAAACTCAGAAGATGGGTTTTGTAAGATGTGGTGTCTCTCAAGGTCTTCCGGGATTTTCTAATGCTGATGCATCAGGAAACTGGACAGGCGTTGACGTAGATCTATGTAGAGCTGTTGCAGCCGCTACTCTTGGCGATTCTGGAAAAGTTAAAT
Source organism: uncultured Pelagibacteraceae bacterium (assembly GCA_902599805.1). Lineage (GTDB taxonomy): Bacteria > Pseudomonadota > Alphaproteobacteria > Pelagibacterales > Pelagibacteraceae > Anoxypelagibacter. The sequence continues at coordinate 54,530 of CACKGP010000004.1, forward strand.
TTTTTCCATTAAGCGCAAAAGAAAGATTTACAGCACTTACATCTGGTGAAATAGACGTCTTATCAAGAAATACTACTTGGACATTATCAAGAGATGCTGACATTGGTTTAACTTTTGTTGGTGTAAACTTCTATGATGGACAAGGTTTCATGGTTAGAAAAAGTTCTGGTATTACATCTGTAAATCAATTTAAAGCAGGTGTATCAGCTTGTACAAACTTAGGTACAACAACAGAGCTTAACATGAGGGACTTTTTTAATTCTAAAGGAATTAAATATGAGCCAGTAACTTTTGAAAAAGCTGACGAAGTCGTAGCTGCATATGATGCAGGAAGATGCGATACTTACACTACTGACAAATCTGGTCTAGCAGCTCAAAGAATTAAATTGAGCAAGCCAGATGATCATATAGTGTTACCAGAAACAATCTCTAAAGAACCATTAGGACCTGTTGTAAGACAGGGTGATGCTGTTTGGGAAGATATTGTTAGATGGTCACTAAACGTTATGATCGAAGCAGAAGAGTACGGTATTACATCTGCTAATGCTGACAGCATGAAATCTTCAGACAATCCAGCAGTAAAAAGATTAGTTGGAGCTGAAGGTGAATTAGGAGCAGCATTTGGTCTAGATAACGACTGGAGCTTAAGAATTATCAAGCAAGTTGGTAATTACGGTGAAAGCTATAAACGAAATATAGCTGATACTGGAATTTTACCAGACAGAGGTCCAAATCAACTTTGGACTAAAGGTGGTATACTTTACGTTCCACCAGCAAGATAATTGCTAATAATTATTACTAAAAAGAAAGGGCTAGATTTATCTGGCCCTTTTTTTTATACATAAGAAAAGATGAATTTAAGAATTAAAAGTATTATTCCCCAATTATTAACACTGTTATTTGTGGTAGCAGTGATAGGCTTTTTCACTATTAATGCACAACTGAACATGGAAGAGAGAGGTATTGATTTCGGTTATGGATTTTTAAACCAGGAGTCATCATTCGATGTTCAATTTTCATTGATAGAATATGATGGTTCTCATTCCTATGCAAAAGCATATTTAGTTGGATTATTAAACACTATTTTAGTTTCAGTTTTAGGTATTATTTTTTGCACTATAATTGGTGTAATTGTTGGTATAGCAAGATTGTCTCCAAATTATTTGATAAGAAATACTGCTGCTTGGTATGTTGAATTTTTTAGAAATGTTCCATTGCTGTTACAAATATTTTTCTGGTACTATGCTGCTTTAAGAGCATTACCTTTACCTGAAAATACAGAACCTCTATTTGGCGTTACTTATTTAACCGTTAAAGGTTATTATATTCCACGTTTAATTTGGGAAAATTTTGATATCTTAATTTATTCAATTTTAGCCTCGATAATCTCTATTGTTTTCATAAGAAATTATGCGAGAAAATTACAAGAGGAAAAAGGTCAACAGCTTCCAGTTTTTTTGATTTCAGTTGGATTACTATTAATACTTCCAGCGATAACATTTATAACTGGAATGGTTCAATTAGACGTTTCATTACCAGTTTTAAAACAATTGTCTAAAACGTCTTTTATATACGCTGAAGGTATAAGTGTCCCACCAGAATTAATAGCATTAGTATTAGCTTTATCTCTATACACTGCTACTTTTGTTGCAGAATGTGTAAGGGCAGGGATTCAAGGTATTAGCAAAGGGCAGAAAGAAGCAGCTGCCTCAGTAGGCTTAACACCTAATCAAATTCTCAAACTTGTTATAATGCCTCAAGCTTTAAGAATAATTATTCCACCAACTACCAATCAATATTTAAATTTAACCAAAAATTCATCATTAGCAGCAGCTATAGCTTATCCTGATCTTGTCTTGGTTTTTGCTGGTACTGCATTAATGCAGACTGGTAGAGCAATTGAGATAGTTTCAATAACAATGTTAACTTATTTAACCTTAAGCTTATCAATATCAATTTTAATGAATTGGTATAACAAAAAAATAGCAATTAAAGAAAAATAAAATGATTAATATTAATATTTTAAAACCAACTAGTTCTAACTTTCAAACCTATTTATATATAGGTTCAGCTCTTATTTTTTTAGGTATTTTTGATGTTTTCTTGAGAAGTTTTTTTAATATTAATTATTTAACTTTTTTACCTGACTCGTTAAATTTATTTTTCCCTTTGATAATAGGTTTAATTGGTTTGCAAATGATAAGGCTTGAATATTCAGGTAATAGACTAGTCGATAAAATTAACCAAAATATAAATAATAATTCATTCAATGCGGGATTAACTTTAATAATTATATTTCTTACTCTTTTAATAATTCCACCAGCTTTAGATTGGATGATACTTGAAGCAACGATTTCTGGTGACACAAAAGAAGCATGTGTAGCAACAGAAGGAGCTTGCTGGACATATATAAAAGTATGGTTCAGAAGATTTATGTACGGCATGTATCCTAATGATTTTCACTGGAGAATAAACACTGCATTCATTGTTTTAATTGCATTTGCATTTGTAGGTTATTTTATGAGAGGTAAATTAAAAAATTATATAACTTTTTATTATGCAATTCTTTATCCAATAATCGCATTTATTATTATTAATTTTTTAATTTCAGGAGGTTCTTTTGGTCTTGAGTGGGTTGAAACTAATGCATGGGGAGGATTATCTTTAACATTTATTGTCTCATTCTTTGGCTTAATTTTTTGTTTTCCTTTAGGAATGATTTTAGCTCTGGGAAGAAGATCTGAATTACCAATTATTAAATATATTTCAATTGGTTATATTGAGTTTTGGAGAGGCGTTCCATTGATTACAGTTTTATTTATGTCATCTGTAATGTTTCCAATGTTCTTACCGTCTGACGCTTTTGTAGATAAACTTATTAGAGTGATTGCAGCGATTATACTTTTCGAGGCCGCTTATGTTGCAGAGGTTATAAGAGGTGGTTTGCAAGCTTTACCAAGAGGACAATATGATGCCGCTAAATCTTTAGGAATGGGTTATTGGAAAATGCAAATTTTCGTAATTCTTCCACAGGCATTAAAATTAGTAATACCTGGAATTGCAAATACATTCTTAGCACTAGTGAAAGACACACCATTAATTTTTGTTGTTGGCCTATCTGAAGTGGTCGGAATGTTGCAAATGGCTAAAACAAATCCTAAATGGCTCGGATATGCCATGGAAGGCTATATATTTGCCTCTATATTATTCTGGGCAATTTGTTATGCTATGAGTAAATATAGTCAGTATTTAGAATTAAAATATAAAACGGAAAGATAAAATGTCAGAGTCAATTATACAAATGAAGGAAGTTAACAAGTGGTTTGGTGATTTTCAGGTTTTAAAAGACATTAATCTTGAAGTTAAGGAAAAACAGAAAATAGTGGTGTGTGGTCCATCTGGTTCTGGAAAATCAACATTGATTAGATGTATTAATAGGCTTGAAGAACATCAAAAAGGACAAATAATAGTTGATGGCAATGAATTATCTGAAAAAACAAAAGATATAGAAAAGATTAGAGCAGAAGTCGGAATGGTTTTTCAACAATTTAATTTATTTCCACACTTATCAATTTTAGATAATTGTACATTAGCTCCTATTTGGGTAAAGAAAACTCCGAAAAAAAAAGCAGAGGAATTTGCCATGAAACAGTTAGAACAAGTTCAAATAGCTGACCAAGCATCAAAATTTCCAGGACAACTTTCTGGAGGACAACAACAAAGAGCAGCTCTTGCAAGAGCGTTATGTATGGAACCAAAAATTATGCTTTTTGATGAACCAACATCAGCCTTGGACCCTGAAATGATCAAAGAAGTTTTAGATGCAATGGTAAATCTTGCAAAAGCCGGTATGACAATGATTGTTGTCACTCACGAAATGGGTTTTGCCAAAGAAGTAGCTGATGAAGTAGTTTTTATGGACGAAGGAATGATAGTTGAAAGAGCAAAAACAAATGATTTCTTTGCAAATCCAAAAAATGAAAGAACGAAACTTTTCTTAAGCCAAATACTTTAAAATTTTCTGTTTTCACAAAGAAAATTATGAGAAAAATTATTATATTTTTAACTTTATTTAATATAATTCTTTTTCCAAATTTTTTATTAAGTCACGTAAATCATTACGGTAATTTAAAATTCCTAGAGTATGAAATTTACCTAAATAATGAACTAATTGGCACCCATATTTTTAATTTTAAAAAAGAAAAAGACAAATTCTCTGTAACAAGCAAAGGGTATTTCAAAGTAAAAAAACTTGGTATAGATTTAATGAATTATAGTACCACAACAAAAGAAACTTATTTAAATGAACAATTAAATAGTTTTATTTCTGAAACATTTCAAAACGATAAAAGAAAATATGTTAATTTAAAGCTAAATAATAATGAAAAAATGTTTGATATCGATGGTTCTTCCTTTAAAGGACGAACAGATAGCAATAATATTATTGGAAGCTGGTGGAATCATGAAATTATTAACAAAAATGTCCAAATTAGCGCTGTTTCTGGAAGAATATTGCCTCAAAAAAATAAATTTCTAGGAAAAGAGAATATAATTTTATTTGATAGAAAATATAATGCGTTGAAATTTCACTTTTTATCTAATGATAATGCACCTTTAAAAAAAAAGAAAATAAATTTTAACCTTTGGTATGATGCAGAAAGTCTTTTATGGTTAAAAATGTCTTATGAAAAATTAGGTCAGTGGGAATATAGACTGAAAAATCATGCTTTTTTTTAATTGGGAACAAATCTTGTCCTATATTTTCTATATAAGTCAACCCCTTTTCGAAGATATTTTAAGGTCAATCAGACCCAAAAAAAAATTATTTTTACTGTTGCCTAAAATGATTTTTTCATGTTCAATTTAATTATTTCAAGAGTTAATTAAGGGGATAATGGAAGAAACTTTTAACACGCATATGGGTAAAAGACTGAGAATGCGAAGACTATCTCTTGGCTTAACTCAAACTAAAGTTGCAAACGCAATAAACGTAACATTTCAACAAATTCAAAAATATGAAAAAGGGACTAACGGAGTAAGTTCTAGTAGACTTATGCAACTTGCAAATTTTCTAAAAGTTCCAATCACTTACTTTTATGAAGATTTTCCTTCTTATAAAGTAGAAGGCTCAAGTGATTTCAATAATACTGATCTAAATTATTCTTTTTTAGTCAAAACATTTTCTAAACTATCCGATACAGATAAAAACAAGTTAATTCAGCTATTAAGAAATTCTACAAATCTTAAAGAAACAGGTTAAAAACAATTAATTGAGTATTTGGCTCCTCGGGCAGGACTCGAACCTGCGACCAATTGATTAACAGTCAACTGCTCTACCAACTGAGCTACCGAGGAATAGAAAAAGAACATACATTTTTAAAAAAATTAAAACAACTAATTATTTAAAGCTCTTAATAAAGTTTTTAAAGGTAAAAGCAAACACTCTTTTCTAGATAAATTGGTTTTATTCATTATTTTTTTAAATGATAACCATTTACTGATTTTCAAATTTTTCTGATTTTTAAATAAAGTGTTAGAATTTTTCAAAAAATTTACTGTTTCTTTGACTGATTTATTTTTAGATTTTTTAGCTAATAAACTTGCCGATGCATTACAATAAATACAAAAGTTACCTTGATATTTAAGATTAATTATTTTTTCGTTTTTTACTTGAATATATATTTTTATATTATCACCACATGTTGAACTCTTCGAATTTGAATAATGAGAGTAATTATCAAGATGTCCATAATCTTTATTATTTGACGCAGTTTTAAAAATTTCTTTATCAATCATAAAATACTAATCATTTTGGAGGCCACGCCCAGAATCGAACTGGGATAGAAGGATTTGCAATCCTCTGCGTAACCATTCCGCCACGTGGCCATACTAGATTAATATAGGTTTATTTATAAAAATAAAGCTAGAAGTTTGCAAATATTATTAATATTTATAAGTATGAGTTTTGATAAATATAATCATCAAAAAGTAGAAACAAAAATATATTCATATTGGGAAAAAAATAACTTATTCAAACCTAAGAAAAACAAACGTACTTTTTCAATTGTAATCCCTCCTCCAAACGTAACCGGTAGCTTGCACATGGGGCATGCATTAAATAATTCATTACAAGATGTTTTGGTTAGATTTCATAGAATGAATAACTATGAGACTTTATGGCAACCTGGCACTGATCATGCCGGAATAGCAACCCAAGCTTTAGTTGAAAAAAATTTAAAAATTCAGGGTATTGATAAAAATCAAATTGGAAGAGAAAAATTTATAAAACGAGTTTGGGAATGGAAGGATGAATATGGTGGAAAAATAATCAATCAACTTAAAAAATTAGGCTGTTCATGTGATTGGTCAAGAAATGCATTTACAATGGATAAAAATTTATCAAACTCTGTTGTAAAAGTATTTATTGAACTTTATAAAAAAAATTTAATATATAAAGCCAAAAAACTAGTAAATTGGGATACAGTTTTAAAAACAGCAATATCTGATCTAGAAGTCGATCAAAGAGAAGTAAGTTCAAAACTTTATTATATAAAGTATAAAATAGAAAATTCATCTGAAACAATTACTATTGCCACTACTAGACCAGAGACCATGCTTGGTGACACAGCTATTGCAGTTAGTCCTAATGATAAAAGATATTTCGATTTAGTTAATAAGTTCGCAATACTACCTATTGTTGGAAGAAAATTAAAAATAGTTCAGGATAATTATGCTGATCCGGAGCAGGGTAGTGGTGCTGTTAAAATTACGCCAGCTCATGATTTTAATGATTTTGAAGTTGGTAAAAGACACAAGCTTAAATCTATTAATATTTTTACTGAAGATGGAAAAATTAATAATAATGCTCCGAATGAATATATCGGTTTGGACAGATTTGAGGCTAGAAAAAAAATAATTGATAAATTAAAAGAATTACAAATCTTTGAAAAAGAAGAAACCATAAAGAACAAAGTGCCTTACGGCGATAGATCTAATTCTGTAATTGAACCATTTTTGACCGAACAATGGTTTTGTGATGCAAAAAAATTATCTATTAAGGCTAAGAAAATTGTTAAAAAAAAAGATACAAATTTTTTTCCATCAAATTGGTCTAAAACATATTTTCAATGGATGAACAACATTGAGCCCTGGTGTATATCTAGACAACTTTGGTGGGGACATCAAATTCCTGCTTGGTATGGCCCGGATAAAAAAATATTTGTTGCAGAAAATCAAAAGAAAGCAGAACTATTAGCTAAAAAATTTTATAAAAGAAAAACAAATTTAAAAAGAGACCCAGATGTACTTGACACATGGTTTTCATCAGGTCTATGGCCATTTGCTACACTAGGGTGGCCTGATAAAAACTATTATTTAAAAAAATTTTATCCAACATCAGTTTTAGTAACAGGTTTTGATATAATTTTTTTCTGGGTTGCAAGAATGATGATGCTAGGTATGGAATTTTTAAATAAAGAACCCTTTAAAGAAATTTATGTTCACGCGCTAGTAAGAGATGAAAAAGGTCAAAAAATGTCTAAATCAAAAGGAAACGTTATTGATCCTTTAGTGCTTATAGATAGTTATAGTGCAGATGCTTTAAGATTTACTTTGTTATCTATGGCATCACCAGGTAGAGATGTAAAACTTTCAGAACAAAGAGTAAAAGGATATAGAAATTTTTTAACGAAAATATGGAACGTTAATAATTTTCTTAAAGTAAATAAATGTACATTTGACGGGGTCATTAAACCTAAAAACCTCAAACTTAATATTAATAAATGGATTTATAACGAACTTATTGAAACAAAAATTTTAACAGAAAACTCTATTAAAAATTATCGTTTCGATGAAGCTGCAAAAACTATTTATAAATTTGTTTGGAATACTTATTGCGACTGGTACTTAGAACTCTCCAAAACCATTTTACTTTCTAAAAATAACTCAGATATTAAAGAGATAAAAACGACATCTGGTCAGGTTTTTAAGGAAATATTAATATTATTACATCCATTTATACCATTTATTACAGAGGAACTATGGATAAGAAATAAATTGAAAACAAAAAATACTAAATATCTAATGTATTCCAATTGGATAAGTCTAAAGAAATTAAAAACTGACAAAAGTATTCAAAGTGTTAATGAGATTATAGAGTTAATATCAAGTGTGAGATCGTTTAAAAATGAACTCAATGTAAGTCCAGGGTCATTTGTAGATATATCGATAGAGAAATTGGATAAAAAAAAACAAACGTTATACTTAAAAAACGAAATAATAATTAAAAAACTAGGTAGAATTAATTCAATCTTCAAAAAAGATATGTCAAAACAATCAGCAAATTTAGTATTTGGTGGTCAAATATTAAAATTATATTTTGATAAAAGTATCGATCTTGAATTGATTAGACAAAATTTATTAAAAAAACAAAGCAAAATACAACAAGATTTAGATGTAGTGAATAAAAAATTAAATAATTCTAGTTTTGTAAAACGTGCACCAAAGCATATTGTAGAACAAGAAAAAAATATCTATAATAATTTAAAAATTAATATTAAAAAGATTACTTTTACATTAAATAGTTTAAAATGAAAAAATTTAATAAGAAAAAATTACCCAGTCGTCACACTACTTTAGGTCCAGAGAAAGCTTTTCAAAGATCTTTTTATTATGGTATGAATTTGACAGAAAAAGATGTTTCAAAACCCTTTGTTGGAGTTGTGTCAACCTGGAATGAGGCTGCTCCATGCAACATAGCTTTAATGAGACAGGCGCAGTCAGTAAAAAAAGGAGTTAAATTAGCTGGCGGTACTCCAAGGGAATTCTGTACTATTACTGTTACTGATGGAATAGCTATGGGTCATGAAGGCATGAAATCATCTTTAGTTTCAAGAGATGTAATTGCAGACTCGACAGAGCTGACAGTCAGGGGGCATTGTTATGATGCTTTAGTAGGTTTAGCAGGTTGCGATAAATCATTACCGGGATTAATGATGGCAATGGTAAGATTAAATGTACCTAGCGTTTTTATTTATGGAGGATCAATTTTACCAGGTAGATTAAATGGAAAAGATATAACAGTTCAAGATGTTATTGAAGGTGTTGGAGAATATTCATCTGGAAGAATTACTGAACACGCTTTAAGAAAATTAGAATTAAAAGCCTGTCCTAGTGCTGGTGCTTGTGGTGGACAATTTACAGCAAATACTATGGCGTGTGTCTCAGAAGCAATTGGATTGGCTCTACCTTATTCTGCAGGAACACCAGCTCCATATCAAAAAAGAGACAAATATGCATTTGATAGTGGGAAGATGGTTATGAATTTGTTAAGAAAAAAAATTAGACCAAGAGATATCGTAACGAAGAAATCACTAGAAAACGCTGCAGCAATTGTTGCAGCGACTGGAGGTTCTACAAACGCAGCACTACATCTTCCTGCTATCGCAAATGAAATAGGAATAAAATTTGATCTGATGGATGTTGCAAGAATATTTAGAAAGACACCTTATCTTGCAAACTTAAAACCAGGTGGATTATATGTAGCAAAAGACATGTGGAAGGCTGGTGGCATACCAATGCTACTTAAAACAATGTTGGACGGAGGATATATTCACGGTGATTGTTTGACTGTAACAGGAAAAACTATGAGAGAGAATTTAAAAAATGTTAAATTTAATAAAAAACAAAAAGTCATGAGAAGCTATAACAATCCTTTGTCAAAAGATGGTGGTGTTGTAGGACTTAAAGGAAACCTTTCACCTGATGGTGCAATAGTAAAAATTGCTGGACTTAAAAATTTAAATTTTACTGGTAGAGCAAGATGTTTTGACACTGAGGAAGCAGCCTTGAAAGCAGTCTTAAAAAAAAAATATAAAAAAGGTGATGTAATTGTGATTAGATACGAGGGTCCAAAAGGAGGACCAGGCATGAGAGAAATGTTGCAGACAACTGCTGCAATATATGGTCAAGGAATGGGAGAAAAAGTTGCACTCATAACAGATGGAAGATTTTCTGGAGCAACTAGAGGTTTTTGTATTGGACACGTAGGTCCGGAAGCATCAGTTGGTGGTCCTATAGGTTTAATAAAAAATGGTGACGTTATTCACATAGATGCTAAAAAAGGAACGATTAATGTTGATCTCTCAAGAAAAGAATTATTAAAAAGAAAGAAAAAGTGGAAACCTAAAAGAATTAATTTTGGAAATGGAACACTTTGGAAGTACGCCCAAACTGTCGGACCAGCATATCTTGGTGCTTCAACACATCCTGGTGGAAAAGAAGAAGTCAAGTGTTACGCAGATATTTAAATGAAAATTAGACCCATAATTCTTTGTGGAGGAGAGGGAACAAGACTTTGGCAAAAAACAATAAACAATGAACCAAAACAATTTATCAACTTTGGTGGCTGGAATTTATTTGAAAAAACGTTAAAAAGAATTAAGGGCCAGCAATTTGATTATCCTATAATAAGCACAAACGTAAAATATTTAAAAAAGATCAAATTTTATTTAAAAAAAAACAAATTTAATAAGCATCATATTGTACTTGAACCAGCTAAAAGAAACACGGGTCCAGCTGTATTATCTGCTGCTCTAGTACCTGATATTCCCAACAAACAACCTCTGCTTTTCTTGCCCTCGGATCATCTTTTAGAAAAAAATGATATTTTTAACAAAAGTTTAATTAAGAATTCTAAATATTTAAATAACAAAAATATTTTTTTATTTGGAATTAAACCTGACCATCCCTCAAAAGAATATGGATATTTAAATGTTAAAAAATCAGGTGGTCATTTAATTAAAATAGTAAAGTTTATTGAAAAACCTTCTGTTAAAAGAGCAAAAGCATTAATAAAAACTAAAGGGCTATGGAACTCAGGAATGTTTTTTGCAAGAAAAGATTCAATTATAAATAATTTTAAAAAATTTGAAAAGAAAATCTTAAAAAATTGCTACATATCTATGTCTAAAGCCAGAACAAAAGGAAAAATAATTAATTTAAATAAAAGGTATTTTTTAAAGTCTCCAACAAATTCATTTGACTATGCCATTTTAGAGAAATGTTCCGATATAAATTGTATTGTTCTTAATCTTCCATGGACAGATCTTGGAAACTGGAAGGAAATTTTAAAAGTATTTAAAAATAATAAATTAAAATATTTAAAAAAGAAAAATGTTTTTAAAAGACCCTGGGGCAAATATACGAATTTATTTCGAGGAAATAATTTTTTGATTAAAGAGTTGGTCATAAATTCAAAATCATCTATAAGTTTACAAAAGCACAACCATAGATCAGAACATTGGACAGTTGAACAAGGCAAACCAAGAATAACGCTTAATAATAAAAAATTTTTTGTTAATGAAAAAGAATCTGTTTTCATACCAGTAAGAACTATTCATAGAATTGAAAATTTTTATAATAAACCAGTCAAAATTATGGAAGCGCAAATAGGTTCAGTTTTAAAAGAGAGTGATATTGTTAGATATAAAGATATTTACGGAAGAATTAATTAATATCTAGCTCAATAGGCGTGTGGTCTGAAGGCTTAATTTTAGATCTTGGTTTTTTATTAATAAAGATATTTTGCACATTTTTGAGAATATTATTTGAAACAAGAAAATGATCTATTCTCAAACCATTATTTTTTTGCCAGGAACCTGAAGTATAATCCCAAAATGTAAATTCTTGTTTATTTCTATTAATATATCGGTAAACGTCCGTAAATCCTAAATTTAAAAGCTCTCTAAATTTTTTTCTAATTTCTATTTTAAATAGTGCATCATTTTCATATTTTTTATGATCATGACAATCTATCTCCTCAGGTATTACATTAAAGTCTCCCGATATTATAATATTTTTATTTTTTTTTAGAGCCTTATCTACCTCTTTAATAAAAGAATTAAGCCAATTCTTTTTATAATCATATTTCTCTGTTTCTACTGGATTTCCGTTTGGCACGTATACATTGATGAGTTTAATTGAATCTTTTTTATTTTTAATATTTCCTTCAATAATTCTAGATTGTTTAAGTTTATCTTTTATAAAATTTGTGCTGATATTATTAATTTTGATTTTTGATACAAAAGCAACACCATTATAACTTTTTTGTCCAAATATATATGAAGTATAACCTTCCTTTTTAAAATCAATGGTCGGAAAATTTTTATTTTCTGTTTTTATTTCTTGTAACATTAATATGTCAGGTTTAGAGTGTTTAATGTAATCAAGAATATTGTTTATTCTCGCTCTTACGGAATTTACATTCCAGGAAATAATTTTCATTTAAACTGAAAAAGACAGGCCGCAACCACAAGAAGAGCTCGCCTGAGGATTATTAATAACAAACGAGTTACCAATAAGTTCTTTTTTAAAATCGACTACAGAGCCATCAATAATTTTTAATGAATTATTATCAATTATTGCTCTATCAAAAATATTATCATTTTTATCAACTTTCTCATCAAAATTGAAATTATACTTAAATCCAGAGCATCCGCCACCCTGTACAGAGATTCTAAAATAAGTTTTAGGACTTTTGTTTAAAAGAATCCGATTAATCTCTTTTTTTGCTGAATCTGTAAATTGAATTTTGTTATTCATATTTTTGTAAATACTGTATTATACATTTTTATCATATCTTATGCAAAAAAGTGAATATTCTAAATTTGCCACACCAATTAAGTCAAAAGGGAGAATTTTTAAGGAAAAATCAAGTTCATTTAGATCGCCCTATCAAAGAGATAGAGATCGCATTGTTCACTCAACTGCTTTTAGAAGACTGAAACACAAAACTCAAGTTTTTGTTAATACCATAGATGATCATTATAGAACAAGACTAACTCATTCGTTAGAAGTTTCACAAATAGCAAGAACTTTAGGAAAAATATTTAATCTAAACGAAGACCTTTGTGAAACACTGAGCCTCTCCCATGATATTGGTCATCCTCCTTTTGGTCATGCGGGTGAGGAGGCTCTCGATGAGTGTATGAACAATTTTGGGGGTTTTGACCACAACATTCAAACATTAAGAATTCTCACTCTAATAGAAAATAAATATTATAGTTTTGAAGGATTAAATCTGACGATAGAAACTTTAGATGGTTTAATTAAACACAATGGGCCGGTCGACGATAAATCAAAATTTGATGAAATCTTAGGAAAAAACATTTTTAAGAACAAAATAATTTATAAAAACAATCCATCTTTAGAAGCTCAAATTTCAACTATATCTGACGACATTGCTTATAACAGTCACGATCTAGAGGATGGTTTAAAAGCAAAACTTTTTAACATTAACGACTTAGTTCATATTCCAGTAATCTCAGAAATAGTTAAAAAACATAAGAAAAAAATCAAATCTAAAGATATTGAGCTGATATTAAGACAAATAATAAGAGAAGTGATTAATGTAATGGTAAGTGATGTAGTTGAAAATATTAAAATAAATTTAAAAAAATTTAGTCCTAAAAATGTCAATGATATTTATAAATCCAATATAAATTATGTAAACTTTTCTGAGGAGCTATTGAATTTTGATTATCATATCAGAGATTTTTTGAAGTATAAAATGTATAATAATAAAAAAGTATTAAAAAAAAATGTAAAAGGTAAAAAAATAATTAATTTTTTATTTACTAAAATTAAAAAAAATCCAAAAAAATATATCAAAAAAAATCTTATGAAAATTTCACCAAATAAGGAAAGGGCCGTTTGCGATTTTATAGCAGGAATGACAGATAGGTATGCTATAAACTTATTTAATTCATTAAAATGATCAAAAGTCTTAAAATTAGTAAAAAGTTAGAGGATTATATAGTTGAACATAGCTACGAACTAAACCCGATACAAAAAGAAATTATTAATTATAATGAAAAAATGGGAAGCCAAAAAAAAATGCAAATATCCGTTACACAAGGATATTTTTTTCAATTCTTCATCAAATCTTTTAATATAAAAAAAGTTTTAGAAATCGGAACCTTTACTGGGTATAGCTCATTAACAATGGCCTTGGCTTTACCAAAAAATGGACATATTACTTGCTTAGATAAAAATAAAACAACTTCTGAAATTGCAAAAAACTTTTTTATTAAGGCTGGTATTAAAAAAAAAATAGATATTTTTTTAGGGCCAGCTTTAGATAACTTAATCAAACTCGTAAATGATAAAAAAAAATTTGATATGGTTTTCATAGATGCAGATAAGGATAATTATAAAAAGTATTTCGATCTTTCTTTGAAATTAATTAATAAAAAAAGTTTTATCTTGATAGACAATGTTTTGTGGCATGGAGATGTTATTGATGGAAGTAAAAATGATAAATTTACCAATATAATAAGAGAGTTTAATTCATTTGTAAAAAATGATAATAGAGTAGAAAAAACTATTTTGCCCTTAGGTGACGGTATTACAATTTGTAAGAAAGTTTAAATGTTCTATATTTTTGGTTTTTATAAGTTTAAAAAATTAACGCGTCTATTATCTTTTAAAAAAGAGTTTAATAGTATCTTAAAAAAAAATTCAGCAAGAGGCTCAATCATCATCTCAACTGAAGGTTTAAATGGAATAATTTCAGGAGAAAAAAAAGATATTTTCAAAATTATACATAGAATAAAGACATTTTATAATTTTAAAAACTTTGATTCCCAAAATTCATCTATGTGCCCGTTCCAACCTTTTCATAAATCAAAAATTAAAATTAAAAAGGAGGTTGTTCCTATTGGAATAAAATTATCCAAAATTAATAAGAAAAAAACTTATATTGAACCCAATAAATGGAATTCATTTTTAAAGAAAAGCGATATTAAAATAATAGATGCTAGAAAACCTTTTGAATTCAATATGGGAACCTTTAAAGGTGCAGAAAATCCTAATATTGATAATTTTAGAGATTTTCCTAATTATCTAAAAAAAATTAATAAAAAAAAACCAATAGCAATGTTTTGTACTGGAGGTATTAGATGTGAGAAAGCTACTAATTATTTGGTGAAAAAAGGTTATAAAAAAGTTTATCAACTAAAAGGTGGGATAATAAACTACTTAAAAAATATTAACATTAAATCGAGTTTATGGAGTGGTGAGTGTTACGTTTTTGACAATAGAGTTTCTTTAAAACATAAACTAAAACTTGGTACATATATTATTTGTAGCGGATGCAGAAAACCAGTATCTAAAGATGAGAAAAAATCAAAAAAATACCAAATGGGTATATCATGTCCAAAATGTTATGATAAATTGTCTATTTCTCAAAAAGAAAGATTTGCAATGAGACAAAAACAGATCTTGTTAGCAAAAAAAATGGGAAAAAATTATTTATTTAAAAAAGAATATTATTGAGGTTCAATTGGAAAATAGTTTAAACATAACCTCAAGACCAATAATCTATCTTCTTAAAAAAATAGCAATACCTGCCAGTACGGGTAGTTTATTCCAGACTCTTTTTAATATAGTAGATACATTCTTTGCTGGACAAATATCCTCAGAGGCTTTGGCTGCATTAGCAAAATCCTTTCCATTATATTTTTTAATTATTTCAGCCGGAATTGGAATAGTAGCTGGTTGTAATTCTTTAATCTCAAATTCATTAGGACAAAGAAACAGATTTGCTGCATTAATTTACACTTACCACACGCTTATATATTCAATTCTTTTATCAATAGTTTTAACACTTATAGGTGTATTTTTTTCATACGAAATTTTGAAATTAATGGGAAGTTCAACAGATAGTATTTACTTAGCGAAAGAATATACTGACATAATATTTTATGGAACTTTATTTTTTCTTATACTTACATCACTAAATGCTGTTTTATATGCACAAGGGGATACCAAAACATATAGAAACGTTTTAATCATAGGTTTATTTGCAAATATAATACTTAATCCATTATTTATTTTTGGATTCTTATTTATACCTGCTTTCGGTATTGCTGGTCTTGCAATTTCAACAATTTTAATTCAGTTTTGTGCTTGTATTTATTTATTTTACAAAGTGAATAAAACTGTTTTAAAAATCGTTATTAAAACTGAAAATTTTTTAATAAGAAAAAATTTTTTTATAAATATATTTAATCAATGTATGCCAATAACTTTTGCACTTTTTTTAGTTGCCGTCGGTAGTTATATTTTGCTCTCTTTTATTAGTATCTTTGGAGATAATGCGATCGCAGGCTATGGTGCTGCCATAAGATTTGAGCATATATTTACTCTTCCTGTTATAGGTTTAAATACAGCAGTAATCACTATAGCAGGGCAAAATTTTGGAGCAAGGAGATATGATAGGGTAAGAGATGTTTACAAAAAATCTTTAGCAATTGGATTTATAATCATGTGCATTTCAGGCATCATAATTTTTTTATTTTCAGAATTAATAGTAAGTTTGTTTACAAATGACTTAGAGGTGATTAAGTTTGGATCTAGCTATTTAAAGATCTCTGCTTTTATTGGTCCAATATATCCAGTTTTTTTTATTTCCCACGCTTTGTTTACAGCACTTAAAAAAACCCATTTTATATTTTATTCTAATTTATTTAGAATGATTATATTACCTTTTGCTATTGTTTGGGTAATTCTTAATATTTACAATGGTTATTTTAATGAAATATTTTATGGAATACTTTTAATGAATTGGGTTTTTGGGTTTTTTATTCTATTTCTTTCAAGAGCTTTAATGATTAAAACTTTTAAAGAGCAAAAAAAAGTCTTTTTTGTTTTTTAAATTAATAGTTTTTTTCTCTTGAATAATAATATATAAAACCAATGTTTGGTGAGGTGGGTGAGCTGGTTTAAACCAGGAGTTTGCTAAACTTCCGTAGGTGTAACAACCTACCGCGAGTTCGAATCTCGCCCTCACCGCCATTTAATTAAAAAACTTTTCTAGCTTTACAGGTTTTTGACTAAGCATATATTTGTATACATTCATATTTTCTAATACTCTTTGAACATAATTTCTTGTTTCTTCAAATTTTATTAGTTCTATCCAATTAACATAATCGATTTTATTTTTGCTTGGATCACCATTTAATCTTCGCCATTGTCTTACTCTTTTGGGTCCTGCGTTATAAGCGGCTATAGCAAACGGATATACCTCTGCATAATCATTTAATAGTGAATTAAAATAATAAGTTCCAAGATTAATGTTATATTCAGGATCAGAAGTTAATTTTCTTTTACTATAAGTCACATCCATCTGCTTTGCTACTAGCTTTGCCGTATAAGTCATTAATTGCATCATACCTTTTGCACCTGCATAACTATTTGCTTTTGGATCAAACTCACTTTCCTGTCTTGTAATTGCCAAAATTATTTCTTGTGATGGCATTGATTTACCTTTAAGAACTCTTGGAGTATTTATGATTGGATAGTTAAATTTATTATAAAATCTTTTTTCATATGATGCTTTTTTAGATACTTGAATGGAATAGTCGTATCTACCAACATTTGTTGCAAGTTTTGCAGCAAGAACCTCACTTCCTTTTTCTATATTTAATTCAGCAAGATGTTTTATTATGTCTTTACTGTATTTAGTTTTATTAAGCTCATATAAAAGAATTACGTGTTTAGTAAGTGGATTTTCATTAAATTCTTTTTCGAATTCCTTAGAGTACTTAGAGTCATCTACTAATTCAAAATCTTCAAAAGGTTTGATTTTTTGAAAAGATAATTGACCATAATAAGTTGTTAAAAATTTTGAGCCTTCTTCATAAAATTTTGTAGCTAATTTTTCGTTTCCAATTTTTTCATATGTTTTACCAATCCAGTATGCTCCTCTAGCTAAACTAATTGGGTATCCTACATTCTCATAAAATTTTTTAAAATGTTGAAGAGCTATATAAGGATCATTTAAAAAACTTAAAGATATCCATCCAGACATCCACTCTGCTTCAGCATACTCAGGTCCTTCACTCATAGAATGGTTTTTTGCAACCTCGTATGCCTCTTGATATC
This sequence comes from uncultured Pelagibacteraceae bacterium, assembly GCA_902599805.1. Taxonomy (GTDB): domain Bacteria; phylum Pseudomonadota; class Alphaproteobacteria; order Pelagibacterales; family Pelagibacteraceae; genus Anoxypelagibacter. The sequence goes on from CACKGP010000004.1 coordinate 72,473, forward strand.
TTTTTTTATAAATTAAAGATCTTGATATTATAGATCTCTCTTTCCACCACAACTCAGGTTTTATCAAAGCTGTTTCATTATTAGGAATTTTATTTATGATTTCTAAAGATGAGTCTAACCTTCCTCTTCTTCTTCTCCATTTTAATCTGTCGTAATTTAACCCCATATCATTTTTAAACCTGGCTGGAACATCAGCTATAGCTTTATCGACGCCGTAAGAACTGCTCATCACAATTTGTCTAGCATTATAAAGTGCTCTGTGATCCTGAGGTAAATATCTTAAAATTCTTTTTAAATCCCATCTTTTATACTCCCACGCCATATACTCAGCTCTTTTAATATGATCAGATGAATTTAAAATTTTTTTGTATTTTTTATTAAGATATCTTAGATCTTTAGAGCTTAAAGATGCTGTAATCCAACCTTCCTTAATTAGTTCAGACCCTTCAGAAATGTTCCCTTTTAATATGTATGCTTCTCCCAATTTAATTTTACCAAATCCACTAAGTGGAGGATTTGAGACAAACCAACCAATAACTGTATTAGGACTAGTGGTTTTTAAATTTATTTTATGTTCAGCAAGATATTTTAACCTATTTATTCTTGGATAGTTTGGGTTCTTATCAATAAAGTTTATATATTCATCAAAACTTGACTTATTAGTTTTTTCTTTAAGGTAAATCCAAGTTACTAAATTTCTAAAATCTTTATTTTTAACTCTTTTAGTAAGATTAAATGCCGTGCTCCATTTTTTTTGAGTTATATTATCAAATATTTGTTTTGCATAATCATAATCTTTTTTTTGATAAAATATTTGAACTTTCTGCAACTTTTGTAATTTTCTTTTGATATGTTACAGGTTTTTTTGCTGGTAAAATAAATTCATTACTTACTGTCTTGGAAATTATTTTTTCTTTTTGTATTAAATTAATTTTTTCGCTTTCTTTGCTTTTTATTGGTGTTTCAATATTTTTAATTCCTTGTTTAGCTAACTTTTTTTTGTTATCGGCTACTTGAGGCTTTTCTTTTGGTAATAATTGTTTCTTAACTGAGATTTTATTTATTTTAATATTTGGTTTTTTTTTAGGCAATATTACACTTATCTTTTTTTCATTTTTAACTGCCGATAATGTGGGTTTAGATTTTGGAAGAAGTTTTAAATTAGTATCAGATAGAGCAGGTAAGTATGATAAACTGAAGAATAAAAAAACTAGACTAATCAAATGTTTAAGCATAAAGTTACGAGAATTTAGTTTAATACTATATAAATAAATATGTTTAAAGGTTCAATCGTAGCTTTAATAACACCATTTAAAAACAATGTTTTAGACCAAGATAAATACGCGTCTTTAATACATCATCATATAAAAAATGGAACAAATGGAGTTGTTCCAGCCGGTACAACTGGCGAGTCGCCTACACTAAATCATCATGAGCACAAAAAAGTTATCGAAATAGCAGTTAAAGAAACCAATGGTAAAATTCCTGTTATTGCAGGAACAGGATCCAACTCAACAACTGAAGCAATAGAGCTTTCTATACACGCTGAGAAAACAGGAGCAAACGCTCTTTTAATTGTAACACCATATTATAATAAACCAACACAAGAAGGTTTATATCAACACTATAAGGCTATTAATGACAAAGTTGGAATTCCAATAATTATTTACAATATTCCTCCAAGATCAGTTGTAGACATGTCTGTCGATACAATGGCAAGACTCTTTGAACTAAAAAATATAGCTGGTGTTAAAGATGCAACAGCTGATTTAAATAGAGTTGACAAACAATTAAAAAAAATGGGACCTGAATTTATTCAGCTTTCTGGAGAAGATGGAACAGCTTTAGAATTTAATTTAAGAGGAGGTGTTGGATGTATAAGTGTGACAGCAAATGTTGCGCCTAAACTTTGTTCAGATTTTCAAAATGCTTCTTTGAGTAAAAATAATAGTAATTTGATTGCTAAGGCAAAAGAAATAAATGAAAAACTAATGCCATTACACAAATCTTTATTTATTGAAAGCAACCCTAGTCCTGTAAAATACGCAGCGAGCTTATTAAATTTATCTTCAGAGGAAGTTAGATTACCTTTAGTAAAAGTAACAGAAAAAACTAAGAAGGAAGTACAAAAAGCACTCAAAATCGCAGAACTTCTTTAATGAAAGTTAAGAAAAATACTGGAATTAAAATTGTTTGCAATAATAGAAAAGCAAGTTTTAACTATTTTTTTGAAGAATTTTTTGAAGCAGGTATAGTACTTAAAGGTTCAGAGGTAAAAGCATTAAGAGACGGGAAAGCAAATATTACAGATGCTTATGCAAATGATAACAACGGCGAAATTTATTTAATTAATTCACATATTCCTTTGTATAAACAGTCAAGTTATAACAACCATAATCCTAGAGACATGAGAAAACTTTTACTCAATAAAAAAGAGATAAATAAAGTTATTGGTAAAATTAATAGGGACGGCTTAACTATAGTTCCAACAAAATTATATTTCAAAAAAGGAAAAGCGAAAGTCGAGTTAGCAGTTGCCAAAGGAAAAAAACTTTATGATAAACGAAATGTTAAAAAGAAAAAAAGTTGGGAAAGAGAACAAGCGAGGATATTAAGTAAGAATAAGTAATGATTTTTTTAGGTATTGGTTCAAATTTACAATCAAGTTTTGGAAATAGATTTAAGAATATTAATCTAGCAATTTCACTAATTGAAAAAAATAATATCAAAGTTATTAAAAAGTCTAGTTTTTATGAGTCAACTTCATTTCCAAATCCAAAATATCCAAAATTCATAAATATTGTTATCGAAGTTAGCACATTATTAAAACCAATTGATTTAATGAAAATTTTACTAAAAATTGAACAGGATCTAGAAAGAGAGAGAAAAAATAAAAATGATCCACGAACCTGTGACATCGATATTATTGATTATAAAAATGAGTCGATGAATTTAAAACTTGAAAAATTACAATTAAAAATACCTCATGTATCTATGAAAGAAAGAGATTTTGTTTTATTGCCATTAAAGGAAATCTGCCCTTATTGGTCGCATCCTTTAACTGAAGAACCAATTGATCATTTAATAAATAATTTAAAAGGTAAAAATAATAACATTACAAAGTTATCTCAAAGTGATATAATTAACTATGTTGAATAATGAAGAGCTTATTAAAAAAGTAAAATCATATAATAGATTTTTAAACCCTGAAGCCTTAAATAAAGCTTATACTTTTGCACTTGAGGCACATAAAAATCAGAAAAGAGACGAGGGTATTCCGTATATCAGCCATCCTGTTGCTGTTGCTAGTATATTAACGGAGTTAAAATTAGATAGCGCAACAATTGCAACTGGCTTACTCCACGATACTGTTGAGGATACAAAAGCCACTTATGAAAGTGTAAAAAAAGAGTTTGGTAAAGAAGTAGCTGATTTAGTAGATGGTGTTACAAAAATTTCTGCTCTTGAAGAAAAGGCTGTGGAAAATTCTAAAGCTGAAAATTTAAGAAAACTAATTTTAGCTACATCAAAAGATATAAGAGTTTTGTTAGTAAAATTAGCAGACAGATTACATAATATGAGAACAATAAATTATGTTCGAGATGATGATAAAAAAATTAGAAAAGCAAAAGAAACAATGGAAATTTATGCTCCATTAGCAGATCGTATGGGCATGAATATAATAAGAGATGAACTTGAAGACTTATCCTTTTCTATCTTAAATCCTGATGCGCGGAACTTAATATTAGATAGGTTAACATTTATAAAAGATAGAAGAGAGGATATTATTAAAAACGTTTATGATGAGTTAAATAAACTTCTTTTACAAAATAATATTAAAGCTGAAATAACTGGTAGAGAAAAAACTCCTTTTTCAATTTGGAGAAAAATGCATTCTAAAAGAGTTTCTTTAGAACAATTAACAGATATCGTTGGTTTTAGAGTAATAGTAAAAAATATAAATGACTGCTACATAACTTTAGGTGTTTTTCACAATGAATATTCAGCGATACCTGGTAAATTTAAAGATTACATATCGACGCCTAAAATAAATCAATACAAGTCAATTCATACCTCGGTAATTGGTCCAATGAAAAAAAGAATAGAAATACAAATTAGAACAAAACCAATGCATGAATTTGCAGAAAGAGGTATAGCTTCTCATTGGAGATACAAGTCATCTGAAAAATTTTCTGAAATATCCTGGAAGGAATATGATTGGTTGAGAGACTTAGTTGAAATAATAGAAACAGGTGGTAGTCCAGAACATTACTTTGAATTTACCAAGTTACAAATGTTTCAAGATAACGTTTTTTGTTTTACACCGAAAGGTGCTGTTATAAAATTACCTAAAGATGCTACCCCAATAGATTTTGCATACGCAGTTCATACTAATATAGGAGATACAGCCGTAAGCTGCGAAATTAATGGAAAAGAATCTCCATTACAGGCATCACTTAAAAATGGTGATATGATAAAAATTATTACTTCAAAAAAAGTTTCTCCATCTTTGCACTGGTTATCTTCAAGCAAAACTGGGAAAGCTAGAGCATCTATTAGAAAACATTGGCAAGGTAGATTTCTTGATAAAGAGGCCAAATCGAAGGAGTATAGTTCAACTTTATCTATCGACCTACCCCACAAGCCGGGTATCTTGGGTAAGGTGAGTACTTTAATTGGTGTAAATAATGCAAATATTATAAATATTGAATTAACAAATAGAGGTGAAGAATACTTAACATTTCTATTTGATATTCAAATAAAAGATTTAAAAGACTTTACAAACTTAATAAGTCAACTAAAACAAGAAAAACTTAAATTTAAAGTAATACGTCATAAAAAGAAAAAGTATGCTTTCATTCAAAGAGTCCTTGAAAATTTTAAAAGAAACTAAAGCTCTAATTGAAGGGCATTTTATTCTTTCATCAGGACTTCATAGTGATAAATATGTGCAATGCGCAAAATTATTAAGCAAACCAGACAAATCTAAAGAATTTTGTATTTCTTTATCAGAAAAGATAAAAGAAAATTTTCAAAATTTTAATTTAATTCTTTCCCCTGCAATAGGAGGAATTATTATTGGTTACGAAATTGGAAGAATTTTAAATACTGAAACAATCTTTGTTGAAAGAGTGAATAACAATTTTCAAATAAGAAGAGGTTTCGAAATAAATAGAAATCATAAAATATTAGTTGTAGAGGACGTTATTACTACCGGCAAATCAAGTTTAGAGTGCTCATCCTTAGCTGAAAAATGTGGAGCCGAGGTTATTGGTTTTGCAAGTTTAATAGATAGAACAGGTGGAAAGAGTGAAATTAATAAAAAAATAGTTTCTCAAATAAAACTAGATATATCAACTTTTACAGCAGATAATATTCCTGAGAATTTAAAAAAATTAAAGGCCATAAAGCCTGGAAGTAGAAATCTTTAATGTCAAAAGTAAAACTAGGCGTGAATATAGATCACGTTGCTACTGTAAGAAACGCTAGAGGTGAAATTTACCCTAGTCCGTTAAGAGCAGCACTAATAGCTCAAAAATATGGGGCAGATTCTATAACGATACATTTAAGAGAGGACAGAAGACACATAAAAGATAAAGATTTTTTAGAAATTAATAAAAAGTTAAAAATACCTTTAAATTTAGAATTAGCGCCAACAAAAGAAATGTTAAAAATTTCATTAAAACATAAACCTAATTATATTTGCATAGTTCCCGAAAAAAGATCAGAAATCACTACAGAAGGGGGGGTTAAATTTAAAAAAAAATAAAAAATTAATAAGAGACTTTTTAAAGAAATTTAGGGCAAAAAAAATTAGAACTAGTTTATTTATTGAGCCAAATATTTCAGATATTAAAGTTGCTAAAGAAATTAATGCAAATTGTGTTGAAATTCATACAGGTAAATTCTGTAATTTATTGAATAAAAAAAAAAGCACCTCTAATGAATTTAATAGACTCAAAAGAGCTGTTAATTATGCAAATATTATTGGGTTAGATGTTCATGCTGGCCATGGTATAACATTTGAGTCAGCAAAAATATTATCAAAAATTAAAGGCATTAAAGAATATAACATTGGCCATTTCTTAATCGGAGAGTCAATTTTTTTAGGACTGAAAAAGACAATTAAAAAGTTTAAAAATATTATTAATTAATGAATCTATTTAAAAAATACGCCAAAGATATTAAGCATATTATACTCAAAAATAAAAATTCTTTAAATATAAATAATATTTCAAATATTGATAATATCATTGTTGAAAGTCCACCTGAACAATTTGATTATGATTTATCTTCAAACGTCGCTATGGTGTTGAGTAAAATAAATAATGAAAATCCAAGGAATTTAGCTGAAAAATTAAAAACTATTTTAATTAATAATATTAATGATTTTGCAAAAATTGATATTGCTGGACCCGGTTTCTTAAATTTTAAATTTAATAAAAAAGCATGGGTTTTGATAATTAATTCAATCCTAAAGTCAAAAAGTAAATATGGATCAAATAAAATTAAAAAAAAATATAATGTCGAATTTGTATCTGCAAATCCAACGGGTCCAATGCACGTTGGTCATTGTAGAGGCGCTGTATTTGGAGATGTTATTAGTAATCTTCTAAAATTTAATGGAGCCAAAGTTACAAAAGAATTTTATATAAATGACTATGGTAAGCAGATAGAAAATTTTACTAAATCAGTTTTTTTAAGAATGAGAGAGATTAAGTTTAAAGAAAATTTTCCCAACGATAAAGATCTTTATCACGGCAATTATATTATCGATATAGCAAAAATGTTATTTAAAAACTCAAAAAAAATAAATTTAAACAGATATGAAGATAGTTTTGACACAATAAAAAATAAATCCCTTGATCAATCATTAAAATTAATTAAATCAGATTTAAAGTTATTGGGTATAAAACACGACGTTTTCTTTTCCGAGTCTAATATGATCAAAAAAAAATATGTAGATAAAATTATAAATGTATTAAAAAAAAATAATCATGTTACAGATGGATATTTAAGTCCACCCAAGGGGGAGGAAACAAAAACTTGGAAAAAGACTAAAAGATTAATATTTAAATCATCGAACTTTGGTGATGACTCTGATAGAGCTCTCCAAAAAAATGACGGATCGTGGACTTATTTTGCAAACGATATTGGATATCACTTTAAAAAGGTTTCTAAAAAATATGATAAATTAATAAATGTTTTGGGAGCAGATCATATTGGTTATATAAAAAGAATTTCAGCAGCAGTAACAGCTATTTCAAACAATAAAATCAGTTTGACCTGCAAAGTTTGTCAGCTAGTTAAATTTATCAAAAATGGGCAGCCTTTTAAAATGTCAAAAAGATCAGGTGATTTTTTTCCATTAAGCAAACTACTATCTGAAGTTAATAAAGACGCCATTAGATTTATGATGTTGTATAGGAGTAACGATGTAGAAATAGAATTTGATTTTAATAAAATTTTAGAAAAAAATAAAGATAATCCTGTTTTTTATGTTCAGTATTGTTACGCAAGAATTAATTCTATTTTTAATACGTTAAATATAAATCCAAATAAAAAAATAAATTATAATTTTAATGAATTTAAATTAAATACATTTGAAGAAAAATTATTAAGAAAAATTATTGAGTGGCCAAAAATTGTTGACATTTCTTCGGATAAATTAGAACCACATAGAATCACATTTTATCTCTATCAACTTTCAACAATTTTTCATTCATACTGGAGCAAAGGAAATGAAGATAAAAATTTAAAATTTATAAATAATGGAAAAATAAACAATCTATTCACTTTAAAACTTTTTCAACTTATTTATATTATTTTAGAAAATGGAATGTTTATTTTAGGAGTTTCATTGCCAAAAAAAATGTAATGTTTAAAAAGATTAAAACTACAACACATTTAATATTTATTATTTTATTTATCAGTTATGCAATTGTGACTTATTTTTCTAATGAAACACAAATAAAAATAAATAAAAATAGAGCTGTATATTCAAAGAAATTTAATAGTGTTATATCTGGTTTGTCTTTACTAAAGAGTGATACAGATAATGTAATTAAATATAATATTAAAAACTCTGAAGAAAACAAAATTAAAAAAAGGTACTTCTGGAATTTGCTAAAAGATGAATAGAAAAGCAGCAATCATAAGCATACGGGGTTCTAAACTAACAGCATCTGAGATTAAACTTTTAAAAAAAGAGAAACCATGGGGAATAATTTTATTTAAAAGAAACATAATCACTTTTAAACAAACTAAAAATTTGACACAAAAGATACGTAGTTGCATGAAAGACCCTTTTTATCCAATATTAATTGATGAGGAGGGTGGAAAAGTTTCACGATTATCCGGGCTCTTTAGTACAAAAGAATTTTCTCAGTATTTTTTTGGTCATTTATACGAAAAAAATAATAAAAATGGAAAGTTAATTTATAAATATTATTTAGAAACTATTTGTAATATTTTAAATGATCTTGGCATTAACATTAATACTATTCCAGTTATGGATTTATTACAAAATTCTACTCATCAGGTGATTAAAAGTCGTGCGTATTCCTATCAAACTAAAACTATTAAGACTTTAGGTAAATTTTGTATATCCTTTTTAAAAAAGAAAAAAATAGCTTCTGTAAGCAAACATGTCCCTGGCCATGGTTGCTCTAATAGCGATAGTCATTTAAATCTTCCAATAGTTAATAAAAAAAAGTCAAAATTATATAAAGAAGACTTTTCATTGTTTAAAAACCTATCTTCAAATTTTATGATGACTGCACATATTTTATATAAAAATGTTGATTCTAAAAACCTAGCTACCTTTTCTAACAATATTATTAATCAAATTATTAGAAAAAAATTAAATTTTAAGGGAATTTTAATATCAGACGATATTTCAATGAAAGCTTTAAGCAAAAATTTATCTGTAAATGCTGACAAAGCACTCAATGCAGGTTGCAATCTAGTCCTATATTGTGGAGGAAATATTAAAGAGTCATCCAAATTGCTTAAGAATTTAAGAACTATTGATGAGTTTACACGAAAAAAAACTTATCAATTCTACAATTTTTTAAGATAATATTTATAAATGGAATCAAAAACTAATAATTCTATATCTATCGATATACCAAATTATTCAGGACCTTTAGAAACTTTACTTGATTTAGCAAAATCACAAAAGGTTGATTTAACAAAAATATCAATAACAATACTAGCAGATCAATTTGTGGACTTTATAAAGAATTTTAAAGATAAAAATTTAGACTTAGCTTTTGAATATCTTTTAATGGCAACTTGGCTAACTTATTTGAAATCAAGATTGTTATTACCGGAAGATCAAGAGGATGATTTTAAAGCATCCGAGGTTGCAAATAAATTAAAGTTGCAATTAAAAAAACTTGAACTGATAAGACTATTATCTGATGAATTATTGAAAAGAAAAAGAATTGGCAGAGATATTTTTTACAGAGGTACAAAAGGTGGTATTAGATCAATTAAAAATCCAGTTTATAAAGTTACTTTATACGAACTTCTTAGAGCATATTCTTTAGTGAAAACACAATCAATATTTCAAAAAATAGATATCCCTAAATTACCCGTAATGACGACTCAAGAGGGAATTAAACAAATTAAAGATAATATGCAATTAATCGATGATTGGAAAAAAATACATGAGTTAATACCCGAGACCTTTAATAAGACACTTAAATCTAAAAAAAGTGGTTTAGCTTCCATTTTTACTGCTTGCCTTGAGTTAACAAAAGATGGAATTATAAATATAATGCAAGAAAATTTATTTGGAGATGTTCTAATTAAAAAGTCAGCACACACTCCATTGAGATTAAAAAGAAAGTAAAAAATGGAAAAAAATAATAAAAATAATATAATTAATTTTCCAAATAAAAAATCTAAACTTGAAAAGGAAATTGAAGCGATTATTTTTGCAGCTGAGGAGCCTCTTGATATAGAAACTATTGAGGAGAGAGTAGGTACTAGAACCAATATTAAAAAAATATTGGAAAATTTACAAAAAGAATATACTGGAAGAGGTATAAATCTTGTTTGTATATCAAATAAATGGATATTTAGAACTGCTTTAGACGTTTCGAAATTAATGTCTTTGCAGAAATCTAGCCAAAGAAAATTGTCAAAAGCTACAATAGAAACACTTTCTATAATTGTTTATCACCAACCTGTAACCAGATCTGAAATTGAGGAGATACGTGGTGTTGCGTTTGCTTCAAATACACTTGAAATTTTATTAGAGTTAGATTGGGTTAAACCAGCTGGTCGCAAAAATGTACCTGGAAAACCGATTCAATATGCTACTACTGAAAACTTCTTAAATCATTTTAATATAAAAAAACTATCAGATTTACCTACTATAGATGAACTCTCCTCTGCGGGATTAATTGATGCAGGATCAGTAGATTCTTCGATATTTGGAACTGGCAAATTTTTTAAAGAACAATCACAGGACAAAAAGGATAATATTTATTCTGATGTTGATGATGTGCTCAAACAAACTACAAATATTGAGGAATAAATATATTTATTTAACTGTTTTTATTGTGTAGAATAGACTTATGGGTATAAGTTTTTGGCAGATAGCTATAGTAGTAGTTCTTGTAGTTTTACTTTTTGGAAGAGGTAAAATTTCAAGTTTGATGGGTGATGTAGCTAAAGGGATTAAGAGTTTCAAAAAAGGAATGTCCTCTGACGAAAATAATCAGGCAAATCTTGAGGACAAAAAAGACGAAGATTCTAATTCGCAAAACAAATAATTATTAATGCCACAAATTGGATGGTTCGAATTACTAATAGTTGTTTTAGTAGCTATATTAATTATCGGCCCAAAAGATTTTCCAGTAGTGTTAAGAAAATTAGGTAGTTGGATAGGTTCAACGAAAAAATATTTTTCAGATATTCAAAATAAAGTCAATCAAACTGTAGACGAAGAAAATTCAGTTGAGAAAAAATATTCAAAAAATGCCAATGATAAAAAAGATGAATAAAATAGATGATCAAAACACTATCACTGGACATTTAACAGAACTTAGATCGAGATTAATTAAATCCTTAATTTTTATTTTTGTAATATTTATTTTTGGATATATTTTTGCTGAATATATTTATAGCTTTTTATTAGAACCATACGCAAAAGCAGTTAGGAACGATGGTATAGAGAGAAGATTAATTTTTACAGCTCTTCACGAAACATTTATCACCTATTTAAAACTTGCTTTTTTTCTTGCCCTTTTTTTAGGAAGTCCAATTTTTTTAACCCAAATGTGGAAATTTATTGCACCTGGACTTTACAAAAATGAAAAAAAAGCTTTGTTACCTTACCTTATTGCTACTCCTATATTATTTTTGCTAGGAGGAATGCTTGTTTATTATTTAGTTATGCCACTAGCTATAAAATTTTTTTTAACGTTTGAAACAAGCGGACAAATCAACAACCTGCCTATTCAATTAGAAGCAAAAGTTAATGAATATTTGTCATTAATTATGAGATTGATTTTTGCATTCGGTTTAAGCTTTCAACTTCCAGTATTACTTAATTTGTTAGCCAGAGTAGGTGTAATCGACTCAAAATATCTTAAAGAAAGGCGAAGATATTTTATTGTAATTATTTTTGCTGCTGCAGCTATTCTTACTCCGCCTGATCCAATAACACAAATTGGATTAGCAATACCGTTATTGATACTGTATGAATTATCTATATTATCTGTAAAATTAACGGAAAAGAAAAATAATGCATAGTATTAAAGCAATAAGAGAAAATCCTGATTTTTTTAAAAAAAAGATAGAAGAAAGAAATACAAAGTTAAATATTGATGATTTACTAACTTTAGATAAAAAAAATAGAGAAATTACACAAAAAAAAGAAAAACTTGAACAAGAAAAAAAAATTATTTCTAAAAGTAAAAATGAGGATCAGTTTAAAAAGTCAAAAGAAATCTCAAAAGAAATAAAGATACTAGAAAATGAATTAGAAAAATTAAAAAAAAATATAAATAAAATATTATATTTTATTCCAAACTTAGCTTTAGATGATGTACCAATCGGAGAAGACGAAAAGTCTAATAAAGAGATTAATAAATATGGCAATATTTCGAATTTTAAATTTAAGCCCAAATCTCATTTTGAAATTGGAAAAAATTTAAATTTAATGGATTTTGATATTGCTGCTAAAACATCTGGGTCAAGGTTTGTTTTTTTAAAGGGTAATCTAGCTAAACTTGAAAGAGCTATCTCAGATTTTATGCTTGATACTCATACAAAAAAATTTGGATATATGGAAATATCACCCCCATTGATAGCTTCAGAAAACGCTATGTTTGGGACTGGTCAACTTCCAAAATTTGAGAATGATCAATTCGAAATTAAATTTAATGATGAAACAAATAGAAAATTTCTAATTCCTACCGCAGAAGTAATTTTAACAAACATGATAAGAGAAAAGCAGTTAAAAAAAGAAGAGCTTCCCTTAAGACTAGTGGCATCTACTGCATGTTTTAGAAAAGAAGCTGGAAGTTATGGTAAAGATACTAAAGGAATGTTGAGACAACATCAATTTTATAAAGTTGAACTTGTTAGTATTGTTGAACCCGACATGTGTGAAAAAGAGTTAAGCAGGATGATATCTTGTGCTGAGCATATACTTAAGGAATTAAAGCTACCTTATAGAACAGTAATGCTTTGCTCAGGTGATATGGGTTTCAGCGCACAAAAAACAATCGATCTAGAAGTTTGGATACCATCAGAAAATACATATAGAGAAATTTCCAGTTGTTCTACTTGTGGCCAATTTCAATCGAGACGAATGAAAGCAAAGTTCAAAAATAAAAATCAAACTGATTTTCTTGGAACGCTAAATGGTTCTGGTCTTGCAATTGGTAGAACACTTATTGCAATTATGGAAAATTATCAAGATTCAGAAGGAAGAGTGGTTATTCCAGATGTGCTCAGACCTTACATGAATAATATAGATAAAATTTAGTAATAAATGATAAAATTTAGTTGTCTAAGTAAAATTATTAATATATTTATTCTTACATTATGAGTTCTAATTTTGCACAATTTATTCCACTTATACTAATTTTTGTTATTTTCTATTTCTTTTTAATAAGACCCCAGCAGAAAAAGGTTCGTGAACATAAAACAATGACTCAAAATCTTAAAAGAGGTGACGAAGTCATTACTTCAGGTGGAATAATAGGAACTGTTGATAGAGTATTCGAAGATGATCGTATAGAATTAAACATTTCTGATGGTGTAAAAGTTCAAGTTATCAAAAATACAATACAAGGTCATTTAAAAAAAGAAGAGACTAAGAAATAATCTTTTTGTGTTAAATTTTTCAAAGATAAAAATTGTATTAATTTACCTTTCTTTTTTAGCAGTAAGTTTCTTTTGTTTTTCTAATATTTCCGATTCTAATAATTTCTTTTTAAAAAAAAAAATTAATCTAGGTTTAGATTTACAGGGTGGATCATATCTACTCTTAGAGGTTGATAGTACTCCGTTACAAAAAAGACAAATTCAATCAAAAGTAATACCATTAAAAAAAAAATTAATTGAAAAAAATATAAATTATAAAAACTTTAAAATTAAAGAAAACACAATTTTATTTGAAATAAATGAAAACGATAAAGAAAAATTTGAAAAGTTTTTTAAAGATAAAAATAATGATATTAATATATATTTAAATCAATACAGATCTTTCGAATTAGACTACATTTTTGAAAAAAATTTGGTAAAAATATTTTTATCAAAAAATGGAATAATAAAACTCAATACTTCAGCGGTTGATCAATCAATTGAAATAGTTCGTAAAAGAATTGATGAAACGGGTACAAAAGAACCATCTATAATAAAAAGGGGTAGCAACAGAATTTTAGTTGAGCTACCAGGTATTAAAGATCCTGAAAGGATAAAAGAGTTACTTGGAAAAACTGCTCAATTGTCCTTTAGAATGGTAACTGATGATAAGACTGAATTTGGAAACGAAATTTTTATTCTCAGAGATACCCAAGAAAAAATATCAGTGAGTAAAAGAATAATTTTAACAGGGGATAACTTAATAGATGCTAATCCAAAATATGATAATATTAATCAAGAACCAATAGTTGCCTTCACACTCAATAGATTAGGATCTCAAAGATTTGGGCAGGCAACTAGTAAAAATATTGGTAAAAGATTGGCAATAATTTTAGATAATGAAGCTATAAGTGCACCTGTTATAAGAGATGCAATAACTGGCGGACAAGGAACAATCTCCGGAAATTTTACGTTTCAAAGTGCTACAGATCTTTCATTATTGTTACGTTCTGGTGCTCTTCCGGCACCTTTATCTGTAGTAGAGGAAAGAACTGTTGGACCTGATTTAGGACAAGACTCAATAGATGCTGGTGTATTCTCATTAATTATCGGTTTTTTTTTAGTAATAATTTTTATGATAATTAAATATCGCCTTTTTGGTTTGATAGCCAATATTTCGTTAATATCAAATTTATTAATGTTAATTGGTTTTTTAACTCTTCTTGAAGCCACTTTAACATTACCAGGTATTGCCGGTATCATATTGACTGTTGGAATGGCAGTCGATGCAAATGTTTTAATATTTGAGAGAATAAAAGAAGAATTAAGAAAAAATATTTCAAACAATATTCAAGCTTTTGACTTGGGTTTTAAAAGGTCAGTAGTAACAATTTTGGATGCAAATATAACAACACTCATTGCCTCAATAATTCTTTTTATTTTTGGATCTGGACCAGTTAAAGGTTTTGCCGTAACTTTATCAATAGGCTTAATTACGACATTGTTTTCAGCCTATTTTATTTCAAGGCATTTAACCTCAATTATAGTTTTAAGAAATAGAGAGAAAAAATTTTTAATATGAAAAAAGAATATAATTATAATTTTATAAAAAAATTTAAAATGGCAAATTTAATCTCTATTTTCTTTGTTTTAATAAGTCTAATCCTAATTATTTTTAAAGGTTTAAATTTTGGTATCGATTTTAAAGGCGGAACGTTAATTGAGTTAAGAGTAGAATCA
>CACKGP010000005.1 GCA_902599805.1 uncultured Pelagibacteraceae bacterium
TCAAAATTTTTTTTGTAAAGATCAGTAATTTGTTTTATATTTTCTTTAGTCTGATTAGACTTATAAACATCAAATAACGTTTCTATCTCACTTACCAAAGATCTTGTCATTCCTTTGTTAGCTTTTATCCAAATACTATCAAAAAAAACTATACTGATTATTATTTGAAGAATTATTACCGGTGCTGCAACTATTATTAAAGCCCTATAAAATAATCTCTTAGGAAATATTTTTTTAATAAAATTATTTAACCCATAAAACATATCCTGAACCTCTTATTGTTTGTAAAAACTTTGGATTTTTTGGATCTAGTTCAATTTTTTTTCTTAATCTAGTTATCATTACATCTATTGAGCGTTCTTTGGTTATATTGGCAATTTTACCGATTTCTAATCTAGAAAAAATTTTCCCTGGTGATGATAGCATTTTTGTTAAAACTTTTTTTTCAGATAAATTAATTTTTTTTACTTTATTTTTAAGCTTGATGATCATTCTATTTAAATTTAACTCTGCCTCACCAATTTTACTTGAAAGAACTTTATTTGGATCAAGGTTCATTTTTATTACATTTTTGACCCTTAATAAAAGTTCTTTAGGATCGAAAGGTTTTCCAAGATAATCATCCGCACCAAGTTCTAAACCATGAATTCTATTTTCAACTTCACCTTTAGCAGTCAATAATATTATTGGAATATTCTTAGACTCCTTTAGCTCCTTAGTGAGATCATATCCGCTTTGACCAGGCATCATCACATCTAAAATTATCAAATTAAAATTAAATATTTCTATCATCTTTTTTGCATTCTCAGCGTTGCCAGCTGTAGATATTAAAAAACCCTTTTCAACAAGATACTGTTTAATAAGCGATCTTATTTTATCGTCATCATCAACTACCAAAATATGATATTTATTTTTTTCCATTTATGATTTTTTTTAAGACCTCTTTGAATTTTATGACAGAGTCTGAGTCTGAATGTTTTAGTGCATTAAAAATTCTTTTCTTTTGACTTTCAAAAACTTGTTGATAAAATTTTCTACCGTTCTGATCTAAATAAAGTAATTTCCTTCTTGTGTCATTTTTATCCCTCACTTGTTTAATTATTTTTAATCTTTTTAATTCTTTCAAAACTCTATTTAGGCTTTGTTTAGTTATTTTTAATTTTATTAATAATTCATTAACATTAATGCCTTCGTTTCTCTCAATTAAGTGAAGTGTCCGATAATGTGCTGCACCTAGTGAGTTTTTTTTTAAAATTTCTAAGGGGTCAGAAAACGTTTCCCTGTATGCGTACAAGAGTAATTGTATGCAATCTTTTATCTGTTCATCCTTTAAATAGAGTAAATCTTTCATATTTTGGTCAGATATGTTGACATATTTTATCAACAAATATACTTTTTTGTTAGAAAAAAATTATTTAATTTATACTTAATGGAAACAATTCCTTACGACAAAAGATCTGGAAAAATTTGGTTTAATGGAGAATTAGTTAATTGGACTAACGCAAAAGTTCACTTATTAAATCATGGCTTACATTACGCTAGTTGTGTTTTTGAGGGCGAAAGAATTTACGAGGGTGAAATTTTCAAACTTCAAGATCACACAAGCCGATTATTTTACTCAGCCAAAAGAATGGGAATAAAAATACCCTATAGTGAAAAAGAAATTAATGATGCGTCTAATGAAATTATTAGGATACAAAAAATCAAAAATGGCTATGTGAGGCCTGTTGTTTGGAGAGGAAGTGAAATGATGGCAATTTCAGCACAAAAAAATAAAATACATGTTGCTATTGCTGCGTGGGAATGGGGATCATATTTCGACCCAAAATTAAAACTCGAAGGAATTAAACTTCAAACCTCATCATGGAGACGGCCGCCACCAAATTCGGTTCCATGGGATACCAAAGCCGCAGGTCTTTATATGATATGTACTTTGTCCAAGCATGAAGCTGAGAGCAAGGGATATTCTGATGCACTTATGTTAGATCATCAAGGAAATATTGCCGAGGCAACTGGTGCAAATATTTTTTTTAAAGACAAGGATGGTTCGCTTCATACTCCAGTACCAGACTCTTTTTTAGATGGAATAACAAGACAATGTGTAATCAGTATAGCCAAGTCCAAGGGTATTAAAATTATAGAAAGAAAAATTAAACCTGAAGAAATGTCAAATTTTGCTGGATGTTTTTTAACAGGCACAGCTGCAGAGATAACACCTGTATCTCAAATAGATAATTATAAATTTATAGTCTGTGATCTTATAAAGAATTTATCTGAAAGTTATATTAATTTAGTAAGAAAAAAGGTAGCTGCTTAACTTTTTTTTGCTTTTATTAAAACTGACCAAGCAAGAAATTTAAAATATCTTGAATTTAAAATTTTTTCGTCCATTTTCTTTAAAATCTGAAATAGATTTGATTTTTCTGGCTCCTTGTAAAATAAAAAACAAACTAAAGTAAGAAATCCATAATATTTTACTTCAACATTAGCAAATAAACTTTTAATAAATTCTATATCACTTAACTTAAAAGGATGCTCGTCAGATGTTCTAGCATTTGGTGTAAATTTTCTATAAAGATTTATAATAGGGTTTGTAGCCATAGGTTCAATAAATATTATTTTACCATCCTTTTTAAGTATCCTTTTTAATTCAGATAAAGATTTATTTAAGTTTAAATGGTGAAGTATGCCACTACCATAAGCAATATCAAAAGAATCTGAATTCAAACTTAAATCTTCACAATTCTCAACTCTATATTCAATATTTTTACTATTTAGGTTGGAGTTATTTTTTGCTTTTTTTATTGCCTCTTCCGAAATATCTACTGCTACTATTTTTTTTGGATTAAAATTAATAACTTTTTCTGTAAAATTTCCTGTACCACAACCAAAGTCCAACACATATTTTGCTTTAGTATCATCTTTTAGAATATTTAAAAAATCGCTATACAATCCATACAGTGCCTTATAAAACTTTCCCTGCTTCTCTCTTTTGAGCTCTTCAGATAAATGTAGTTTGTTATGAAAATCTTTTTCTCTTTTATTAATTTCAGATAAACTCATAAATTATTTTCGTCATCGTTAATCGCGGTCACGATTCCTTTTCTCAAATAGTCATATCCAGTATATAAAGTTAAAAATGCTGCAATCCATAGCAAAATAATACCAATTGTCTGAGCATTGTAATCTTGAAAGCTTATAATCTTATTTCCCGTTTCTCCTGTTAAAAGAATAGCAATAGAAAACATTTGAATAAAAGTTTTGAATTTAGATAAACTAGATACTGGTAAATTTAATTCTTTTCTTTTTGCTAAAAACTCTCTTAATCCAGAAATTAAAATTTCTCTTGTCAAAATTATAATTGCTGCAATTACCTCAAGATTTTTTATGATCCCATTCATAATTAACAACACTAAAGCAGCCGCAACTAAAATTTTATCTGCAATAGGATCAAGTAATTCACCCAGTTTAGACTCCTCTTTGTAAAGTCTAGCAAGTAAGCCATCTAAATAATCTGTAAAACTTGCTACAGCAAAGAGAAAAAAGGGCACCAAATCACCAACAATGCCTGGAATATAAAAACTAAGAACGAAAATAGGAACAATTATAATTCTGCCGATTGTTAATATATTAGGAATTTTAATTTTCATAATTAATTATCGTGGAAAAAATCGTGAATTTTTTGAGCAACTTTTTCCTCAATTCCTTCCACAGACTTTAAATCTTCAAAACTTGCTGACTCAACTGATTTTGCAGAACCAAAGTGATTTAGCAAGGCTCTTTTTCTATTTCTACCTATCCCTGAGATTTGATCAAGTAATGATTTACTGAGATTTTTTCTTCTTTTTGCTCTGTGGGTACTTATAGCAAATCTATGCGCTTCATCTCTGAGCCTTTGTAAAAAGAATAGAGTAGGGTCATTTTTTTTAAATTTAATAACTTTATTTTCATGAAAAAAGGTTTCTTCACCCGCATTTCTGTTTTTGCCTTTCGCAATTGCAATAATAGGTAATTCGTGAAGACCAAGGTCATTTAGGGTTTCTCTACTTACGGAATATTGACCTTTACCACCGTCTATTAGTATTAAGTCTGGTAAAGTCATATTTGTATTTTCATCTTTAAGTGCTCTTACAAATCTCCTGCTCAAAACCTCTTTCATCATGCCATAGTCATCACCTTTAACTGCATCTGATTTAATATTAAACTTTCTATATCTTTTTTTGACAAATCCCTCTTTACCAAAAGTAATAAGGGCACCAACTGCATCTGATCCTTGCACATGGCTGTTATCATAGACTTCAATAAGATTTACGTTGAAATTTAAATTAAATTTATCAGCTAGGTTGTCTATCAGTTTTGAATTACTCTCAGTTTCTAAAATTTTTTGAGTTAATGCCTGTTTAGCATTTTTTTGGGCCATTTCTGAGACAATTTTTTCATCTTTTGTCGTAGCTTTTTTAATTACTATTTCTTTTTTTTCTCTAATAGAAAATGTCTTTTCTAATAAAGTTTTTTCATTAATTTCAATATTTAAAAGTACAAGTTTTGGCACTGTTTTGTTTTCATAAAATTGACTTAAAAAAGAAGATAAAATTTTTTCTTCCTTTTCGTCAGGATCATGCTTAGGAAAATAAGCTTGATTACCCCAATTTTGTTTTGATCTAAAAAAGAAAACCTGAACACAAGTTTTGCCAGACTCTTTAAAAACCGATACAACGTCTGCTTCTTTAAGGTTAGTTTGATTTATTTTTTGGGAAGATTGAATTTGAGTTAGTGCTTTTATTCTATCTCTGAGAATAGCAGCCTTTTCGTAATCTAAGTCTTCGCTCGCTTTCTCCATTTCTGATGATAAATTTTTTTGAATTCTTTGTGATTTACCAGAAATAAAGTCAACTGCATCACCCACTAAATTTTTATAGTTTTTCTCTTCTATTTTACCCACACATGGAGCAGAACATCTTCTTATTTGGTACAAAATACATGCTCTATCTCTATTTTTAAAAACTGTATCATCGCAAACCCTTAACAAAAAAATTTTTTGAAGGATTTTAATCGTCCAGTTTGCTGATCCTACAGATGCAAAAGGTCCAAAATAATAACCATCTCTATTTTTTTTTCCTCTCAATTTAGTTAATTGTGGCCATTTATCTTTTTGACCAATAAATATGTAAGGGAATGATTTGTCGTCTCTTAGCAAAATATTGAATCTTGGTTTATGCTTTTTTATGAGATTAGCCTCTAATAATAGAGCCTCACTCTCATTAGTTGTTGTTGTAGTTTCAAGTTTTCTTGTAAGCGAGAGCATTCTTTCTGTTCGGATTGGAAGGTGACTATCCGAGACATAGCTTTTTAGTCGATTAGGAATATTTTTGGCTTTACCGACATAAAGAATTTCATTCTTATCACTTAACATTTTATAAACCCCAGGATTATTAGTGAGATTTACGATTTTTTTTCTAATTATTTCTTTACCTTTTTTAATACTCATTTGATCTAGTCTTTTCTAACTCTATCCCTACAGAAGAAGTATTCTTTATCACATCTAATTTTTCAATTCTTAAAAGAATTTTTTTTATTCTTAAATTTTCAAAAAGTTTTGAGAATATTTTTTCAGCTAAAGTTTCAAGAAGTGGATAATGTCTTCTCGATGTAATCCTCATAATAGTTTTAATTACCTGTTCATAGTTTACAATGCTTTTTAGATCTTTATCATTTGGAATTAAATTTTGATCAATATTGATAACTAGATTAAATCTCACCCTTTGCTTTTTCTTTTTTTCAAAATTATGAATTCCTACAAGCATCTTTAAAACCAGATCCTTTATTAGAATTTTTCTTTTATAATTATAAGATCTTTTTTGTTTAAATTTAATTATTTTCATTCTTTTGAGTTAATTATATCGGGTGTTTTCCACGCTAAACTTTGCCCGCTATCTACACTAACTATTTGACCTGTAATATTATTGTTTTCAATAAAATATTTAACCGATGCACAAATATTTTTTAAATCAACTTGCTTTTGAAGAATTGTAGATCTCCATTGAGCTTTAAAATGTTTTTCAGACTGTCTCTTATTTTTTAAAGTTGGACCTGGCGAAATTCCATTTACTCTAATATTAGGAGCAAGTTTCATGGCAGTAGTAGTTGTAAGTGTTGCAAGTGCAGCTTTACTTAAAGTATATGAAAAAAAGAAAGGAGTGAGTTTTTTAACTCTTTGATCAATAATATTTATAATGTTTGCCTCTTTATTTTTTACGTATCTTTTAAAGTCTTTAATTAAAAACGCGGGTGCTTTTAAATTTATATCTAAATGTTTTGAAAAGCTTTTATCACTAAAATTTTCTAAATCATCTTTTTCAAACAGAGATGCATTGTTAATTAAACAATCTAAACCCTTCATTTTTTTATAAGCAAACGGGACTATTTTCTTAGTCTGATTAGTATTACTAAGGTCAGCCTTAATCAAAAAAACTTTAGTACCTATTTCTTCTAGCTCCATCTTCAATTGCAATGCTGATTTTCTTGATTTATTAAAATGAATTACAATATCAACATCATATCCAGCTAAACTCTTAGCTATAGCTGAACCAATTCTAGTAGCGCCACCAGTTATAATTATTTTTTTGGCTTCCATTTTTTTATAGATTTTCTTGGCTTAGTGCCCGGCATTCCCATCTTAGATCTGCCTTGAGGATAAACCTTTTTGTTTAAATTATACTGTGAAATTTTCGGATTCAAGTTAATCTCAAGTTCATTTGTCTCCAATTTTCTAATTTCATCTCTAATTTTTGCTGCTTCTTCAAACTCTAAATTTGATGCAGACTCTTTCATTTTTTTATTTAGTGCTTTTAGATGTTTTTTTAAGTTTCCACCAACATTTGAACCTTCACTAATTTTTACATAATCTTTTTCGTAAACAGATTCTAAAATATCGGCAATCTCCTTCTTAACCGACTCTGCGCTTATATTATTTTTTTTATTATATTCTACCTGTCTACCTCTTCTCCTATCTGTTTCTTTTATAGCTTTATCGATACTTTTTGTTACTTTGTCAGCATAAAGAATTACTTTGCCATCTACATTTCTAGCAGCTCTACCTATAGTTTGAATTAGTGAGGTTTCTGATCTTAAAAAACCTTCTTTGTCAGCGTCCAAAATTGCAACTAAAGCACATTCTGGTATATCTAACCCTTCTCTTAATAGATTTATACCAACTAAAATATCAAAAACACCCATTCGTAAATCCCTGATGATTTCAATTCTCTCAAGTGTGTCTATGTCTGAGTGCATATATCTTACTTTCAAACCGTTTTCGTGAAGATATTCTGTTAAATCTTCTGCCATTTTTTTTGTAAGGGTTGTTACAAGAATTCTATATCCTTTATCAATAACTTTTTTAGACTCATGGAACAAGTCATCTACCTGAGTTTTCGCAGGACGTATTTCAACAGGTGGATCAATTAAACCTGTTGGTCTTATAACTTGATCTATATATTTATTTTGAGTTTGTTTTAGTTCCCAAGGACCAGGGGTTGCAGATACAAAAACTGTTTGCGTTCTCATAGCATCCCACTCTTCAAACTTTAATGGTCTATTATCCATACATGAAGGTAATCTGAAACCATACTCTGCAAGTGTTTTTTTTCTCGTGTGATCACCTTTGTACATACCATTTAATTGAGGCACGGTTACGTGGCTTTCGTCTACAAATATAATAGTATTGTCAGGAAAATATTCGAAAAGAGTAGGTGGGGGCTCCCCTTTATTTCTTCCAGAAAGAAATCTTGAATAATTTTCAATACCCGCACAGGTTCCAGTTGCTTCAATCATTTCAAGATCAAATTTTGTTCTCTCCCTCAACCTTTGAGCTTCTAGAAGTTTATTATTTGCCTTATGGTCCTCTAGTGTCACTTCCAATTCTTTTTTAATTTCTTTGATAGCCTGATCAATAGTTGGTTTTGGAGTTATGTAGTGGCTGTTAGCATATAATTTTATTACCGCAAAATCATTTGTTTTGTCTCCTGTTAAAGGATCGAATTCTTCTATTTTTTCAAGTTTATTTCCGTTTAAACTCAATCTCCAAGCTCTGTCCTCTAAATGTGATGGGAATATCTCTAAATTTTCTCCTCTAACTCTAAAAGTACCTCTAAAAAAATTTTGGTCATTTCTCTTATATTGTAAATTAACAAATGTTTTAATAATTTCGTCTCTCTCATATTCATAATTCTTTTTTAATGCCAATGTCATCTTGCTATAGGCCTCAACCGAACCAAGTCCATAAATACAAGAAACACTAGCAACAATAATTACATCATCACGTTCAAGCAAAGATCTTGTTGCTGAATGCCTCATCCTATCTATTTGTTCATTTATAGAAGCTTCTTTTTCAATATAAGTATCTGATCTTGGAACATATGCTTCTGGGGTATAATAATCATAATAGGAGACAAAATACTCAACAGCATTGTCTGGAAAAAAACTTTTCATTTCGCCGTATAATTGTGCAGCTAAAGTTTTATTTGGTGCTAAAACTAAGGCTGGTCGATTTGCAGATTCTATTACTTTTGCCATAGTAAAGGTTTTTCCAGATCCAGTGACACCAAGCAGAACCTGTTCGCTCTGTTTATCTTTTAAATTTTTAAGTATCTTTTTAATTGCCTCAGGTTGATCCCCGGCAGGTTGAAAATTACTTTTAATTTTAAATTTAATTCCACCCTCAAGTTTTTTCCTCACAGGAGAGTTATTAGCCTCTAAATTATCTATTTTTTCTTGGTATGTATTTTGCATTTTGTGTTAATAATAACAAAATATTATAAATTTCAATGAGCATAGTTTCCAATAATTTAAAGCGAATTAAACCCTCACCAACCATAGCGGTTACCTCAAAAGCAAGGGAAATGAGGGCAGCTGGTAAAGATGTAATAGGTTTAGGAGCAGGTGAGCCTGATTTTGACACTCCAGATAACATCAAAGATGCTGCTATAGAAGCAATCAAAAGAGGAGAAACAAAGTACACAGCTGTCGATGGTACACCTAAACTTAAAAAGGCCATCCAAGGGAAATTTACAAGAGAAAACAATTTGTCATACGAACTAGATCAAATTTCGGTTGGTACGGGAGGAAAACAAGTTTTATATAACGTTTTTATGGCAACCCTCAATCCAGGAGACGAAGTCATTATCCCAGCACCTTATTGGGTATCTTATCCTGATATGGTTTTATTAGCTGGTGGCAAACCCAAAATAGTAAAGTGCTCAGAAAAAAATGAATTTAAAATAACTCCAAATGAATTAAAAAAAGCTATTGGAAAAAAAACTAAATGGTTAATTATAAATTCACCATCTAATCCAACTGGATCTTGTTACACAAAGAATGAGATAGAAGAATTATCAAAAATATTAATAAAAAATAAAAATGTTTATATACTTAGTGACGATATCTATGAGCATATTACATATGATGATTTTAAATTTTTCACTATTGCCCAAATTAAAGCTTTAAAAGACAGAACATTAACAATGAATGGTGTAAGTAAATCGTACTCTATGACTGGATGGAGAATAGGGTATGGAGCTGGTCCGAAAGACATAATTAAAGCTGTAGCAAAAATTCAATCTCAATCTACAACAAATCCATCATCGATTAGTCAGGCAGCAGCAGTAGAAGCTTTGAATGGAACTCAAGATTTTATAAAAACAAGATCAAACTCCTTTAAGGAGAGAAGGGATTACGTTGTTGATACTTTAAATAGTATTAATGGTTTAAGTTGTTTGAAACCAAGCGGAGCTTTTTATGTTTTCCCAAATTGCAAAAAGTTATTAGGTAAAAAGACAAAATTAAAAACAGATAAAGAATTTGTAGAAAAATTACTTGAAAAAGCGGAAGTAGCTGTAGTCCAGGGATCTGCATTTGGTTTAGATGGATATTTCAGAATTTCTTATGCTACATCCATGGAAAATCTTAAAAAAGCTTTAGATAGAATAAAATCGTTTTGTGAAAGTTTAAACTAATCCAAGTCTTACGACTGATTTAGCATTCTCAATCATACAATCTTTTGCAGGTTTAAATTTAAAACCTAATAATTCTTCTGCATAAGCAGTATCGGTTTGCATTAAAATTCCAAGATCGGGTATCATCATTTTAGCACTTGAGTCTATATAGCTTATTAATTTTACCATGAAATTTGGAAGTTCTTTTTTGGGAAGTTTTTTTGCATACTCAGGCATTGCTTCAGCCATTATTTGAGATAACTCAACTAGTTTTTTTACTTCTTTCCCAACAATTAATCTCCTTCCGCCGATTTTATTATTTCCAATACAAGCAACATGTGCCTTTGCTATGTCTTTAACATCAGAAACTAAAATTGCAAATTTAGGCGCACCTGGAAATTTACCTGCCATAAATTGTCTAACATATTCTATTGATGTACCTCCTTTCTTATCTAAAGCATCTCCAAAAACTCCACCAGGACAAATACAAGTTAATTTATTTCTTAATCCTTTGCTCTCCATAAACTTCCAAGCTGATTTTTCTGCTTTTGTTTTTGACAAGAAATAGTCATTCACACCTTCTACCCAATTTTCATCAGTCCAATCATTTTCTCCAAATGTGTAGGGATTGCTTCTGTTAGGCTTTCTAAACATTGCAACGATTGATGAAGTTTTAATTATTTGTTCCACACCTGCATTTACTCCAGCTTTTAAAACTCTTAAAGTTCCATCAACAGCAGGAGGTAATAAAATTTCTCTATTTCTTGAAACTTTCATAGGAAAAGGTGAGGCAATGTGAAATATATATTTACATCCCTTTGCTGCTTCATCCCATCCATCATCTTTAACAAGATCTAATTCAACAAATGATAATTTATCAATCGAAGCATATTTACTTATAGTTTCTTTCGTTTGTTCAATTAAACTTTTATTTCTTACTGTTCCTAAAACTTCATAGCCAGAATTTAATAATTCTATAGCAGTGTGTTTTGCAATCCACCCACTTATGCCTGTAAGTAATATTTTTCCACTCATTTTGAAGACAAATGTTTTTCAGCCTCAAGTGCAGCCATACAACCCATTCCAGCCGCTGTAACTGCCTGCCTGAATATTTTATCTTTAACATCGCCAGCTGCAAAAACTCCTGGCACATTAGTTATTGTAGAGTCGGGATTGGTTATAATATATCCCTCTTTATCCATATTTAATTGACCCTTGAAAAGCGAAGTAGCTGGGTCATGGCCTATTGCTATAAAAAGTCCATCAACTTTCAATTCAGTAGTTTTATTAGTTTTTACATTTTTAATTTTAATAGCTTTGACTGATTTTGGATTAGTGTCTCCGATAACATCCTCAACAACGCTATCCCAGATAATCTCAATTTTTTTATTTGCTTTTAATTTTGCTTGGAGCATTTTTTCTGCTCTTAATTCATTTCTTCTATGGATTAGTTTAACTTTTGATGCAAACTTCGTTAAAAACATTGCTTCTTCTACAGCAGCATTTCCACCTCCTACAACAGCAACTTCTTTTTCTTTAAAAAAGAAACCGTCACATGTTGCACAGGCTGAAACACCAAATCCTCTAAATTCTTGCTCTGATTTTAAATTTAGCCATCTTGCCTGAGCACCTGTAGAAATAATGAAACTATCAGCTGTATAAATTTCTCCACTATCCCCAATAGCCTCAAAAGGTTTTTTGGAAAGGTCAACTTTTTTAATATGATCTTGGATCATTTCAGTACCAACAGCTTTTGCTTGACCTTTCATTTCTTCCATTAACCACGGTCCTTGAATTACCTTTGAATATCCTGGGAAGTTTTCTACATCAGTTGTAGTAGTTAGTTGACCACCTGGTTCTGAACCAAAAACAAGAATTGGTTTTAGCATTGCTCTTGCTGCGTATATTGCTGCTGTGTATCCAGCGGGACCTGATCCGAGAATTAGTACTTTAGAGTGTTTTGCCATATTAGTGTTTATATAGGTATTTTTGAAAGAGTTTAAAGTTGTAAAATTTACTCAAAAGTATCGTTATATTGTTGATTAACTCTTACAAACGTTGTGCACTTACTTAACTGTTTCAAAGAAGGCGCACCGACATACGTGCAACTGCTTCTCAATCCACCTAAAATATTTAAAACTGTATCCTTAATTTTTCCCCTGTATTGTAATTGGACTTTTTTACCTTCGCTGCTTCTATAATCAGCATGACCACCATAATGTTTGTTTAAAGCTGTCTCTGAGCTTGAGCCATAAAACTCGATAACTTTTGATCCATTTTTTTTTATTATTTTTCCACCACCCTCATCGTGACCAGCAAACATTCCCCCAAGCATCACAAAATCTGCGCCTCCACCAAAAGCTTTTGCTACATCGCCTGGGCAAGTACATCCACCATCAGCTATAATGTGGGCACCCAAGCCGTGTGCCGCGTCGGCACATTCAATAACTGCACTTAATTGAGGATATCCAACGCCTGTTTGGATACGTGTAGTGCATACGCTACCTGGACCAATACCAACTTTTACTATATCAGCTCCTGCGAGTATCAATTCCTGAGTCATATCTGCTGTAACTACATTTCCAGCAATAATAGTTTTAGTTGGATATTTTTTTCTTACAGAACTTACAAACTTGCTAAAGTGATCAGAATAACCATTTGCAATATCAATACAAATAAACTCAAAAAAACTGTTCTCTTTTAATATATCATTTAGTCTTTTGTAATCCTCATCACTTGTTCCAGTGCTTAAAATAACCTGAGGAAATATTTTTTTAATTGATTTGAATTTTTTGATTATTTTGGAGTCGTGCTGTTTAGTTAAGCAAGTCATAATTTGATGAGGAGCTAAATTTTCAGCCATAACTAGTTCACCCACACCATCCATGTTGGCAGCCATTAAAGGGATGCCAGACCATTCGTGATTGCTATATTTAAATTTGTAAGTACGCTCTAACTTTACGTCTTTACGGCTATGTAAAGTGCTTCTTTTAGGCCGGAATAGAACATCGGCATAGTCCAGTTTAATATCTTCCTCAATACGCATATTTCCATCGAATATGTATAAAGGTTTGTTAATTAAATAAAAAGTTAATCTATTTTTATTTGTGGATAAATAAAGGCTTCAAATATATAAGAAAGCTATGCTTAAATCTAAAGCACTTCTTTTGACACAAGGTATGCACGGTATGATAAGCCAAGTAGAGGGCTTATCAAAGGCCCTGGGTTTTAAATTTAAACACGAAACTGTAAGACTTAAAAATATTTGGAATCTCGTACCTCCAAAATTTACTCCAATATCAGAAATTATTTTAGAAAATAGATTTATTTGTGACTCTAAAGTAATAATATCATGCGGAAGAAAAAG
This sequence comes from uncultured Pelagibacteraceae bacterium, assembly GCA_902599805.1. Classification (GTDB taxonomy): domain Bacteria; phylum Pseudomonadota; class Alphaproteobacteria; order Pelagibacterales; family Pelagibacteraceae; genus Anoxypelagibacter. The sequence continues at coordinate 13,357 of CACKGP010000005.1, forward strand.
TGTAATACCATCTATTTTGCTTAAAAAAAGATTCAAAAAAGATGTTTTTACAATCCATGTTCAAGACCCAAAAGTTAATTTAAATAATTTTGACTGCATAATCTGCCCTGAGCATGATAATTTAGAAGGTGAAAATGTAATTAAGACAAAAGGAGCAATTCATTATCTTACGAATGAGGAAATAAAAAAAAATACAAATTATCTTGATCCAAGGGCTGATGGTAAGAAAATTATTACCTTAATCCTCGGGGGGCCAAATAAGTACTATGGTTTTTCAGAAAAACAAATGACTGAAACATTCGCAAAAATTAAAAACTTATTTATTTATTCGAAGTACAAGTTGATTGTAATACCTTCATATAGAACCCCTGAAAATATAGTTAAATTGGCTTTCAATTATTTTAACGATAATCATTTAGTTATCAAAGAGAGGGACAAAAAAGCGTATTTATCTGCACTAAGTCTTGCAGATATTATAATAGTCACTTGTGACTCAACTTCTATGATTTCCGAGGCTGCAATTACTGGTAAACCAGTATACGTTGCTCAAATGAAAAATAAAAGAAGCATTCATAGATTTGAAAAATTTTATAATTTATTTAAAGAACTTGGTATAATAAGAGATCTTGAGAATAAAATTGAAAACTGGACTTATAAAGGGTTGGATGAAGTCAATAAAGCTGCAATCTTAGTTAAAGAAAAAATGAAACAAAATGGAATTACTTAATTCACTTAAAAGCAGATTAGAGTCTTACGAGAAACCCTTCACACATTGGGCTATTAACAAACCCTTAACTGATTTAGCGATTAAGGAAATTTGTAATGCAGATATTGCAAATCCAGTTTCTGAGGGAATTAGTTATGATGGAACTAGAGCAATTGATGGCGGAGAGGGTAAATTTAGGGAAGGTATTAAATCTGGAGGAAAAGCTAAAAAATATAGATGTTTTGTTACAAAGGAAAATTCAAAAAATTTTCCAGAACTTACAAAATTTATAAACGAATTATGTTCAAAAACTATTTATCAATACATTGGCAAATTAATTAAAAAAGATCTTTCCAATTCCTATGTTAGACTTGAAGTTATTTGTGACAGACAAGGTTTTTGGCTTAAACCACATTGTGATATTAAGGAAAAACTTTTGTCATCCTTGATATTTATAAATCCATTCAATGAGTCTGAAAATCTGGGTACTGATTTTTATGATGAAAAATTAAATAAAATAAAAACAGTTCCATACAAGGACAACTATGGATATTTTTTTTCTAGTGGCCCAAATACCTGGCATGGAATGGAAAAAAAAGAGATAAAAAAAGAGAGACGTTGTATACAGATTAACTATGTTTCCTTTCAAACAGACTGGAAAGTAGAAGTTTAATAGTATATATTTTTGATATGGCTACTTACGAATGTTCAAAATGTGGAATGTCAGTGAACGCTACTTGTGGTAAATGCTCGACTCCATTGGTAAATGACAATTTAAAACTTGATGATGGAAAACAAGTTCAGATATCAAAATGTCCCAATGATCACGGAAAAATAAAATCTCCATTGTGTTGTGGCCAGGATATGAGTTGTAGAGTTTAGTTATCCTGCAAAGCTCTGACTTTAATTGGGTATTTTTTTAATGCCTCAATGGATTCCAAACATGCATTTGCCGATGCAATTGTTGTGAAATAAGGGACCCTATTTACTAAACTTGTTCTTCTCAAACTAAATGAGTCAGCAATAGAGTCTTTTCCCTCAGTTGTATTTATGACTAAAGAAATATTTTTTTCATTTAATCTTTCAACTATATGAGGTGATCCTTGGCTTACTTTATTTACTTTTTTACATCTTACTCCATTAGCGACTAAATATCTTGCAGTTCCAGAGGTAGCCAATAAAGAGAAACCAAATTTTTCTAATTTTTTAGCATTATTTAATATTTTATCTTTATCTTTGTCTTTAACTGAAATAAATGCATTTCCTTTAAGCGGAATACTATTATTGCTAGCTATTTGACTTTTGGCAAAAGACAAACCAAAATTATTGTCGAAGCCCATGGCTTCACCAGTTGATTTCATTTCAGGACCTAACAAAACATCAACTTCAGGAAATTTATTGAAAGGAAATACAGCTTCTTTAACCGCAAAAGTATTTTTATTTTTCTTTTTAAGATTAAATTTAGATAATTTTTCTCCCGCCATTACTCTTGAGGCAATCTTCGCAACCGAGAGTCCAGTTGCTTTTGACACAAATGGTACCGTTCTGCTTGCTCTTGGATTAACTTCAAGAACGTAAATTTCATTTGCTTTAATAGCAAATTGAATATTTATTAAACCAATTACCTTTAAAGCTTTTGCTAACTGTTCAGTTTGAATTTCAATTTTTTTTATAATTTCTTTGCTTAAAGTATACGGAGGCAAAGAACATGCTGAGTCGCCCGAATGTATTCCTGCCTCTTCAATATGTTCCATAATTCCAGCTACAAATACTGATTTACCATCACAAATAGCATCCACGTCAACCTCAGTAGCATCATTTAAAAACCTATCAATCAAAACTGGATTTGATCCTGAAACTTTTACAGCTTCATCAATATATTTTTTAAGATCAGACTGAGAATAGATTATTTCCATTCCCCTCCCACCAAGGACGTAGGATGGTCTAATTACAATTGGAAAACCAATTTTATTTGCAATTTTAAATGACTCTTTTTTATTTCTAGCAATCCCACTTTCTGCTTGTTTAAGATTTTCTTTAATTAGTATTTTCTTGAATCTCTCCCTATCTTCTGCGAGATCAATCGAGTCAAATTGAGTACCTAAAATTGGAATTTTATTTTCATTTAAGGTTCTAGCTAACTTAATTGGCGTCTGTCCACCAAATTGAGTAATTACACCAAGTACTTTCCCTTTTTCCATTTCTTTATAAATTATGTTTAAAACATGTTCTTCAATTAAAGGTTCAAAATATAATCTATCACTTGTATCATAATCAGTAGAAACAGTTTCTGGGTTACAATTTATCATTATTGTTTCATATTTTTTTTTCTTTAATGCAAAACTTGCCTGGCAACAACAATAATCAAACTCTATACCTTGACCAATTCTATTTGGCCCACCCCCCAAAATTATAATCTTCTCTTTTTTTGTTGGGTTTGATTCACAGTCGACAAAATTACCTGACAATTTTTGATATGTTGAGTACATATAAGGTGTTTCTGATTTAAATTCTGCAGCACACGTGTCAATTTTTTTAAATACTGGAAAAATTTTGAGTTTTCTTCTTTTCTTTTCAATCGATTTAACAGAACTTTTAGTTAATTCTGCAATTTTGCTATCAGAAAATCCGATTGATTTTATAAAAGAAAATTCCTTAAAAGTTTTAGGAACTCCATTCTTTTTTAATTTTTTTTCTTCTTTAATTATGTCAGATATCTGTTCAAGAAACCAAGGATCTATATTTGTAAATTTGTAAATACTCTTAATATTAATATTTCTTCTAATTGCTTCTGCAACTATTATAAGTTTGTCAGGTAAATTTTGTCTCAGTTTTTTTCTTAATTCTTTATTTGTTACATTATTTAATGAGTCCAAACCTTTATACCCAACCTCTAAAGATACTAAGCCTTTTTGTAAAGACTCTTTGAAATTTCTGCCAATCGACATTGCCTCACCTACAGACTTCATCGATGTTCCAAGTTTAATTTTGGCAGACTTAAATTTCTCAAAAGTAAATCTTGGAATTTTAGTTACCACATAATCAATTGTTGGCTCAAAAGATGCAGGAGTTGATCCGGTAATTTCATTTTTTAGTTCGTCAAGGGTATAACCAATTGCAAGTTTAGCAGCGACTTTTGCAATTGGAAATCCCGTTGCTTTTGATGCTAACGCTGAAGATCTCGAAACTCTTGGGTTCATTTCAATTATAACCATTCTTCCGTCTTTAGGATTGATTGCAAACTGAACATTGGATCCACCAGTCTCTACTCCAATTTTTCTCAAACATTCAATTGAGGCATTCCTCATTACTTGAAATTCTTTATCGGTTAATGTTAATGCTGGTGCGACTGTAACGGAGTCTCCAGTGTGAGTTCCCATTGGATCAACATTTTCAATTGAACAAATTATTATACAGTTATCTTTCTTGTCCCTTACAACCTCCATCTCAAATTCTTTCCACCCTTCTAAGGACTCTTCCACAAGCACTTGATTTTGAGGCGACTCTGTTAATCCAGATTTAATTAAATTAAAAAATTCTTTTTTAGTTTTTGCTATTCCACCACCTGACCCACCTAAAGTGAATGAAGGTCTGATGATTGCAGGTAATCCAATTTTTTTGAAAACTTTTTTGGAGTTTTTAAATGAATTAAGAATTTCAGACCTAGGTAAATCAAGTTTTATCTCTTTCATTGCTTTTCTGAAAAGCGCTCTATCCTCTGCCCTTGATATTGCTGAAGCTTTTGCTCCAATCAATTCTACTTTATTCTTTTTTAGTATTCCTTTTTTTTTCCATTGAGATTGCAGTATTTAATGCTGTCTGCCCGCCCATAGTTGGAAGAATTGCACATGGTTTTTCTTTTTTAATAATTTTTTCGACAATCTCAGGTGTAATTGGCTCTATATAAGTTTTATCAGCAACCTCTGGATCAGTCATAATTGTTGCAGGATTTGAATTAATTAAAATTACTTTATAACCTTCGTCTTTAAGCGCTTTACATGCCTGAGTTCCTGAATAATCAAACTCGCAGGCTTGCCCAATCACAATTGGTCCAGCACCAATGACTAAAATTTTTTTAATATCTTTTCTTTTTCCCATTTTTATTTGATTTTATGTTGTTTAAAAATTTTTCGAATAAATATTTACTATCTTGTGGTCCAGGATTAGCTTCTGGATGATATTGAACTGAAAATAGTTTTTTATCTTTTACCTCTATACCTTCAATAGACCCATCAAAAAGTGATTTGTGGGTGACTTTTACATTTTTAGGAATTGATTTAGCATCAACTTCAAAACCATGATTTTGACTTGTAATTTCGACTTTATTTGTGGTTAGATCTTTAACAGGATGGTTCGCACCTCTGTGACCTAGTGACATTTTTTTAGTTTTTGCCCCTAAAGCTAATGATAAAATTTGATGGCCTAGGCAAATACCAAAAATAGGTATTTTATTTTCAATCAACTTTTTTACGATTGGTATTGCATACCTTCCAGTTGCCGCAGGGTCTCCTGGACCATTTGATAAAAAAACCCCATGAGGCTTAAGTTTTAAAATCTTATCTGCTGGAAAGTTTGCTGGGACAACTGTTACACCGCAATTAATATCAGAAAAACATCTTAATTGATTTTTTTTCATTCCGTAATCAATTGCGATAATTTGATATTTATTTTTTTTATTTTTTACGTAACCATTTTTTTTATCCCAAGATTTAAAAGATTTCCATTTATAAATGTTTTTACATGTAACTTTCTTTGCTAAGTCTAGGCCCAATAATCCATTCCACGATTTTGTAATTTTTAAAAGTTTTTTTAAATTATGATTTCCTCTTCTCAAAAATTGTATTGCTCCCTTAGGAGCACCTTTGTCTCTTATATAGTTTGTAATAACTCTAGTATCTAATCCTACAATTCCAATAATCTTTCTCTTTTTAAGCCATTTATCTAATTTTTTAATTGATCTATAATTAGACGGATCAGTTATATTAGAATTTAGAATAACTCCTTTTGTCCAAGTTTTATCAGCCTCGTTATCCTCAATATTTGTTCCTACATTCCCTATATGGGGAAACGTAAAATTTATAATCTGATCGGAGTAAGATGGATCTGTTATGATTTCTTGATAACCAGTTATTGACGTATTGAAACAAACCTCACCAACTGCAGTTCCTTCGTAACCAATACCGGTTCCAAAAAATTTGGTGCCATCTTCAAAAACTAAAATACCTGTTGAAAAATTTTGTGATTTATTTTTTTTGTTTCTGACCTGTCTCAAATACAACTCATGAGTTAAAGTAAATCCTTTTAATTAGGGTTTTGGGCTTTATATGAAAAAGGTTCACAGCCGTCAACCCCATTCTTTTTTCTTTTGAAAAAAAATGTGATTAAAGTAAGTTTAAATTTATATGTCCCTTCAAAGCAAAATAGAAACTAAGCTGAGTGAAGCCTTAAAAGCTCAAGACAAAAAAACATATTCCACCTTAAGATTGATTATCGCAGCTATAAAAGACACCATAATTGCAAAAAAAATTAAGGATAAAAATGTTTTACCCAATAACGATTTAATAGCACTTTTGAAAAAAATGGTGAAACAAAGAAATGATTCTTGTGAAGCCTACAAAAAAGCAGGAAGAAAAGAGCTTCTAGAAAATGAATTATCAGAGATATCAATCATAAATGAATTTTTACCTAAACAACTGAGCGACGAAGAAACAAAAAAGCTGTGCATTGAAAAAATTAAGCAGGTAGGTGCTTCCTCTATTAAAGATATGGGCAAAGTAATAGGGGCCTTAAAAAAGGAACATGCAGATGTCATGGATTTTTCAAAAGTTAGTCAAATAATAAAAGAAAATTTAAAATAAAATGAAATATCCAAAAAATTACTTAGATGAAATAAAGTTAAGACTAAAAGTTTCACAAGTTGTTGGTAAAACTGTTAAATTAAATAGAAGGGGGAAAGAGTTTGTCGGCCTTTCTCCTTTTACATCCGAAAAAACACCGTCGTTTACTGTTAGTGATGAAAAAGGATTTTATCACTGCTTTAGTTCTGGTGAACATGGTAACATATTTGATTTTTTAATGAAAACCCAATCATTAAAATTTGGAGAAGCGGTAAGACAACTTGCATCTCAAGCTGGAATGCAACCATACAGATTCTCAAAATTCGATGAGGAAAAAGAAAAAAGATACCAAAATTATAAAAATATCTTTAAAGATTTTACCAACCACCATCATAAACTTCTTTTAGAAAATTTTGATTTCTCAATGGACTATTTGAATAAGCGTGGAATAGGCAAAGAAACTATTCTTGAATTTCAGATTGGGTATGTTCCGAGTAACTCAGATTATTATTCAAATTTGATTAAAAATTATTCAGAAAAAGATATTTCGGAAACGGGGTTATTCTACAATAATGAAAAATTCAAAAAATATATTAATAGATTTCACTCAAGAATTATATTTCCTATTAAAAACATAGTCGGCGACATAGTGGCTTTTGGAGGAAGAATTATCAAAGATAAAAAAATTGCGAAGTATATTAATTCACCCGAAACAGAATTTTATAAAAAAGGTAAACATATTTTTAATTTAGATAAAGCAAAATCATTTCCTAACAAAGACTCAGAAGTGATAGTGGTAGAAGGTTATATGGATGTTATAAGTATTTATTCTGCTGGAATAAAAAATGTTGTTTCGAACTCAGGGACTGCACTTACAGAAAATCAAATTAATCTAATTTGGAAGTTTTTTTCAAATCCAATACTATGCTTAGATGGTGATATAAGTGGCCAAAGAGCAGCTTTGCGTATTGCAGAAAATTTTTTACCATTTATTAAGGAAAATAATAAAATTGGGTTTGCAACACTATCAAAAGGAGTCGATCCCGATGATTTTATAAAAGAAAAAGGAAAAAAAGGCTTCTTGGAGTTTTTGTCTAATAAATTATCTATTGAACAGTTTATTTGGAAAAACTACTTAAATAATTTGGATAGATCTGACCCATTTGCCTCAACCAAATTTGAAAAAAAATTTAGAAATCTTTGCGATACTATTAAAGATAAAACTTTAAAAAAATACATTCTTGAAAATTACCTTGAAAAAATTAGAAATTTAACTCCTTTGCAGAAAATTAAAGGTAAAATAATTAATAATTACAGAATTTTAAATGAAACAAAAAAAATTTCTATAGCAAGAGAGCATCTTTCAAAAGAAGAAATCAAAGAATATTCAATTTTGTATATCATGTTTAATCATCCAAATATTATTTCACCGAGAGTTGAGCTTTTCGAGGATATTCAATTCTCTAGCAGTCAGTTAAATAGGCTAAAAGCAGAGCTTCTTGTTATTATATCTGAAGATAAATTTAATCAAAAAAATTTAGAGGATCTAGCGAAAAGGTATTCAGATTTGATAAAAGACATCAATCAAAACGCAGTAATTAAAAATATTTTTCAAAAAAAAGATGAAGAAAAACAAATTGAATTATTGAATGAAATTCTCAAGGAACTTAATGATATTAAATTTTCTAAAAAAATTGAGAATCTAGAAAATAAGCTTATAGAGAAATTTGACGAAAAATCATATTCAGACTTAATAAAGCTCAAAAATAAGATAAATAAAGAGTAAATTAAGTATAGATTTTTAATAATTTGTCTCTATATATACTTAAACAATAATCTAGCTCTATGAAAACCAAACTAATAACTAAGTCATTTGAACGTCTTTTAGATAAAGGTGTTCACAGGGGTTTTATTACATATGAAGAACTTGGAAAATCACTAGGTAAAAGAAATAGTTCACAAGAAAACCTAGAAAAAGCTTTAGTTGTTCTTTTTGATAAAAAAGTCACATTAGTTTCAAAAAAGTCTGAATTTCAATCACTTAAGAAAAAAGAGATCAACCAAGCTGACTCTGAAAAATCCTCAGAAAAAAGCGATGATCCAATTAGAATGTACTTACGGGAAATGGGTGGAGTTGAACTTCTATCCCGTGATGGAGAAATCGCAATAGCGAAAAGAATAGAGGCAGGAAAAAATGTTATGATCAATGCTCTTACTCAAAGTCCTCTGATTTCAAAAAAAATCTTTGAGTGGAAAGATCAGCTTGAAAAAAATGAACTTCTGGTTAGAGACATTATAGATATTGACTCAACCTATGAAGAATTTGAAAATGATAATTCGGAGGGTGAAAATTTAAAGAAAGTTGCAAAAGAAAAATTAAAAAATAATAATTCAAAAGAAAAAAAAGATGAGTCAAAAGATAAAAATGATGAGAAAACAGAGGAATATGTTGATCAAAATGATGAATTTAATGTTTCTCTTGCAGCAATGGAAGAGGAAATAAAACCTAAAGTAATATCTCTCATTCAAAACCTTTCAAAAAATTACGCTAAACTAAAAAAGTATCAAATAGAAAAACTCAATTGTATTCTCAACTCTCAAGAGTTATCAGTTTCTAAAAATAAAAATCTCAAAAAAATACAAAGTATCCTAGTCGAAGATTTTGAAAATCTCCAATTAAGCCCTTCTGTTGTTGAGGAATTGGTTCAGGCTCACTATAAAGAAAACAAAAAAATATTATCATTAGAAGGCGTCCTACTAAGACTTGCAAATGAAAATAAAATTTCAAGAGAAGAATTTATTAAATATTACGTAGGAAATGAAATTAATTCAAAATTTGAAACATTTTTAAAAGAGAATAAAACATGGAAAAATTTTTTTAAGAAACATAAAAAGGAATTCCACGAAATAAGAGACAGACTTATTGAATTTAGTAAAAAAATAGAATTACCAGTTGGCGAATTTAAATTATTAGTTAAAAGAATACAAAAGGGTGAAAGAGAGTCTCGAATTGCAAAAAAAGAGATGGTTGAAGCAAATCTGAGGTTAGTAATTTCTATTGCAAAAAAATATACAAATCGTGGTCTACAGTTTTTAGATCTGATTCAGGAGGGAAACATTGGATTAATGAAAGCAGTTGATAAGTTTGAATACAGACGTGGATATAAATTTTCTACTTATGCTACTTGGTGGATCAGACAGGCAATTACTAGATCAATAGCAGATCAAGCAAGAACAATTAGAATTCCAGTTCACATGATTGAAACAATCAATAAAATTGTCAGAACACAAAGACAAATATTAAGTGAGTTTGGTAGAGAGGCGACACCAGAAGAACTTGCAAAAAAACTGGCTATGCCACTAGAAAAAGTAAGGAAAGTTTTAAAAATTTCCAAAGAACCTGTATCTCTTGAAACACCAGTGGGCGATGAAGAAGATAGTAGCTTAGGAGATTTCATAGAAGATAAAAACGCTTTACAACCTTTAGACACCGCTATTAGGTCTAATCTTAGTGAGTCAACAACTAAAATTCTAGCCTCTCTTACACCAAGAGAAGAGAGAGTTCTAAGAATGAGGTTCGGAATTGGAATGAACACTGATCATACTTTAGAGGAAGTTGGTTTACAGTTTAATGTTACCAGAGAAAGAATAAGGCAAATAGAGGCAAAAGCTTTGAGAAAGCTTAAACATCCAAGCAGATCAAAACAATTAAAAAGCTTTTTAGAGAAGTAGGTCTCTAAAACTGAATCATGATAAAACACCTGTTTGCAAAGTATAAAACATCATTATATTTTTTTTTTTTAATTTTAATTTCTTTTTGGATAAATCAGTATTATGCATTTATAGGTGTATTACCCATAGATACCTTCTCAACATTTAATTCTGGTTATGACCTTTTGAATGGCTCAATCCCATTTAAAGATTATTGGATAATTAAAGGCCCTGTTCTTGATATAGTTCAAGCAATTTTTTTTAAGTTTTTTGGTGTTTCTTGGTTCAGTTATGCTGCTCACTCTTCAACATTTAATTCAATATTTGCATTAGGAACATTTTTTACATTAAGAAAATTTAAATTAGACTTAAAATATGCATTTATTTACTCAGCTTTGGCATCTGTTTTAATGTATCCAACTTACGGAACACCTTTTACCGATCATCATGTATCAATTTTTTCAATGTTATCCATATATTCTTTATGTTTAGCGATTAAAACTAAAAAAAATATTTATTGGTTTTTAATTCCTATTCTTTTATTTATTGGTTTTTTCTGTAAACAAACTCCAATAGGATATTTTGGGATATTAATTGGAGCAATATCTATTATATATTTTATATTAAATTTTGATAAAAAAAATTTAATTTATGTTACAGCCGGAACTATATTAATAATTTCAGTTTTTTTCACACTTATTTTTTCTTATCAAATTCCTACTGAGGATATACTTATACAACATTTTTTATTTCCAATATCGTTAGGTGAGTCACGTTTGGAATGGCTATTACCGTTTGAATTTCAAAGGTTTGTTTTGCGACATAAGCTTATTTATATTGCACTATCAATCCCTATATTTTTATTTTTCAATAACATAATCAAAAATTTTAAAACAATATTAAATCATGATAATTTAATTTTTATTTTACTTATTGGGACATTATTAATTTTTGTAAGTCATCAACTGATGACAATAAATGGAATGTTTATCTTCTTTTTAATACCAGTATTTTGTGGATTTTCGCATATATACTCAAATTCTTTTAAAAATAAAAAAAAATTTATAAACTTTTTCTTAATTTTAAGTTTAATTTCTACAATTTATTATAATCAAAAATATATTAACAAAAGAGATACTTTAGCTTTGAGAGATGCTGACTTAAAAAAGTCAGTGGATGCAATAGTTTTAAGTAATAAACTCAAAAATTTAAGATGGTTAACACGTCACTACCCTGAAAACCCCAATAAAGAAATTAAAAATTTAAAAGATAGTATAGATATTATTAAAAATGATAGTCAAAAAAAAATGATAGTAACAGATTACCAGTTTATCTCAGTTGAATTATCAATTAACGATAACTCAGCTGCAAGGGTATGGTGGAGACATCATATATACCCTGATGTAAGTGAAAAATACTTTCAATATTGGAAAAAATTTCTCATAAAAAAAATTGTTCGCGAAAATATAAAAGCAATTTACACTATTCATCCACTCGAAGGCGAAAAAGATATTTTTAAGGGTTTAATAAGCAAAGATTGTTATTTTAAAAAAAACCTGAACGAAATTCTAGTTTTACAAACACTTAAAAAATGTAAAGATTTTGAACTATTTGTGAATTTAAAATAATTTAATAAAATGTTTAAAATTTTAAAAAAAGTAGAATTTAGGCCTGAAGAAAATAAAATGAGAAGTGTAGCTGATACACTTAATGCCACGCAAATTTTTAATTCAAGAAAATCAAGCAATTTAAAGTTTTTATTAAAAAAAAGATTTGAATGGATGAATAAATTTATTAATAAAAATGATGTCGGCATTGAAGTTGGATCAGGTGCTGGATTTGCAAAGTATTTTATTAAAAATAAAAATCTTAAATTAACAGATTTAAGCAATGACTCTCATCTAGATTTTAAAAATATTGATGCGCAAAATACTAAATTCAAAGAGTCTAGTTTTGATTACGTAATTGCTTCTAACATGTTGCATCATGTTCCTTTCCCAATGAAATTTTTCAGAGAAATGAACAGAATTTTAAAAAAAAATGGAAAATTAATAATTTTTGAACCTTATAGCTCAGTACTTTTGCAATTAGCTACCTTAATAATGAAACACGAAGGATTTGATTTTACGGTCAATGTTTGGGATGAAAAAATCCCCAAAAGTGATGAGAAAGATGTATGGGCGGGTAATATAGCTGTACCCAATTTAATTTTTGATGATAAAGATAAATTCGAAGAAAAAATGGGAAATTATTTCAATATCGAACATGAGGAATTGACGGAATGTTTTATTTTTTTAAATTCAGGAGGAGTTACCTCAAAAACATTTTGCATTCCAATGAATAATTTTTTTATGAATATTTTAAACTTTATTGATTCAATATTGATCAAAATTTTTCCAAGTTTTTTTTGTCTTGGAAGAAGATTGGTTTTAATTAAAAAAAATTAAAATTATGAAAAATTTTACAATAGTAATTCCAGTTTATAATGACTGGAATAATTTGAATAGACTCCTTAAAAAGATTAATCTTATTGGTAAAAAAAATAGTTTTAAATTTGATATTCTGGTTATTAATGATTTTTCAACAATCAAACCAAAAATTAAATTAAAAAAAAATATATATATAAAAAAATTAGGTGTTTTAAATATAGATAAAAATTTAGGAAGTCAAAGAGCGATAGCAGTAGCGTTGAATTACTTATTCAAAAACAAAAAAAAAATTAAACACGATATAATTATTATGGACGCTGATGGCCAGGATGATCCTAATGTTATTAAAAATTTAATTTACACTTTTAAAAAAAGTTATTCAGATATAGTGGTTGTTGAGAGAACTAACAGAAACGAGCCATTTTGGTTTAAATTTCTTTACTTAATTCACAAAATAATCTTATTCATATTTACTGGTAATCATATTAAGTTCGGTAATTTCAGTCTAATAAGTTTTAGAAAAATCAAAAATATAATATATAGTAGTGACCTGTGGGCTGCATATCCAGCTGCAATAGTAAATAATCTAAACAATATTAAAAGAATTCAAAGTGAAAGAAAAAGAAGATATTCAGGAAATTCAAAGGTGAATTTAATTAAACTTTTTGATCATTCAAGCAGAGTATTCTCTGTCTTTAAAAATAAAATTTTGATCGCTTCAATTGTTTATTCCTATGTATTGTATTTTATTTTTGGAGAAGATGATTTAATTTTTCATTTTTTCACCATACCAATAATTATTGCAAATCTTTATAATTTTTATATAGACTTTACAAATAAGAAAGACTTTAGAAATAATACCAATCTATTAAAAGCTAAATTAAGAAAGATTTTTTAACCAACAATCTTGCTTGGGTGCGAAAAGTGTTATAAACATTCAAATAAAGGGCCTGTAGCTCAGCTGGTTAGAGCAGTACACTCATAATGTATTGGTCCCAGGTTCGAATCCTGGCGGGCCCACCATCACTAAATAAAATCAACACTAATTATTTATTTATAAATTCTTCTAGTTTAGAGAATAGAGCATTTATATCATTGTTATTTGAACTTAATATAGACGCGAACTCCTCCTTTTGTGTTCTAGCTAGGCTTAGTCCCTCAATAATTAAATCTCGTATTAAAGGTTTTTCTGGATTTTTTGTATAAACTCTCCAGTCGATTTTTACCTCAGGTTTTTTATCGGTTTTAACCAACATACTTTTAACAATTGTGTACTTTTCATTAATTTTCTCAGCAGACAAAACAGTAATTTTTGGATCAGAATAATCAGTAAGTCTTGAGGTAAAACTTTTTAAAAAGTAACTCTCAAATACTTTATTATATTCATCAATTTGATCTTCCGTAATTTCTTTCCTTTTTTTTCCTAAAGTGTAATAGCCTATTCCTTTTACATCTACAGTTTTAAGAGCTATAATAGAGAGTTTTTCAGCTTTAATTTCTTTACTGTCTTGACTATTTAATATTAATTTAGCTTCATCTATAATTTCTGAAATAAACTTCTCTGGATCTGAACTATATCCAAAAGCTTTAATATTTTGGCAAAAAATTATTATTAAAATCAAGAGAAAAGATGAAAAAATTCTTTTCATAAACTAAATATTATTGATTATCAATTTCTTCCCAATCACTATCATCTTGCTCCTTATCGGCGATTGGTGCATTTGATATTTTTTGAGCTCTGTTTTGAAGATAAAGACTTTTTACAGAAGCATAAAAATCTATCGAATTATTTTGTAAGCTTTCAATAGACTCAATATTTTTTGATCTAAAATCCACTGCGTCTGTACCTTTGTAATAAAAATAGTTATGTTCCTGAAGATTATCATTTCCAACAACCATATCTGTTTCAGTATTGTGAGTTACTTGATAAACAGGATCAAGGAAAACATTGCCGACCATTCCAAGCGCATCACGCGCTGTGGTTGGACCTAATATCGGAAGAACAAAATAACATCCTGTGTCTGCTCCCCACACACCTAATGTTTGTCCGAAATCTTCTCTACTTTTCTTTTCAAACCCCATTTTAGTTGCTGGATCAAAAATTCCTAAAATTCCAACTGTTGTGTTAACGGCAAATCTTCCAGCAGTATTTGTTGCACCCTTGAAGTCTCCTTGTAATATATTATTTGATAAAGTTAATAATGATCTCAGGTTTCCAACAAAGTTACTTGAACCCTTTCTTATTGGAATTGGTAAAGCTCTATAGCCTTTGGCGACTGGTTTAAAAATAGCATTGTCCAGAGCCATATTGAATTTAAGCGTGCCTCTGCTTAATTTTTCAAAACACTCGTTCGCAGTATATTTTTCTTCCGCAAAAGAGTTAAACGAACATGAAAGCAAAAACGCTAATGTAAAAACAAATGTTTTTATAGGTTTTAGACGCATTTTTTATGATATATATGTTTTTGATGGAAATTACCAAATTTTATTCACCAAATTTTGACAAAAAAAAAAGGCTTAACAAAAATATTACAGCAATAATCATACATTATACTGGAATGCAATCTGAGCGAGAATCAATAAAAAGACTTACTTCTATGAAATCAAAAGTGAGCTGTCATTATTTAATAAATAGATCGGGTAAAATTTTTAAAATGGTTAAAGAGGAAAATGTTGCCTGGCATGCAGGCAAATCAATGTGGGGAAAATACAAAAATTTAAATGAAAATTCTATAGGTATTGAGCTTGTAAATAAAGGTCATCAATATGGATATCAAAATTATACAAAAAAACAGATAAATAAATTAGTTTTGTTATGCAAATACTTAATAAAAAAATACAAAATTAATAAAAGGCTAATTTTGGGTCATTCTGACATTGCCCCATTAAGAAAAATTGATCCAGGTGAGAAATTTCCATGGAAGTATTTGTCGTCAAAGGGGATCGGAATTTATCCAAAAAAAATATTACTTAAAAAAAAAAATTATCCTAAACTTCAATTTAAAAGGTTTTTAAAAAATCTACACACAATTGGATACAGATATTTAAATACGAACTTAAAGAAAAAAATAATCAAAAATTTTCAAAGAAGGTTTAGGCAAAGAAAAATAAACGGTATTTTGGATCTAGAAACTATGAAAATAAGCCAATTTTTATCTAAAAATCAAAAATAGCTTGATTTTTACATTATTAGCTCTATAGCGGTAAGTGCTAGGCAATTGGATTGTCGTTACTTTTAACTAAGTTAATTGTAGAGGAAAGTCCGGGCTCCATAAAGACACAGTGCCAGTTAACGGCTGGCGAGGGTGACCTTAGGGATAGTGCCACAGAGAATAGACCGCCTGATCAAGGTAAGGGTGAAACGGTGCGGTAAGAGCGCACCGGTTTTTTGGCAACAAAAAACGCATGGCAAACCCCACTGGGAGCAAGACTAAAAAGAGATGACACTGCGTATGCAAAAAACAGTCTTTAGTTAGTCATCAGGGTTAGTCGCTTGAATTTAAGTGTGAACTTAAATCTAGATAAATGACATCTTAAATGACAGAACCCGGCTTAAAGATTGCCTAGCAAACTCACCTTAAATGTTCATGTTTTGTATCCATAAATCTCCTAAAGGTAAAAAAACTTATTAACAAATAAGTATTGACTACAATATAATATACCCATAGTATCCCATGAATTCCCATATAGAGGGAATTGGGAGATTTTAAAGAAAGATGAAATATGTTTCTGTCAAGTTACGAAAACAAATTAGACAAAAAGGGAAGGGTGTCAGTGCCATCTAGTTTCAGAGCTTATTTGAATTCCATGGGTTATAACGGATTTATTACATATCCCTCTTTTAATCATGCCGCATTAGACGGATGCGCACAAGACAGAATTGAAAAATTATCTGAAAGTATAGACTCTTTAGGACCTTTTGAGGATAAAAGAGATTACTTTGCAACATCAGTTTTATCACAGAGTATAAACTTAAATTTTGATAGTGAAGGTAGGGTATCGATTCCAGATAAACTTCTAAACCACGCTAAAATTAGATCTTCCATAATATTTGTTGGATTAGGAAAAGTTTTTCAAATGTGGGATCCTAAATTATTTTTAAATTTTCAATCAAAAGCAAGAAAAAAATCTTACTTAAATAGATCTGCTTTAAAATGGGATAACAAATTTAAAAAGGAGGGTGTATGACAATTAATATCGGTGGTGGAGAATTAAAAGAACTTAAACCTAGAATTTTAGTTATGGGTGTAGGTGGTGCTGGCGGAAACGCAATTAATGCCATGATCGATGATGGAATGCAAGGTGTAGAGTTTGTGGCTGTAAATACAGATGCACAAGATTTAAAAAATAATAAAGCTGATGCAAAAATCCAGATTGGAATGAATTTAACAAAAGGTCTTGGTGCAGGTGCAAAACATGATATTGGTCAGGCAGCCGCAGATGAGTCTTTAAACGAGATAGTTACATATTTGCAGGGTGCTAACATGGTTTTTATAACTGCTGGAATGGGTGGCGGAACAGGCACAGGAGCTTCTCACGTCATTGCAAGAGCAGCAAAAGAATTAAATATTTTAACTGTTGGAGTTATCACTCTTCCATTTTCCTATGAAGGTCCAAAAAGAATGAGAAGAGCACACGAAGGATGGAATCATTTGAGAAAACATTTAGATGCATCTATAGTAGTGCCTAATCAAAATCTTTTCAAAATAGCTAATGAAGCTACTACTTTTGAGAATTCTTTCTTACTATCAAACAATGTTTTGAAACAAGGTGTAAGAAGTATAACTGATTTAATGGTTCGACCAGGATTGATTAACTTAGATTTTGCTGACGTTGAAACAGTTATGAGTTCTATGGGTAAAGCAATGATGGGAACTGGAGAAGCTGAAGGTGAGAATAGAGCTTTGGCTGCAACTGAGTCAGCATTAAACAATCCTTTAATTGATGATTATTCTTTAAAGGGCGCTAAGGGACTTTTAGTAAATATTACTGGCGGTGATGACATAAAACTTTTCGAAGTTGATCAAGCTGTTAATAAAATTAGATCAGAAGTTGACCCTGAGGCAGAATTAATATTTGGAGCAATAAAAGATGAGAGTTTAAGTGGAAAAATGAGAGTTTCTATTGTTGCGACTGCTCTTGATGGAGAAACTCCCGAGTCGAGATCTGTTGTTAATATGGTTCACAGAATTCATAATAGGAATACTGGTTACTCGGAAAAGAATTTTAATACCAATAATAACATTCCTGTCTCACCAAGTTTTGAAACAATTCAGGGTTCAACAGCTTTAAAATTAGATAACGAAATAAAAACAGAATTAGAGCCGATCCATGAGGGCAAACAAGAGGCTACAAGCACAAATGATTTAGAAGCTGGAGTATCACTCGATAATGCTTCCTATCTAGAGAACAATATTAGTCAAGAGCATACTCATAAAGATGAAGTTCAAGAGGAAGTAGTTATTGATGATATTTCAATTTATGAGGAAAAACCTGCTGAAAATTTAGAGACAAGTTCAAACGAAGTCCCCCAATTATTTTCTGATGAAGTTAATCCTTCTACTTCATCAGAAGATAATGTAAGTGAAAATCTTAAGAACGAGGAAGAGGAATTCGAGATTCCAGCGTTTTTACGTAAACAAAAATTTTAAAACAGAAGGTAAGATGAAAGATTTTTCATCTCCCAAAAACTTATCACATTTTCCTGTAATGCTCGAGGAAGTATTAAAGATATGCAATCCGTCAAAGGGTGGAAATTTTATTGATTGCACTTTTGGATATGGTGGTTACACAAATGCAATATTATCTTATCCCAAAACTAAAGTATTAGCGATAGACAGAGACCTAAATACTAAAAAATTTGCCGATAGAACTAAAAAAAATTATAAAAACCGTTTTACGTTTCATAACAAAAAATTTAGCGATTTATCAAAAGTTGCAGATAAAAAAACTAAATTCGATTTTATTGTATTCGATCTTGGGATTTCGACTATGCAGATAATGGATAAAGATAGAGGTTTCTCATTTAATTCAAATTCAAGCATTGACATGAGAATGGGTCTAAATTCAATATCAGCTCAAGAGGTTGTAAATAGTTTTAGTCAGTCTACATTAAATGACATTTTCAAGTTTTTTGGAGAAGAAAAAGAAAGCTTCAAAATTTCAAAAAATATTATAGAAGCAAGAAAAAAATTACCAATTAATAATTGTATACAACTTGCAAATATAATTAAAAAAAGTAAAAAAAGAAATTTTAAGAGTAATATCAATGTATCAACAAAAGCTTTTCAAGCACTGAGAATTTTTGTAAATAAAGAATTTTCAGAATTAATCGACGGACTTATTGAAGCAACTAAATTAATCAAAATCGGAGGAAAAATTATTGTGATATCTTTTCATTCTCTCGAAGATAAAGTTGTTAAGTTTTTTTTTACAAATTATTCTCAGAATAAATCTAAATTTTCAAGATATCTTCCAGATTTACCTAATGAAAAAGTCCTTTTTGAAAATTATAAAAATAAAATACTTACGCCCAGCCAAAATGAGATCAAAAAAAACTATGCTTCAAGATCTGCAAAATTAAGATGTATTACAAGAGCAAAAAATAATTTTTTTTACCCTGAGGATTTGAAAAAAAAGTTCACAAAATATTTAGAAATAGAGGAAAGATATGTTTAATAAAGCACTAGTATCATCTTTATCTATTTTTTTAGTTTTTATGGTGTTTACTTCATCAATAAAACACAAAACAAGAACATTAGAAAAAAAAATTAATGTTTTGCAAGATAAAATTATTTCTTTGAAAAAAGATTTAAAAGACGCAAAAACTGATTATGTTTATCTTTCAAGCCCCGCACAACTTGAAAAGTACTTAATTGTTTTAGATATAAAAGACTATATTACTTTTGATACATCTAATATTTTTTTTTCTCCACAGGAATTTATTATTTCAAAACAAAAAGAGACTAAATTATTGAAGAATAGCGAATATGAAAAAAACAAAAAATAAACAAAACAATCAAAGAAGTTTTTATTTTAACGAATATAATCAAAATCTAGTTACAGAAAAAAAATCTGGGGTTCTAAATATAAGTCATGATAGGATCTATTCGTTATTTTTTATATTTTTATGTTTAGTATTTATATTTGCTACAAAAATTTTTTTTATTTCTTTAAAAAGTTATGACTCCAAAAGCCAATTTAAAAATCATAATACATATGAAACATCAAGAAATGATATTGTTGACAGAAAAGGTGAATATATTGCAAGAAATATTCCTATTTTTCATGCTGCTATTAAGCCAAGTCTTGTAAAAGATAAAAAAAGATTTTTAATCAAACTTAAATTAATTGATCCTAGTCTTGATTATATAAAAATAAAAAAAAATTTAGACAAAAATAGTTATTTTTATATTAAAAAAAATCTAACCTTAGATGAAAAAAATAAATTTTGGTCACTAGGAGAAAAGGGTTTGCTTTTTGAAATGTCTGAAACAAGAATTTATCCACATAAAAATTTATTTAGTCATGTACTTGGTCAAATCGATTCTGATAATAATGGAATATCTGGTGTGGAAAAATATTTTGATAAAGACCTAAAACAAAATAACAGACAATCAATTCAGTTATCTCTTGATACAAATTTACAATATTTAATAAGGGATGAACTTTTTAAATCTATCTCAGTTTTTAAGGCAAAAGGGGCGGCAAGTTTATTGATGGATGTAGACACTGGCGAGATATTATCTTTGATCTCTTTACCAGACTATAATCTTAATACGCGTAAAGATATCAAAGATAAAAGCTTTACTAATAAAATAACTAAAGGTGTTTTTGAACTGGGTTCAATTTTTAAAACATTTACAATAGCACTAGCTCTTGAGGATAATTCATTTTCTCCCAATACTTTAGTAAAAAATATTCCTGACAAGATTCAATGCTCTAAATTTACAATTAAAGAACATGACGAAATGCCAAATACTTTAAGTTTAAAAGAAATTTTAATAAGGTCATCTAATATTGGTACAATAAAAGTTGCTAGGAGTATTGGTGAAAATAAGCTTAAAAAATTTTTAGAAAACCTTAATTTATTAAACACAATTAATTTTGAATTACACGAGGTTGGAAAACCTTTAAGTTTTTTGTGGAACAAATGTAAATTAGAAACAGTATCTTATGGTCATGGAATAACTACCACCCCGTTACAAGCAGCTTCTGCATATGCTTCAATTTCAAATGGAGGATTTATCGTAAATCCAACTTTATTATTAAAAAAAGATTTGTTAAATGACAAAACAAGAATTGTTAGTTCCAAAACGAGTAAATATATAAATAGTATTTTAAGAGAGGTAGTATCCAACCAAAAAGGTACTGCATCATTGGCGGAAGTTGATGGATATCACGTAGGAGGTAAGACCGGAACAGCGAATAAAAATATAAACGGCAAATACACTAATAATAAATTAACCTCTTTTATCTCGGTTTTTCCAACAAACAAACCTAAATTTTTATTGTTAGTGTTAATGGACGAACCAAAACCAGCGCCTGATCTCATCTATAATTATAGAGGTAAGAAAATTTCAGGTATAAGCAGGAACGAATCTGGTTGGAATTCTGCTTATGTTGCTGGCAAAATTATAAAAAAAATTGGTCCTATTTTAGCCATAAATAAAAACGATTTTTATGACAACCATGTTGTTAAAAAATCTGATTAATAACCTTGATCCAAAAATTGCTAACGAAAAAGTTAAGGGTATTTCATCAGATAGCAGGAAAGTTAAAAAGGGAGATCTATTTATTTCTATTAAAGGAAATAAATTAGACGGAAATAGTTTTATAAAAGATGCTATTTCTAGAGGAGCAAAAGCTGTCGTTTATTCAGGGACAATTAAAAAAAAATATCCAAATGTCATTTTAATTAAAGTAGCTGATCCAAGAAGTAAACTTGCTGAAATTTCATCTAAATTTTACCAAAAAAAACCAAAAAATATAATTGCAGTAACTGGCACAAACGGGAAAACATCTGTATCAGATTTCTTTTATCAAATACTTAAACTTTTTAAAAAGCCAGTGGGTATGATTGGTACCCTTGGATTTAAAAAAAATAATAATTTTAGGGAAAGAGAACTTACTACTTCAGATACAATTGGTCTCCATAGGGACTTATACGAAATGAAAAACTCTAAAATAGAAAATGTTATTTTAGAAGCCTCGAGCCATGGTCTTAAACAAAAAAGACTAGATTTTTTAAATATAAAAACAGGAGTCTTTACAAATTTAAGTCACGATCATTTAGATTATCATAAAGACATGAATAATTATTTTTCTGCAAAATTAATCTTATTTAAAAAAATTTTGAAGAAAAGATCTACTATTATAACTGACTCAGAAATAAAACAATATTTTACATTTAAAAATTTAACAAAAGCAAGAAAATTAAATTTATTAAGTATTGGAAATTCAGGAAACACATTTGAAATCTTAAGTCATAATTTCTTTAAAGAATATCAGTTAATTAAAATTAAATATAAAAATAAAGTATATAATCTTAAAATATACCTAATTGGATCAGTACAAATAAAAAATTTATTAATGGCAATACTAGCTAGTGAAAAATGCGGCATTAAAATACAAAGCATATTTAAAAAAATAAATAAAATAAAAAGTGTAAATGGAAGATTAGAGGAAATAAAAGAACTACCTAATAGATCAAAAATTTTTTTGGATTATGCCCATACACCTGAGGCTTTAAAAACTGCAATTAATTCTCTTAAAGAACATTACAAAAAAAAAATCACTGTAGTTTTTGGGTGTGGGGGCGAAAGGGATAAATCCAAAAGAAAATTAATGGGCAAGATAGCTAATCAGTTATGTAATAAAGTTATTATTACAGATGATAATCCTAGAAATGAGAATCCAAAAATAATAAGAGAACAAATTTTAAGTGTAATCAAAAAAAATAAATTTAAAGAAATCCCTGGTAGAAAAAAAGCAATAATCTATGCATTAAAAAATTCTGATCCTTATGAAATAATTTTGGTTGCTGGAAGAGGTCACGAAACTTATCAAGATTTTGGTAAAAGAAAAGTATCTTTAAGTGATAAAAAAATTATTCAAAATTTTAATTCAAAAAAAATTAATACAAAAATTAATTATTTTAAAAATAATAGTACCTTAATAAAAAAGATATTGAAAAATAAAAAGAATATTTATTTTGAAGGTGTTTCAATTAATTCAAAAAGTATTAAAAAAAATAATCTATTTGTTGCAATAAAGGGAAAAAAAAAAGATGGGCATGATTTCTTAAAAGAGGCAATAAAAAAAGGTGCAAATTATAGTATTGTATCAAAAAAAGTTAAAAAAAA
Source organism: uncultured Pelagibacteraceae bacterium (assembly GCA_902599805.1). Lineage (GTDB taxonomy): Bacteria > Pseudomonadota > Alphaproteobacteria > Pelagibacterales > Pelagibacteraceae > Anoxypelagibacter. The sequence goes on from CACKGP010000005.1 coordinate 36,404, forward strand.
TTACAAACCTCTTAAAGTAAAAAATACACTTAATTTTTTACAAGATTTTTCACAAAAAAAACGTGAAGACTCCTCAGCTAAATTTATAGCTGTCACTGGAAGTGCAGGGAAAACATCACTTAAAACTATGCTTGGTGGTTTATTAAATAAATATTCAAAAACTTATTTTTCTCCTCTTTCGTATAACAATCATTATGGAGTACCTTTAAGTTTATCCAATATTAGTCCCGATCATATTTTCGGAGTTTTTGAAGTAGGTATGAGTAAATTTAATGAAATCTTTCGACTTTCTTCTCTGGTAAAACCCGACATAGGAATAATAACAAACATTTCAGAAGCACATCTAGAAAACTTTAGAAATATTTCAGATATAGCCAAAGCTAAAGGAGAAATAATTTCTAATATTCAAAAAGGTGGAACAATAATACTTAATAGAGATGACTCATTCTTTAATTATTTTAAACAAGAAGCTATTAAAAATAAAATTCAAATTAAGTCATTCGGATATTCAAAGAAAGCTGATATTAGATTTTTAAAGTCTAAAAAGATAAAAAATAATTTTTATATTGAATTATCTATAAATAAAGCAAAAATTTTATTACCCGTTGGAAATATTAATAAGAGTAATGTCATGAATATTCTCAGTTGTTTGTCAGTATTAGATTGTCTTGGGTTAAATCTTGAAAATATAAAGAATTATTTTAAAAAAAATAAACCACTGAAAGGAAGAGGAATTATAAAAAAAATAGAAAAATTTGGCAGAAAATTTTTTCTTATCGATGAAAGCTACAATGCGAACCCTATATCAATTAAATCAGCTATAGAAAATTTTTCTAATATTAGCAAGAATGGCAAGAAAAAATATTTCTTTTTTGGGGATATGATGGAATTAGGAAAAAAATCACATATTTACCACAAAAAAGTAACAAAATTTATTAATAATAGTGATATTGACAAAACATTTGTATATGGAAAGAGAAGTTCTGCAGCATTCAAATTTATAAAAAAAAATAAAAGAGGTGAAATTTTAGATAATATTCATAGATTTAATCCTAAAATTTCAAAAATTATAAAAAACGGCGATTTATTAATGATAAAAGGTTCACATGCAACTAAGTTACATAAAATTTCTGAAAATTATTTGAGAGGAAATAATCATGCTTTATAGTTTTCTCACTTCTCTTATAGAAACCTATTCGTTTTTAAATGTATTTAAATATATAACATTTAGAATCGGTTTATCTGTTGTTACATCGTTAACAATTATTTTTTTGATTGGCACTCCTCTCATTAACTATTTTGCAAGGAAACAAATTACTGGTCCTATAAGACAAGATGGACCAATTGATCATATAATTAAAAAAAGTGGAACACCTACGATGGGTGGTTTAATGATTTTAATCGGTATAGTAGTCAGCACACTTCTATGGGCAGATCTAAATAATATTTATATTTGGATAGTGCTTTTTGTTTGTACAAGTCTAGGACTTTTAGGTTTTTTAGATGATTATTTAAAAATAAAATTTAGGAATTCAACAGGAATTAATGCAAAACTGAAATTTTTATGGCAGTTTATAATATCTTTATCAGCAATCATCGCTCTAGTTTATTTTACTGATCATGAAAATATATCAAAACTTTATGTACCTTTTTTTAAAAATTTAATATTGAATATGGGTTTATTTTTTATTCCATTTGGAATTTTTGTAATTATTGGCTCTTCAAATGCAGTTAATTTGACAGACGGTTTAGATGGTTTAGCAACCGTCCCTGTAATGTTAGTTGCATTGTCTTTTTCTTTAATTTGTTATTTAGTAGGCAATACGATCTTTGCAAATTATCTTCAAATTCAATACATTCCTGAGGTTGGAGAGTTGTCAGTTTTTTGCGGTTCAATAGTTGGCTCATGTTTAGGTTTTCTTTGGTATAACGCTCCACCCGCAAAAATTTTCATGGGCGACACAGGCTCTTTATCTTTGGGCGGATCTGTAGCATCAGTGGCAATCATTGCTAAACATGAGATTGTCCTTGCCATTATTGGAGGACTTTTTGTATTAGAAACAGCATCTGTAATTATTCAAGTTGTATCCTATAAACTTACAGGAAAAAGAGTTTTTAAAATGGCACCTATTCATCACCATTTTGAAAAAAAAGGATGGGCAGAGTCTACAGTCGTAATTAGATTTTGGATAATATCTATTATTCTAGCTTTGATTGGATTAGCTACTTTGAAATTAAGATAAATGATATTTAGTAAAATACTGAAAAATAAAAGTTTTTTAGTTTATGGTCTGGGTTTGACAGGTATTTCTGCTATTAAATTTTTAAAAAAGATCGGAGTGAAAAAAATTTCCATTTGGGATGATAATTCGGAAAGAAGAAAAAAATTCAATTTAAAATACAAAGAAAAAAATATAAAAAAAAAATTTTTTGATGTGGACTATATAGTTTTAAGTCCAGGCATTAGTTTGATAAAGAGTAAAAACAAAAGATACCTTAAAAGTAATAAAAATAAAATTATAACTGATATTGATCTTTTTTTTCTTACCAACAAAATATTTAAATCTATTATGGTTACTGGAACAAACGGTAAGTCCACGACTTGTAGTATTATCCATAAAGTTTTATCTAATTCAGGAATAAATTCAGTATTATTAGGAAATATAGGTAAACCGATTTTAAATTATAACTTGGGTAAAAAAAAGAATGTCGTACTTGTTATAGAGATGTCTTCATTCCAGTTAGAATATTCAAAATATATTAAGCCTAATCATGCAATTTTCACAAATTTCACGAAAGACCATTTAGATTGGCATGGCAATATGAATAATTATATAAAATCTAAATTAAAAATTTTTTCTTTACAAAATAAAAATGATTTTGCTTATTTACCTCAAGATAAAAATATAATAAGACGTTTTAAAAAAAATAATTTTAGATCATCTGTTATTTTTAATAATCGTAAAATTTACAATGTATTAAAAAAAAATATTCATAACCCATATCTTAGTTCTAAAAATAATTTGGAGAATCTTTCATTTATTTACGATTTAAAAAATAATTTTAAAATAAGTGATAAAAGATTTTTCTCTATTTTAAATAAGTTTAAAGGACTTCCGCACCGTCAAGAAATATTTCTAAAAAAAAATAATATCTTTTTCATAAACGATTCTAAAGCAACAACTTTCGAAGCAACAAAAGCATGTTTAATGAATTATAAAAATATTTTATGGATTTTAGGAGGGTTAAAAAAAAAAGACGATAATTTTAATATTAATAAGTTAAAAAAAAATGTTTTAAGAGCTTTTATTATTGGTAAAGAACGATCATTTTTTAAAAATAAAATTAATAAAAAAATTAAATATTTTGAAACAGTTAGTTTAAAAAAAACCATGAAATATATTTTTGATGAATTAAGACATCTAACTAATAAAAGGATTGCTATTTATGTAATTCTTAGCCCAGCGAGTGCATCTTATGATCAGTTTAAAAATTTCGAAGAAAGAGGAAACCAATTTAAAAAACTTATAATTTATAATGCAAAAAAATATTTCTGAAAACCTAATAGCAAAAAATTTTATTTTTAAAAAATATTGGAGAAATATAGACAAGCAGATATTATTTAGTTTTACTTTATTATTTGTACTTGGCGTTTTTTTTTCTTTTTCTTCAACATCAATATTAGCTGATGAAAGGTTAGATCGTGAATATTATTCATTTTTTCAAAAACATTTGTTGTTCACAATGTTATCTTTTTGTTTGATGATTTTTATTTCATCAATAAATAATAAATTCATAAATAACATTATTCTCCCTGTTTTTTTAATTTCTTTGATCTTATTAGCTATTGTTCCATTAATCGGAGTTGAGGCAAAAGGAGCAAAAAGATGGTTAAATTTGTATTTTTTCAATTTTCAGCCAATTGAATTGATAAAACCTTTCTTTATTTTAGTTATTGCTAAAATAATAAGTTCAAATAAATTTAAAAATTTAAATTTTTCACATTTAGTCTCATTTTTAATTTTGTCATTAATAGTTTTTTTTCTTATAATTCAGCCAGATCTAGGCCAATCCGTTTTACTTATAGTGACCTGGCTATCACTTATTTTTGTTTCAGGAATGAACATTTATTTTATATTTGGTCTTGGCTTAATTGTAGTATTGGGTTTTTTTAGTTTAATTTATTTTTCACCAAACAAATTTGATTATATATTAAGTCGAATTTCAACATTCATAGATCCATCAAAAGGTGATGGCTTTCAATCTCAAAAAGCAATTGATGCAATTAGATTAGGCGGATTAAAAGGTCAAGGTATGGGAGAAGGGGTTTTGAAAGAGTCAGTACCAGAGGCTCACACAGACTATATTATTGCCGTTATTAGTGAGGAATTTGGATCAATTATATCAATACTTATAATTTGTATTTTTCTTTATATCGCTTTACGTCTTACCAAAATAATTATCAGCTCAAATAACAACTTTTATAAATTATCATTGAGCGGCCTGGTCTCCTTATTAATTTTTCAAACATTTATTCATATAGGAGTTAATGCGAATCTACTTCCAACAACTGGGATGACTTTACCTTTTTTAAGTTATGGGGGCTCTTCTTTAATATCAAGCGGAATAGTTGCGGGTATTATATTAAATTATACCTCCTTAGGAGTTAAAAATTAAATGAATAGTAAAAAAACTCTTGTCATAGCTACTGGAGGTACGGGTGGTCACATATTTCCATCATTAAGTTTAGCAGATTTTTTATCTAAAGAGTACGAAATAGAAATCTTTACTGACGAAAGAGGAAGTAAATTTTTGCAAAGTGATCAAAATTTTAAAATCAAAAAAATTGTATCAAGTAGGGTTTTTGGTAGAAATATTTTTTCCTTTTTTAGTGGTTTTTTTAAATTTTTCATATCCCTTCTATTTTCACTTAAACTATTAATAAATATAAAACCAAAATTAATTATAGGAATGGGTGGATATTCTTCATTTCCAGTTTGTTTATCAGGATATCTCTTAAAAATACCTATCATCATATATGAAAATAATTTAGTAATCGGACGGGCGAATAAATTTCTTTTACCTTTGTCAAAGAAAATATTAATCTCAAACGAGAGTATTGGTGGTATTAAAAAAAAATATAAAAATAAAATATTTTTTACTGGTTATTTTATAAGAGATAAAATATTCAAAATTATAAAGGAAAAAAATACAATTAATAAAAGAAATTTATCTATTTTAATTATAGGCGGCAGTCAATCAGCTAAAATTTTTGGTGACGAAATTCCAAAAGTCATTAAAAAATGTCATGACGAAGGTATCTTTTTTAATTTATTTCAACAGTGTCTTGATAACCAAAAAAATAATTTACAAAATATTTATAAAAATTTAAATATTAATTTTGAACTATTTAGTTTTACAAATGATTTGTCAGAATTTTATAAAAAAAGCGACCTTGTAATTACTAGGTGTGGTGCATCTTCAATCGCAGAATTAGTTAATTTAAAAATACCATTTATAGCAGTCCCTCTTCCATCCTCTATGGATAATCATCAACTAAAAAATGCACAATATTTTTATGATAAAGGATACTGTTTTTTATTAGAACAGAAATATTTATCAGAAAAACTATTTGACTTATTACAAAATTCTCATAAAGACAGAAATAAATTAAACTTGTTGAAGAAAAAAATGGAAAATCACTCAGATAAAGATGCACTTTTTTTAGCAAACAAATTAATTAATAATATTATTTATGGAAAAATCTAAAATAAGTTATAGAGAGAAAATCCATTTCATTGGGATAGGCGGAATAGGGATGAGCGGTCTCGCTGAGGTAATGAAAGATATGGGTTTCAATGTGCAAGGTAGTGATGTTGCAAACAATAAAAATGTTGAGAGATGTAGAAAAAACGGAATTAAAGTCTTTATTAAGCACAACAAAAAAAATATAAAGAATTCAAGTATTATTGTAAGATCTTCAGCAATTGGTAAAAAGAATCCTGAAATTAAATTTGCAAAGAAGAGAAAAATAAAAATTCTAAAGAGAGCTGAAATGCTGGCCCATGTGGTTGCTCTAAAGAAAAATATTGTTGTAACGGGCTCTCATGGAAAAACTACTACTACATCTTTAATTTCAAGGATATTGTATGATGCAAAATTAGACCCTACGATTATTAATGGTGGAGTGATCAATTCAATAAAAAGCTCTGCCAGACTTGGTAGAGGTGATTGGGCAGTTCTAGAGGCTGACGAATCGGATGGAAGTTTTTTAAATTTTCCAGTTAATTTTTCAGTGGTAACGAATATTGATAAGGAACATATTGATTTTTATAAAAATTTTGAAAATCTAAAAAAATTCCTTTTTATATTTTTTAAATAAAACCCCAGCAATTGGAAAAGCCTTTATATGTGTAGATGATCAAGAAATAAAAAAAATTATTCCAAAAATCAAAAATAAAAATTTCTTAACATATGGTTTTTCAAAAGATGCTAATTTTCAAATATTAAATCCAGTGTATAAAAAACATTTTTCATCATTCGATTTAAAAATTTCAACACCTAATTTAAAAAAAACTGTTATAAAAAATATCAAACTTAATCTTATGGGGGAATATAATATACTTAATTCAGTTAGTGCGATAGCTCTTTGCCTTCACATAGGTATAAGTTCTAAAATAATAAGAAATTCACTTTATAAATTTAGTGGCATTCAGAGAAGATTAACTAAAGTTTTAGTAAAAGGTAAAATAGAGTTTTTTGATGACTATGCTCACCACCCTACTGAAATTAAATCTGTTCTTAAAAGTGTAAGAAATACAAATCTGAAAAGAAAAATAATATCTGTTTTTCAACCACATAGATATTCACGATTAAAATTATTAAAAAATGAATTTGCATCCTCATTTAATGATTCTAATATTGTTATTTTGTGTCCAGTGTTTTCAGCTGGTGAAAAAATTGATAATAAATATGATACTTTTAATTTTGCTAAATTAATTGCAAAAAATTCGAATGTTCAAGTAATCACTGTTCAAAATGAAAAAGATTTAAAAAGATTTTTTCAAAAAAATTTATTTGACGATGAATTAGTATTATGTATGGGCGCAGGATCAATATCGAAATGGATTAGGGAAATGGAACTTTAAAATGTCAGGTCAGATTTTAAACGATATAAATTTGAAACAATATAGCTGGTTTAATCTAGGCGGTAACGCTAAAAATTTTTTTAAACCAAAAAATTATAGTGATATTATTAATTTTTTAAACATAAACAAAAAACTTAATCAAAATATCCATATTCTTGGTGCTGGATCAAATACACTTTTTAGGGATGGTGGATTTGATGGAACTATAATTAAATTAGGAAGTGAATTTTCAAAAATTAAAATTTTAAGTGATGGTAATTTGGAAGTCGGAGCAGCCTGTCTTGATAAAAAAGTTGCTAATTTTGCATTAGAAAATTCTATAAAAGATTTTGAATTCTTGTCATGCATACCCGGTAGCATCGGAGGAACTATTGCAATGAACAGTGGGTGTTATGAACATGAAATAGCTAATTCAATCATATCAGTAGATTTTTTAACGTTGGGTGGTGAGTTAAAAACTTTTAAAAGAGACGAAATTAATTTTTATTACAGAGGAAGCGATTTTGGAGAACCTGTTATTATTTTAAGCGTCAAATTAAAAGCAATTAAAGGAAATAAAATTGAGATACAAAAAAAAACAAAATAGATTTGTTGAACAAAAAAAAATTAGCCAACCAAGTAAGATTAAAACTTGTGGCAGTACATTTAAAAATCCTATTAATAAAAAAGCCTGGGAACTAATCAAACAATCTGGTTGTGAAAACTTAAGTATAGGTGGGGCAAGATTATCAGAAAAACATTGTAATTTTTTTATGAATAATGGAGACGCAAGTTCAAAAGATATTGAGATGTTAATTGAAAAGGTAAGAGAAAAGGTATTACACAAAACTGGTATTAAACTAGATCTAGAAATTAAAATTATAGGGAAGAAATAAATTGAAAAAAAAAGAAAACAATCTTAGTCATCTTGGGGGGTCATTCAAAAGAGAGAGAGAGAGATATTAGTTTAAAAACAGGACAATCATGTATTAATGCATTAAAAAAATTAAATTACAAAATTATTAAGTTTGATCCAAAATTTTCATCTTTGACTGAATTAAAAAAAAAGGGTGCAGATGTAATATTTAACGCTCTTCACGGAAAAGGAGGTGAAGATGGTGTTATTCAAAGTTTTTTTGAATATATAGGTTTACCTTATACACATTCAGGACCGTTATCTTCAATGTTAGCTATGAACAAGTACTTCTCAAAAAAAATTATTTGTTAAAAATAATATCAAAACACCAAGATATTTTTTCTTAGATAAAAAAGATTTCTCAAAAGAGATTATCAAAAAAGAAATTAAAAAAAATAAACTTAAATTTCCAATAGTAGTGAAGCCAAATGACGAGGGTTCAAGTATTGGAGTAAATATTTGTCCTGATTTTAATTCTCTTTTCGTTTCTTTTAATAAATTAAGAAAAAAAATATGAAAATTTAATTTTTGAGAATTATATTCCAGGAAAAGAAATTCAAGTAGCAAATTTAGGTAATCGTGCAATAGGCGCAATAGAATTAAGACCTAAAAGAAAGTTTTATGATTACAAGGCTAAGTATAAGAAATCTTCAAAAACAGAACACATTATGCCAGCAGAAATTTCTAAATTAAAATATGGTGAAGTACTCAGAATATCTCAAAAAGCCTATAAAATTTTAAAGTGCAGAGGTATCGCAAGATGTGATTTTAGATTTTATAAAAATAAGTTCTTTCTTCTCGAGGTTAATACACAGCCGGGAATGACTAGTTTATCTTTAGTCCCAGAAATAGCAGAGTATAAAAATATTTCATTCTTACAGCTTATAAATTGGATGGTAAAAGATGCCAGTCTAAATAGATGAAAAAAAAATTATTTTGGTGGTTATTTCTATTCGTCTTTTTAACTACATTTTATCTAGATTTGAGTAAAACAAATTTATCAGAGTTTTTTATTATTAAAAATTTTGAAATAAAAAAACACCAAAAATACCGATATTGGTTTGGTAAATTCCAAATTAGAAAAATTTAAAAATAGTAATATTTTTTCAATTAATAATGATGAAATAGCTTCTTCTATTACAGATTTAGATTTTGTAAAAAATGTAGGTATTAAAAAAATTTACCCAGATAAAATTAAAATCAATATCAACGAACATAAAATTGTTGCTGTAATCTCAAACAATGAAAATAAATATATGTTAAGTAAAGAGGGACACATAATTGAAAATTATAATGATAAATTTAATTCTTTACCAATTATCTATGGAAAAAATACTGAAAATTATTTTCCTTATTTCTACAAATTACTTAATGACGTAAATTTTGATTTAAGCAAAATAAAATATCTTAAATATTTTGAAAGTAATAGATGGGATATATTTTTAAAAGATGGGAAATTAATAAAGTTATCTAGCGATAAATCTAAAGCAAAAGAGTCATTAGCTAATTTTATAGCTATTTATAGTGATAAAAAATTTGAACAATATAAAATATTTGATTTTAGAGTAAAGAATCAATTAATACTCAAGTAACGGATATTATGGAAGAAAAATTAATAATTGAATTGGATGACAATAAAATTAAATATGGTGTCTTTGGCATAAATGAAAATAATCAATACCAACTATTGTCAAAAAAAATTTCAGAAAATGCAGGAATTAAAAAAGGTAAAGTCTTAGATTTTGAATACTCTACAAAAGTAATAAGCAAAGATCTTGATGAAATTGAAAAAGAAGTAAATAAAGTTTTTAGAAGTATATCAGTTGTTCTTAATCAAAAAGATGTTTTTTGCACTAACCTGTGTGGTTTTAAAAAACTTAATGGTTCTAAAGTAGAAAAGAGAGATTTAGATTATATTTTAAATGAAGCAAAAAATTCAATTTCAAGTAACCAAAAAAATAATTCAATACTACATATCCTAAATTCAAATTTTATCTTAGATAAAACAAAACAGGAAAAAATACCATTAAATATATTTGGAGACCATCTGAGTCTTCATATGACTTTTGTTTCAATTCCAGATAATAATCTAAAAAATATTAAAGAAATATTTAATAAAAGCGATTTAAAAATTGATAGGATAATAAGTAAACCCCTAGCAGAAAATATCAATCAGTTAAATGTAAACAAAAATCAAAAAAATTTTGTTTCTATCAATTTTGGAAATGAACTAACAACCATTTCAATATGTCAGAACTCATCTTTAGTTTTTTTTAAAACTTTTCCATTTGGTACTAACTTGATTTTTAGTGATATTAAACAGCTTTGTTCAATTACAAAAGATGAAATAGAGGATATTATTGAAAATTTAAGCGACAACAAAACAGGTTTTATAGATAGAAAATTTTTTAAAAATTCAGATTTTAAAAGGCTTAGCACAAATCATTTTAAAGATATAATTAATGCAAGAGTAAAAGAAATACTAGATTATACTTTTAACAATAACAAAGGTTTGAATTATTATTATAGTAGAATTGGAAGAATAAATTTATTTTTTGAAGATAAAAATATTCATAAAAAATTTAAAAGATGTTTTTAAAGAAAACCTTGTTTTAATGGATGAAAAAATTCAAGTGGAGTCACTTTCTAATAACGACGTTAGTACATTATTTGGTGCAGCTGAGTTATTGTTTAAAGGTTGGCCAAATGAGGCATTACCATTCTCAAATAGAAAAAAGTCAATAATATCAAGTTTTTTTGAACGCTTCTTTTAAGCATTTATTGTAGTCTTTTGTAACATTAGTTGTTTTCAACACCTTTTTTAATTTTTGTATAAATTGTTCATGTGGGAAAAAAACCAATTAACGCTTAAAAATGAAGCAAACTTTTCAGGAATAGGCTTACATTCAGGTATCAAAGTTAAGGTAACCCTTGAACCAGCTAATTCAAATTCTGGTATAGTATTCAGAAGAACTGATTTAGAAAAAGATAATGAAATTGTTGCAAACTTTAAAAACGTCTCATCAGCTAAACTTTGTACTAAAATTCAAAATAGTTCAGGCGCAAGTGTATCAACAATTGAGCACCTAATGGCAGCGTTTTATATTTGTGGCATAGACAATATTATAGTTAATTTAAATGGTCCGGAAGTTCCAATAATGGATGGTTCAGCTAAAGATTTTGTTAAAATTATTAAAGACTGTGGACTAAAAGTATTAGAGGGTAAAAGAAAATTTGTAAAAATAAAAAACAAAATAGAACTAAAAACTGAAGATGGAAAGCTAATTTGCATCCAGCCTTCAAATCAAATATTAGATGTAAAATTTACTCTTAATTATGAAAAAAATCCTTTAATAAAAACTCAGACAAATAAAATTGATTTTGTAAATAAAAACCTAAATGAAATTATTGATGCAAGGACTTTTTGTTTGTATGAGGATATTGAAATTATCAAGTCAATGGGTTTAGCAAAAGGTGGAAGCCTTGATAATGCTATAGTTGTTCAAGGTAATAAAGTTTTAAACAAAGGCGGTTTAAGATCAAAAAAAGAATTTGTTAATCATAAGATACTTGATTTAGTTGGTGACTTTATGCTTTCTGGCGCAAGAGTTATTGGATCAATCGAATGTATTCACGGAGGTCATGCTTTAACAATCGAATTTTTGAAAAAGATTTTCTCAAGTAAAAATAATTATGATGTGGTAGAAAGCCAATCATTAGCTACAAATGTGAGAAAAATCATTCCTTTAAATAAAAGATTTGCTGTAAACGCTTAATCTTTAGACCATTTTACGCGAAGAGTTTTTTTTGTTATTAATAATATAATGCGTAAAAAGTTTATTTTTTTTATTCTAATAATTTTTATTATTTCTTGTGGAGGCCCTAAAATAAATGAACAGGCCATCAATCCTCCAAATTCAGAGAAGGAAGCAATAAAAATTTATCAAGAAGCACTAGATGGTATGTATAAAGGTAATTTTCTTTATGCATCTAAAAAGTTTAGTGAAGCAGAGGGAATGTTGCCTGAAATTGATTGGGCCTCAAAGTCTGCATTAATGTCTAGTTATTGTCTCTACAATATAAATTTTTATGATGAAGCAATACTTAATTTGGAAAGGTTCATAAGAATATATCCTGCTAGTGAATATGTAAGTTATGCCCATTATTTGATAGCAATAAGCTATTATGAACAAATTTTAGATGAAGACAAAGATATTCAACCATTATTAATTTCAAAAAAAAAAAATTGAAGATTATTTAATTAAATTTCCAAATACGGATTATGCAATTGACCTCAAATTTAAACTTGACTTGGTTATTAATCAACTTGCGGCTAAAGAGCTATTAATAGCGAGATACTATATTAAAAACGAAAAATGGATACCTGCTATTAATAGACTTAAGATCATTGTTAAAAGTTATGATAAAACAATATTTGTTGAGGAGGCTTTACATAGACTGGTTGAAATATATTACAAAATTGGTTTGAACGAAGAGGCTAAAGCAGCAGCAATTTTACTAGGATATAATTATAATTCTAGTGAATGGTATGAAAAATCTTACAAAATTTTAAATAAAGACTACAAACCTATAAAAATTGATAAAGAAAAAGATGATGGACTTGTAAAAAGAACAATAAAAAAAATACTATTTATAGATGAAAAATAAAAAGAAAATTCAGGACGAATATAAAAAAAAGGTAAATAGACTTTTAAATTTAAACAAAGCTTACTTTGATAAAGATAAACCAATAGTTTCAGACTCTGAATTTGATAAATTAAAACAAGAATTAATTAATATTTCGAAAAAGTATACATTTTTAAAAAAAATAAAAGATTTAAATAAAATAGTAGGTTTTAAACCATCAACAAAATTCGAAAAAGTTAAACATACAAAGCCAATGTTATCTCTTGGAAATGCTTTTGAAAAAAAAGATATTATAGATTTTAAAAAGAAAATAAGTAATTTTTTAAATTTTAAATCTGATATTCAATTTTCAGCAGAGCCAAAAATAGATGGAATATCATCAACTTTAAGATATGAAAAAGGTGATTTAGTTTTTGGCTTATCGCGAGGAGATGGTATTTTTGGTGAAAATATAACAGAAAATTTAGCAACAATTAAAGATATTCCAAAAAAATTATTAGATCCACCAGAAATTTTAGAAGTACGTGGCGAGGTATATATTGGAAAAAAAGATTTTGAGAAAATTAAAGACAAGTTTGCCAATCCTAGAAATGCTGCCGGTGGATCTTTAAGACAAAAAAATTCAAGTGAAACTGCCAAAATTCCATTAAAATTCTTTGCTTATGGCATTGGTGAAGTAAAACCTAAACTCTTCAAAAAACAATCTGATTTATTAAAAAGACTTAAGACATGGGGTTTCCCAATTAATGAATTATGCGAAACAGTAAATAATACCGACGAAATTGAAAAAAACCATATAAAGCTAGAAAATCTGAGATCAAATTTGGATTATGATGTTGATGGAGTAGTTTATAAAGTTAATAATTTAGATTTCCAGGAAAGGTTAGGTTCTACCGCAAACTCTCCTCGGTGGGCTATTGCATATAAATTTTCATCAGTAAAAGCTTCTTCAAAAATTATAAACATTGTAATTCAAGTAGGGAGAACTGGAGCAATTACACCTGTAGCTAAAATTAATCCTGTAACCGTAGGCGGTGTTGTAGTTTCAAATGCAACATTACATAATGAAGATGAAATTAATAGAAAAGATATAAGAATAGGGGATACAGTAACGATACAAAGAGCTGGAGATGTAATTCCCCAAGTACTTTCAGTTGATAAAGCAAAAAGAGGTAAGAATAGTAAAAAATTTATTTTTCCTACAAAGTGTCTTTGTGGTGCTATAACAAAAAAAGAAACAAGCATTACAACTAAAAAAATAGATGCAGTAAGAAGATGTATAAAAGGTTATGAATGTAATTTTACTGCGAAAGAAAAACTTAAACATATAGTATCAAAAGATGCTTTTGATATCGAAGGATTGGGAAAAAAGGTAATAGATAATTTTTGGAATTTGAATTTAATAAAAACACCAGCTGACATTTTTAGATTAGATTATTTAAAAATTCGAAAACTTGAAGGATGGGGAGAGTTATCAATTAAAAATTTACAAAATGCAATTAATAAATCAAAAAATATAATGTTAGATAAATTTATTTATTCAATTGGAATAAGACATATCGGGCAAGAAAATGCTAAAATTATAGGTAATTTTTTTAAAAAATCTAAGCACTTTTCAGAATTATTTAATGAAAAAAAAAGAGTTAAAATTTTACAAAATTTAGAGGATTTAAATGGAATAGGTGATACTCAAATTAAATCCATTGATGATTTTTTTTCAAATAAAAAAAACTCTGAAATTATTCAATCTTTAATGTTAGTATTAAACATAAAAGATATGCAAAAAATAAGTCAAAATGGAGTATTTATTAACAAAAGCATAATGTTCACAGGAGGGTTTGAAAAAATGAGTCGTTCTGAGGCAAAAGCAATAGCTGAGGAAAATGGTGCAAAAATTTTGGGATCTATATCAAAAAAATTGAATTACTTAGTTATTGGAAATTCAAAACCAACAAAAAAAAAAATTGAAAAAGCTAAAGAGCTTAAAATAAATATAATGACAGAGGAAAATTGGTATAAAGTGTTAAATAGGTGAGCAGGCTTTAGCAAGCTGAATTTTTTCACTCTTATTCATAAATTTATTTAAACATTTTTTTACCAGTTTGTGATAATTATTTAACCACAAAATTTCAGATGAATTTAAAATTTTTTTATCAATTAAATCTTTATCAATAGGTGCCATTGTTAATTCTTTGAATTTATTTTTTTTGATATATACGAGATTTTCAATTCTTATACCAAAAGACCCTTCCCTATAATACCCTGGCTCATTAGATAAAATCATGCCATTTTTTAAATATATTTTATTTTTTTTTGAAAGCGAATGTGGTCCCTCATGAACATTTAGAAAATATCCCACACCGTGGCCTGTTCCGTGAGGATAGTCCAAACTAATCTCTCTTAAAAACTTTCTTGCATTTTTATCAACAATAGAACCTGTGGTATTCTTTTTAATTTTAAAATTTGATACCGCTATATGGCCTTTTAACACTCTTGTGTAAATATTTTTTATATTTCTTGATTTATTTTCTAAAGAAACTGTCCTAGTAACATCAGTGGTTCCATAATGATATTGACCTCCCGAGTCTACTAAATATAAATCACCTTTCTTAAGAACTCGATTTGATTTTATTGTAGCCATATAATGTATTATCGCACTATTTGGTCCTGAACCTGATATTGTACTAAAACTTGGAAATTTATAATTTGAATTTAATTTCCTAAAATCTTCTAATTTGTTTTGTGCGGATATTTCAGAAATTTTTTTCCTTTTAAAATTATTTTTTAACCAAAATAAAAATTTTGTTAAAGCCACACCATCATCTAAATGGGCTTTTTCAATATTTTTTATTTCTGTTTTATTTTTTATTGATTTAAGAAAATAAATTGGATCTATTTCTTCAATAATTTGATTTTTTTTACTTAATATCATTTTATGGTAAACAGAACATGATTGTTTGTCTAGCCAGATATTTTTATTTGATATACTTTTTAAAACCTTATCAAGATTATCTTCGTCAGTAAAAATTATTTTATTTCTAAATATTTTTCTAATATTTTTGGTTTTTTTAGGTTCAGCAAAAAGAGTTACTTTGCCTTTTTTATCTATTAAGAGTCTAGAATTAGGGATTGGAGAGTAGTAACTGTCCTGACCTCTTATATTTAAAATCCACGCAATATTTTCTGGTGATGTGACTAACAAGAAATCAGTTTTATTTTTATTGATTAATTTTTTAACCCGCATAATCTTCTTATCGTATGTAATTCCTACTTTTTCTTTGGGAATTGAGAAAAAAGGTTTAGGTTTCTTTTTTTTCCCCCTCAACCAAATTGTATCAATCAAATTCGTGAGAAGTGGTCTAAGTTTGACGTTATTTATATTAAATAAAAATTTTAACTCATTTTCAGTATGTAATTTAGGGTCAAATCCAATTATGATTTCTTTTTTTGGTTTTATGACATCTTTAGGAAATTTATTTGGTATAGTAATAATTTTAAATTTTTTTCCTGACTGTTTTCTAGCTTGAATTGAGTACCTTCCATCAACAAATAAATACTTTTTATTTTTGAGTATAATTGCAAATCCTGCTGAACCTGAGAAATTAGATAAAAACTTTAATCTATCCTCTGAAGGCGAAATATATTCGTTAAAATATTCATTATTTTTTGGAATTATGTATCCATCAATCTTAAATTTATTGAGTAAAAAAAGAAAATTTATCATTTTACTATTTGTTTAATTTCTTTTTTAGTCTTGCCCAACCTGGACTTCTATATTCTTCATTATCATCAATTAAATTATCCTGATTAAAATCAAAATCATCTGATACGTCTTTTACATGTTCCTCATTTTTTTGAACTCCTTCTTCTGGTAATTCGTTTACAAATCTTGAGGGTAAACTATCCATGTATTCGCCATGCCATGTTCTTTTCATTGCAAAAGATATATATGCTTTTTTTTGTGCCCTAGTAATACCGACGTAAGCTAATCTTCTTTCTTCTTCTAAAGCAAAGTCACCTTTCTCTTCCAAAGATTTCTGATGGGGAAACAGGCCCTCCTCCCATCCTGGTAAAAAAACTGTCATAAATTCTAGTCCCTTAGCTGCATGCATTGTCATAATATTTACTTTTTCATCTTCCCATTCTTGATCAACAGATGATGCTAAAGCAACGTGCTCTAAAAATCCCTGCAAATTATCATAATCATGCATTGCCCTTAAAAGTTCTTTTAAATTTTCTATTCTACTTTCATTTTCAATATCTTTTTTATTTTTAAGCATTGATGAGTACCCAGATTCATCAAGTATAATTTTAAGTAAATCAAAATGTTTTTTGTTTTTATGATCAGATCTCCACTTTGAAATTAATTCTAATAACTGCTTCAAAGAAGCTCTCACCTTTGGTTTAAAGTTATTAAGTTGTAAAAGTTTATGAGCAGAATCCTCAAGACATGTTTTATTTTTGGCGGAATGTTCATGTAACTGTTTAACAGTAGCTTCACCCAAACCTCTTCGTGGTATATTTAAAATTCTTTCAAAAGCCAAATCATCATATTTTTGATTAACAATTCTTAAGTAGCAAATAGCATCTTTTACTTCAGCCCTCTCATAAAATTTTATTCCACCAATAATTCTATAATTAATTCCAATTTTTAAAAATCTCTCTTCAAATTCCCTTGTCTGATATATTGCCCTTACGAGGATAGCTACATCATTTAAAGACTTCTTTTTTTTAATATCCTCCTCTAAAATTTCACCAATACCTACTGCTTCATCTTTACCATTTTTATAACAATTTAGTTTTACGTCTTCACCCTTTTCTCCCTCAGACCAAAGCTTTTTCCCTAATCGATCTTTATTATGAGAAATTAAAAATGAAGCCGCATCCAAAATATTTTTTGTTGATCTATAATTTTGTTCAAGTCTAAATATTTTACATTCTGGATAAACTTTATCAAAATTTAAAAAATTTTTAATTTCTGCGCCTCTCCAGCTATAAATAGATTGATCATCGTCACCAACACAACAAATATTTTTATTTTTGTTTACAATTAGATTAAGCCATTTATTTTGAATAAAATTTGTATCTTGATATTCGTCAACCAAAATATATTTAAAGTTATTTGAGTAGATATTTCTTATATCTTGATTTTTTTCAAAAAGCTTTACACAATACAGTATCAAATCACCAAAATCACAGGCATTTAAATCTCTTATTTTGTTTTGATAAATTTTATAAATTTTGAGAATTTGACCCTCAAATAAATTTTTTTTATCTTGTTTAACCTCATTTGGTAAAAAGCCTTTATTTTTCCACTGATCTATCAAAGCCATAATAAACTGAGGTGATATCTTTTTTGCATCTATATTTTCAGATTTACAAATATTTTTTATTAACTTTTTTTGATCATCTGTGTCTAAAATAGTAAAATTGCTTTTTAATCCTATGGCCTCAGCATGTCTTCTTAGAAATTTAACACTTATAGAGTGAAATGTGCCCAGCCATGCAAGGGAGTCCATCTTTCCTGAAATTTTAATTACTCTTTGCCGCATTTCTTTTGCAGCTTTATTAGTAAAAGTCACACAAAGAATTTGGTTTGGAAAAGCTTTTTTTTGTTCAAGTATATAAGCTAACCTTGAGGTCAACACTCTCGTCTTTCCAGAACCAGCACCAGCGACAACTAAGCTTGGTCCCTCAATATTTAATACTGCAGATTTCTGTTCGTTATTCAATTTTTGTAAAAAATCTCTCATTGTAAAATCTTTATTTTAAGTTCTATACTGCTTATAAAACAACGTAATGAAAAATTCAGCAATTAAAATTGTCAGTTCTATTTTAAATAGCAAGGAATTTAAAAATTTAAAGATATACATTAATAAAAAAACAATTTTATTTGGAATCTTTATATTCTTTTTTTTTATTATTGGATATTTTTTAATAAAGCCTTATTTTTATGATTATAATTCAAATGTAAAATTAATAGAAAATAAAATTTTTAAACAATTTAAAGTTAATACAAAAATCAGTGGAGATATTAATTATAAAATATTACCATCACCAAGAATAACCATCAAAAAAGTAAGTATTAAACTAGAAAAAAAGAATGAAGCAATTAGTCTTGAAGAAATAAGCCTCTTTTTACCAACTTTTCACAACAATAAATTTAAAGATTTAGATTTTGAAGAATTTTTAATTTCAAATATGTCAATACAAGTATATCCAAATGATTTTGTAGATTATTTTAAATTTTTTACCAAAATCGATAAAAATAAAATAACTTTAAAAAATTGTAAATTGTTTTTTTTTAGACGAACAAAAAAACAAAGTTTTATTTGAAAATTTAAATTTAAAAGACAAATTTACAAATAAAGTTCACATTATTAGTATAGACAGTATATTTTCAAAAAATAAACTTGAAATAAAATTCAAAAATTTAATTGGTGGAGAAAAAAAATTAGATTTAAAGCTTCCTCAAATTAACACTACAGTAAATATTTTATTTGATCCATCAAGTACATTAAAAGATATTAAAGGAAAATCAAAAATAAAATTGTTTGATAGTATTTTAGTTTTAAATTTTACTGGAGCAAAAGAATTTAAAATTTTTGAATCTTTTTTAAGGAATAAATATTTTAACTCAAAAATTGAAGGAAATATATCATTTATCAAAAATTTTTTCTTTAACTTAAATTTTGATGTAAATCAAATTAGTTTAAGAAAATTACTTTTTCGTTTAATACCCGAAAGTAAAACACCTGTAGTTTTAAACTCAGGTATAAGTAAAAAAATAAACGGTACAATTAACATTTCAATGAAGTATTCCCAATCTTTTATTGGAAGGATCAATGATTTAAATATGGTATTAGTTTTTGAAAATGGAGATTTAAGAATTAAAAAAGGTTCAGCGAAACTACCTCATGATAGCACTATTGAATTTGACTTATTATTTGCAGATAATTCGAACAGTCCGTTTTTAGATTTTTCATTAAACTTTTATTCACAAAATACAAAAAAATTTTTAAGGAAGTTCAATATTTATAGGTCTGTTGATAAAGAGACATCTTTATCAGCAAAAGGAAAAATAAATCTGAGAAGTAATAAGATCAAATTTTCTAGTATAGTTTCCGACAAAAGTGAAAAGTTTGACAGGCAAGATGTGCTTAACATAGAGAAAAATTTTAATCAAAATGTTTTAAACACGGGTATACTTGGAGTCACTGATTTCTTTAAATTAAAAAAATTCGCAAATGAATTGTTAAACTAATACCCTTATATTTAAGAGGGTTTAACCATTTTTTTTGGATTTACAATTTTTATGAATTCTTTTTCACTTATTAAACCAGTCTTTAAAGCTTCCTCTTTTAAAGTGGTCCCATTCTTGTGAGCTCTTTTAGCAACTTTAGCTGCATTGTCATAACCAATTTTTGGAGATAAAGCTGTAACCAACATTAAAGAGTTGTCCAGGAGAGACTTAATTCTTTTTTTATCAGCTTTAAGACCTCTTATGCAATATTTAGCAAAACCATTTGACGAGTCCGCCATAATATTAATTGATTGTAAAATATTATGAATGATAAGTGGTTTAAAAACGTTCAATTCAAAATGTCCGTGCGAACCTGCCATAGTAATACCATTATGATTTCCTATAACTTTTACACAAACCATCGTTACAGCTTCACACTGGGTTGGATTTACCTTACCTGGCATTATAGAAGATCCAGGTTCGTTCTCGGGTAATATCAATTCACCATACCCTGCTCTGGGCCCAGATCCTAAAAATCTTATATCATTTGCTATTTTCATTAAACAAACTGCTGTAGTATTCATAGTTCCAGAAAAATTTACTATTGCATCATGCGCGGCTAATGCAGCAAATTTATTTTTTGCAGGTTTAAATGGCAGTTTAGTTATTTGTTTTATCTCTTTGACTACTTTTTTGTCGAAATTTCTTCTTGTATTTAAACCAGTTCCAACAGCTGTACCTCCTTGAGCTAAATAATAAATTTCATTTAGTGCTTTTTCAATTCTCTCAATACATTTTTTAAGCTGAGAATGATAACCAGAAAATTCCTGACCCAAAGTCAATGGAGTTGCATCTTGCAGATGAGTTCTACCCAACTTAACTATTTTATTGAATTCATTTACTTTTTTACCTAACTCCTTTTCAAGTAATTTAAGTGACGGTAACAGCTTTTTTTTTGATTTAATCGCAATAGCAATATGCATGGCTGTAGGAAAGACATCATTTGTAGACTGTGATTTATTGACATGATCATTTGGATGAACTGGTTTTTTTGTCCCCATTTTACCACCCATTAATTGTATTGCTCTATTTGATATTACTTCGTTAACATTCATGTTAGTTTGGGTGCCGGAACCTGTTTGCCAAACTTTTAATGGAAAATGATCATCAAGCTTGCCTTTAATAACTTCGTCAGCTGCTTTGATAATGTATTTACTAATTTTTTTATTTAGATCTTTATTTTTGGTATTAACTATAGCGGCTGCTTTTTTTATCACTCCTATTGATTGAATCAAAATTGGTCTTACTAAAAAGTCACCAATATCAAAGTATTTATTTGATCTTTGAGTAGATGCACCCCAATACTTATCACCAGGAACTTTAATTTTTCCTAAAGAATCAAATTCAGTTCTATATTTCATTCATGTACCAAATTATATTAAACTTAAACAATTGTAAATAATTTAACAAATAAGTATGGAGATTTTATGACAAATTTTAATAGTGTAAAAAAATTCATGGAAGTTTTTGGTCAAGAAGTAAAGACAAAAGCTGAATTTCCATCAGAAAAAATAATTAAACTTAGGTACAATCTTATTAAAGAGGAATTGGATGAATTTGAAGAAGCGTTAAAACAAAAAAATTTGAAAGAAGTAGCAGATGCATTAACTGATATTCTATATGTTACTTATGGAGCAGGACATGCATTCGGAATTGATCTTGATAAATGTTTTGATGAAGTTCAAAGATCAAATATGAGCAAGCTAGGAGAAGATGGAAAACCTCTTTATAATGAACATGGTAAAGTTATGAAAGGTCCTAAATATTTCCAGCCAAATCTAGGGAAATTTATAAAATAATATTTTCAATTTCAGATAAATGCCGCACAATTTTTATGAAGTGAAGCGTGTAATTCAATTAATTTACTAAAACTTTTATTATAACCACCGCCTAAAACACCACATAAAGGTATTTTTTTTGAGAAAAAATTTTCTATAACAATTCTATCTCTTCTATCTATTCCATTATCTGTCAGCTTTAATTTGCCTAATTTATCATCATAATGAACGTCAACCCCAGCAATATAAAAAAACAAAATCAAAATTTATCTTGTTTAAATTGATGATATTTTTTTTTTAATATTTTTAAATATTCTTCATCTTCAAGTCTATCTTCTAATTCAATATCTAAATCACTTTTTGATTTTTTTGCTGGATAATTAGATTTACAATGCATGCTAAAAGTAAAGATATTTTTATCGTTTTTAAAAATCTCTGAATTTCCATTTCCTTGATGCACGTCTAAATCTAAAATTAAAATATTTTTAATTTTTTTTTTAAATTTTAAGTAATTAGCGGCTACTGCAACATCATTAAAAACACAATAACCTGCTCCATAGTCATATGACGCATGATGACTGCCACCTGCAGTATTACATGCAAGTTTATAATCCAATGCAAGTTTGCTTGCTAAAACAGTTCCACCGGTTGCAAGAAAGGATCTTTTAACAACGCTACTATTTATAGGAAAACCTATTTTTGTTTCTGATTTCTTATCTAAAGTTTGATTTTTAATATGATTTATATAATTTAATGAATGTGATTTACTTAAAGTTTCAATCGAACACTCTTTAGGAATGTAAAAATTTTTTACAACTTTGTTTTTGAGAAGGTAATCTGCTAATGACGAGAATTTTTTAATTGGAAAAACGCTGTTTTCATTTATCTTAGCTACATATTCAGGATGATTTACAACAGGTAATTCCATTTTATTTTAGGTGCGTTCTGTTGCCCGGTATTTGATTAGAAAGTAGCATATTTGCTTACTAATTAAAACTACTTCATTGTAAAGCCAATTAATCGCTGTTCCAAGTAAATAAATCAGCATCAAAAGGTATGTTTCTAAATTTAAGTAAGATTTTATATTTTTCTAATCTTTCCTCTTTCTTAAATTTTTTTAAGTAGTTGAGTATTTGATCATAAGTCAAACCCTTTAAGTATTTCTTTTTAACATCAACATACTCTTCATAATCCATACCACATATAGAGAATTTTTTTTTAGGATCTATATGTTCAGCATAACTTATTGTGTCCTCAGTTTCGCTAAGGACATCATAAAAACGAGCGATTTGATTTTCTCTTTCAAAGAGAATATCTCTCCTGAAATCAAATAGTTCTTGTTGTTGCATATTTTGGAGTTATTAAAGTTTTAAAAATTAACTTTAACAATTTAGACTTTATTAAATAATAGTGTCAGAATTAAGGGGCGTTCTGTTGCCAGGTGCCCCAAGCCCCGTTTACCTAATTAACAAAGTTAATTAAGCAGCAAGTGCAAATTTATCATTTGCATTTATAATTAGCCCGTTACGTCGGAACCATCTCGAACGAAAGAATAGCCTTTAGACACTCGTCGATTCTGATTCACCCCCATAAGTTGTAAATGGTGGAGGTGGTGGGTACTGCCCCCACGTCCGCAATGTTTATTACGAAACTCGTTTATCGTCATAGTTGGAAAACCAACAGATATAATATAAAATCAAAAAATAAAGATTCAATAAATATTTCAAATGAAACTTACAAAAGAGCAAAAACAGGAAATTTTAGACCAACAATCACAAAAAAATATTACTAAGAGAGTGACCTCGCCTGAGTTAGAAAAAGTTCTGTATGAGGCGATGCCCGTGTTAGACCACGGTTTTGTAAGAGTAGTCGATTACATGGGTGATGATACATCAATAGTTCAGTCAGCAAGAGTTTCGTACGGAAAAGGGACTAAAAAAGTTTCAACAGACAGTGGTCTAATAAAATATTTAATGAGACATAGACACAGCACTCCCTTTGAGATGTGTGAAATAAAATATCATATAAAGCTTCCAATATTTATTGCAAGGCAATGGATTAGACACCGAACTGCAAATGTAAATGAATATTCTGCTAGATATTCAATAATGGATAAAGAATTTTATGTACCAGAAAGGGAAAATCTTGCTGCTCAATCTACTAATAATAGACAAGGTCGCGGCGAACTCATTAATGGGAAGCAAGCTGACAACATTCTTAAAATTTTAAAGGAGGATGCGGAGAGAAATTACAAACATTATGAAGAAATGCTCAATGAGAAATATGATGGAAGTATTATTGATGATAAAAAGCAAGGACTAGCTAGAGAATTAGCTAGAATGAATCTTACATTAAATTCTTACACCCAATGGTATTGGAAGACAGATCTATTAAATCTTCTAAATTTTTTAGCATTAAGAGCGGATAGTCATGCACAATTTGAAATCAGAGAGTATGCTGATGTAATGTTAAACACTGTTAAAAAATGGGTTCCTACAACTTATGATGCTTTTATTGATTATAGAGTTGGTGGTATGGAGCTTTCTGCTAAAGGAAAAATAGTAATACAAAAAATGATAAAAGGTGAAAAATGCGATATAGAGTCTTCAGGACTTTCTAAAAGAGAGTGGAATGAGTTAATGGACTCTTTTGGTTTTAAGCAACATCTTGCATAACTTTATCTGCAATCTCTAAAAATACTTTTGAAATTTTATCATCAGGCTCTTTATAAATTAGTGGCAACCCTAAATCTGCCGACTCTCTTAACTTTGTGCTTAAAGGAATTTTTCCTAAAAAGTTTTTGTTAAATTCTTTTGCGGTCTTTTCAACACCACCTTCACCAAATATATTATGTTTTTTCCCATCATCACTTTCAAAAAAACTCATATTGTCAACTAATCCAACTATTTTTATCTTAGTTTTATCAAACATTTGAATACCTCTTTGTACATCCATTAAGGCCAATTCTTGAGGAGTGGAAACAATTATTGCTCCGTCAATCTTTACATCCTGGGCAAAAGTAAGCTGAGTGTCACCTGTTCCAGGAGGCATATCTACCACGAGGTAGTCTAGATCTTTCCATGCTACTTTCTCAGTTAAAGTTTTTATAGCGCTTATAACCATTGGACCTCGCCAAATCATTGGAGTTTTTTCATCTACTAAAAAACCTAAAGACATAAATTGCGCACCATATTTCTCTAATGGAAAAAGAAATTTTCCATCAGTTTTAGGCTTGTCATTTAGTCCGATCATTTTTGGTAAAGAGGGCCCATGAATGTCTGCATCTAACAATCCGACTTTTTTACCTTTTTTTTGAAGTGCAAATGTTAGGTTAATTGCAAATGTAGATTTTCCAACTCCACCCTTTGCACTGGAGACCATAATTGTGAATTTTGTTCCCTTTATCGGATTTTTCTTAAAATTTTTTGGGGTAACATTCTTTTTGAGACTATCGCTTAATTTTGCTTTGTTTTCGGACATTATATCGCTTTATCATAACTTGTTTTTATTCAAAAAGTCACTATATAAAGTGTCATGTCATCAGACGGTACTATATTCAAGAGAGAATCTCCGTGGGGTTCACCCCCGGGAGGAGGAAACGATAATAACGGCAACGGTAACGGATCAGGCCAGAGAAGACAGCCTCCTAACATTGACGACTTAATCAGAAAAGCTCAAGGTTCAGTTGGAAGAATATTTCCAGGTGGACGATCAAGTGGTAACAAACCAATTTACATTGGTTTAGTTGTTTTATTAGTTCTTTGGGCATTGAGTGGTCTTTACAGAGTTTTACCGGATGAGCAAGGAGTAGTTTTAAGATTTGGACAATTTACAAAAACAACTCAACCAGGATTAAACTACCACATACCATTTCCTATAGAGAGAGTTTTTACACCAAAAGTAACAAAGGTTAATAGAATTGACGTTGGATTTAGATCCGCAAGTGATAGTGGAAGATCTTCTGGTATAGGAGATGTTTCAGAAGAAAGTTTAATGTTAACTGGTGATGAAAATATAGTTGATATTGATTACTCAGTCTTCTGGGTAATTAAAGATGCGGGGAAATTTTTATTTAATATTCAGAGCCCTTTAGAAACAGTCAAAGCTGCTTCAGAAACTGCAATGAGAGAAGTAATAGCTAAAAGCAAAATTCAATCTATTTTAACAGAGGGAAGATCTAAAATTGAGAGAGAGAGAAGTTCAAGAAATTACACAAGGAATTTTAGATGAGTACGGTTCAGGAATTCAAGTTACACAAGTTCAAACTCAAAAAGCAGACCCACCAGATCAAGTGATTGATGCATTTAGAGACGTACAGGCTGCTAGGGCAGATAGAGAAAGATCTAAAAACGAAGCCGAAGCTTATGCTAACGATGTAATACCTAGAGCACGAGGGGAAGCAGAAAAAATATTACAACAAGCTGAAGCTTACAAAAAAGAGGTAGTTGCGAAGGCAGAAGGTGAAGCAAGTAGATTTTTAGCTATTTACAATGAATACACAAAGGCAAAAAAAGTTACTCAAGAGAGAATGTATTTAGAAACAATGGAAAAAGTTTTAGCTGATATCGACAAGGTAATCATCGATAAAGAGTCAGGATCAGGAGTAGTACCTTACTTACCTCTTCCAGAAATTAAGAAGAAAGCGAACTAATGAAAAAATTTTTAATACCACTAGTAGTAGTTTTAGCAATAACTGGTTACCAAAGCCTTTTTATTGTTCAAGAAATTAATCAAGCAATAGTATTACAGTTTGGTGACCCGAAAAAAAATTATCACCAAACCTGGATTAAATTTTAAGTTACCTTTTATTCAAAACGTTGTTTATCTTGATAGGAGAGTTTTAAATTTAGATAACCCACCTGAAGAGGTAATCGCTGCTGACCAAAAAAGACTTATTGTTGATGCATTTGCACGTTTCAGAATTGTTGATCCATTAAAATTCTATATTTCAGTTGGTAATGAAAATATTGCAAGACAAAGATTAGCAACAATTATAAATTCAAGAATAAGAGGTGTTTTAGGTACTCAAAATTTAGCAACACTATTATCAATTGATAGGTCTAAGCATATGGCAACAATTCAAAATGATGTGAATAATGAAGCTAAAAATTTTGGAATAACTATTGTTGATGTAAGAATAAAAAGAGCTGACTTACCTCAAGCTAACAGTGAAGCAATTTTTAAAAGAATGCAAACTGAAAGAGAAAGAGAAGCAAAAGAATTTAGAGCACAAGGTGCAGAGATAGCGGCAAAAATTACATCTACTGCTGATAAAGAAGTAACCGTAATCTTAGCGACAGCAAACAAACAATCTGAGATTATGAAAGGGGAAGGTGACGGTGCAAGAAATAGAATTTTTGCAAACGCATTCGGCCGTGACCCAGAGTTCTTTGGATTTTACAGAGCAATGCAATCCTATGAAAAAGCATTGATCGGTGGAGATACTTCACTAATCCTATCACCTGATAGTGATTTCTTTAAATTCTTCGGTAAAGCAGGAGTTTCAAGAAAACAATAATCAAGGCGTGAAGGAATTCATTATTGCCATTGGTTTAATACTATTCATCGAGGGGCTGATATGCGCCTTGTTTCCGTCAAAAATCAAGAATATGACTAAATTAATTGAGGCTACGCCAGCTAATAATTTAAGAATTCTAGGAGTAGTATTTACGATAATTGGATTTATAATTATTTGGTATATTAAAAGATAATGAAATTTTTAAAACAAATCACAACTAAAGTTTTTTTATTAATTTTGCTTATAAATACCAATCTTTGGTCAAAAGCAGCTCCAGAGTCATTTGCAGATCTTGCTGAAGAATTAATGCCATCTGTTGTAAATATTTCCACAACTCAAACTGTTAAAACTCAGGCAAACCCGTTTCCATTTCAATTTCCTCCTGGCTCACCATTTGGAGAAATGTTTAAAGAATTTGATAGACCAACTGAAAGAAAAGCAACATCACTTGGCTCAGGTTTTGTTATTAAAAAAAACGGAACAGTAATTACAAACAACCATGTAATAGCAAATGCTGAAGATATAATTGTTAGAATAAATAATAAAGAATATAAAGCCAAAGTTGTTGGTGCCGATCCTTATTCTGATTTAGCTGTTTTAAAAATTGATACGAAAGAAACTTTTAAGATTGTAGAGTTTGGGAACTCAGACAAAGCAAGAGTAGGTGACTGGGTTATGGCAATAGGAAATCCATTTGGCTTAGGAGGTACTGTTACATCAGGAATTATTTCAGCAAGAAACCGTGATATAAATTTAACTCGTTACGATGATTTTATCCAAACGGATGCATCTATTAACCAAGGAAATTCCGGTGGACCACTTTTTGATATGAATGGAAATGTAATTGGAATTAACACAGCAATCATTAGTCCCTCAGGAGCAAGTAGTGGAATAGGTTTTGCCATACCTTCAAATTACGCTTCAACAATCATCGATCAATTAATTGAGTTTGGGGAAACTAAAAGAGGATGGCTGGGTGTAAGAATTCAAGAAGTTACAAAAGAGATAGCATCTGTTGCTGGTCTAGATGAAGCCAAAGGCGCTTTTATTGGTGGTGTTTCTGAAAATGGCCCTGCAGATAAAGGTGGAATAAAGTCTGGAGATATTATTTTAGAATTTGACGGGGAAAAGATTAAGACTATGAGAAATCTTCCAAGAGTTGTAGCAAATACAAAACCAAACAAACGAGTTACCGTTAAAATTTGGAGAGAAAAAAAGCTGATATCAAAAAAATTTACCTTAGGTAGAATGGAGTCAGCAAAAGAATTTAAAGATAAATAAGTTGTCAAAAAAAATACAAAACAAGATAATACTTT
>CACKGP010000006.1 GCA_902599805.1 uncultured Pelagibacteraceae bacterium
AAATCTTCTGTAGTTGAAAATTTTGAAAAAACCGCAACAGCTCTGTTTTTTACAGTCAAATTCGTTAGCGAAATTATTTCAGTAAAAAGAGATCAAAATAATAATGTTGTCGAAGGTGATCCAGATAAAATCAAAACTGTAATAGATAAGTGGAAATTTACTCGACCGACTTCAAGTTCGAGTCCAAATTGGTATCTTTCTGAAATCAAAAATAGTTGAAAAAGAGATCAAAATTATCTGAAAAAGATAAAAAAAGTTGGGAAGATTTTTTAAAAAGTCCATTAAATATCGAGGATAAGGAAGAAAGCAAATCACAAAGCAAGAAGTACTTAAGATTCAAATTTGATCTTCATGGACTATCTATAGATGAAGCAAATAAAAAAGTGACAGAAATTATTGAAAACTGTTATGAAAAAGGTTTTAAAGAAATTTTACTTATAACTGGGCAAGGGCATCACTCAAATCTAGATAAGAATGTTTATGTTTCTAAGGATCACAGCACCCTAAAAGGAACAATACCTGAATTTATTAAAAATAACTCAGCTTTGCACTCAAAAGTTATCAAAATGGAGAATGCCCCACTAAAAGAAGGTGGAAAGGGAGCTTTGATTATAAGACTTAAAAAATTTAAAGTATAAATTTTGAAAGATCTGTATTTTTTACAAGATCTCCTAAATTTTTGCTGACAAATTCTTTATTAACCTTGATAGTTTGTCCAGCTTTATCTGAAGCAGTAAAACTTACTTCATCCAAAACTTTTTCTATTATTGTGTGTAATCTTCTGGCCCCAATATTTTCCACTGTTGCATTAATTTCGGTAGATAGTTTTGCCAGCATATCTATACCGTCATCAGAAAAATCAAGTTCAACATCTTCAGTTTTCAATAAAGCTTTATATTGTTTTATTAAACTATTGTCAGGTTCTTTAAGAATTCTTTTAAAATCATCTTCAGTCAAAGCATTCAATTCAACTCTTATTGGTAAACGCCCTTGTAATTCTGGAAGCAGATCAGAAGGTTTTGCTAGTTGAAATGCACCAGAAGCAATAAATAAAATATGATCTGTTTTTACTGGACCATATTTAGTATTTACAGTTGTTCCTTCTATTAAAGGAAGCAAATCTCTTTGAACACCTTCCCTGGAGACATCTCCACCTATTCTATCTCCTCTTGCTGAAACTTTATCAATTTCGTCTAGAAATACGATACCATTATTTTCTGTTGAGTCTTTTGCCTGCTTAATTATTTTATCTTGCTCAATCATCTTATCAGATTCTTGCGCAATCAATATTTCGTGTGACTCCTTAACATTCATTTTCTTCTTTTTACCTTTAGAAACTCCAGACTTACCTAATATCTCACCAATATTAACCATACCGATGTTAGCGCCAGGCATTCCAGGAATTTCGAAGCTTGGCATCCCAGATGATGTGTCATTTACCTCAATCTCAATTTCATTATTATCTAGATCACCAGAACGTAATCTTTTTCTAAAGCTTTCTCTTGTAGCTAAGCTAGCTTTTTTACCCACGAGAGCGTCTAGAACTTTTTCTTCTGCAGCCAATTGAGCTTTTGCGTAAACTTCTTTTCTTCTTTTTTCCTTTTCCATAGCAATAGCTATTTCGATCAGATCTCTAATAATTTGTTCTACATCTTTACCAACATAACCTACTTCAGTAAAACGAGTTGCTTCTACCTTTATAAAAGGTGCTTGAGCTAACTTTGATAACCTTCTTGAAATTTCTGTTTTACCAACACCCGTTGGCCCAATCATCAAAATATTTTTTGGCAAAACCTCATCTTTCATATCATCAGAAAGAGCTTGTCTTCTCCATCTATTTCTCAATGCTACTGCTACCGCCCTTTTAGCCTGATGTTGTCCGATTACATATCTGTCCAATTCTGAAACTATTTCTCTAGGAGATAATGCACTTACTTTTGAACTATCTTTATTTGAAGATTCTTTTACAATTTTTAAATTTGGTGCTTTTTGCGTCATAATTAAACTTTTTCCATAGTAACATTACCGTTTGTAAATACACAAATTTCTGATGCTACTTTTAATGATTTTTTTGCGATTTCTTCTGCTGACATGTCACTATCCATTAAAACTTTTGCAGCAGCTAAAGCATAATTTCCTCCAGAACCTATTCCAATTATACCGTCCTCTGGCTCCAAAACATCCCCAGTCCCTGAAATAATAAAACTTTTTTCTTTATCTGCCACTGCCATTAACGCTTCTAGTCTCCTAAGGTATTTATCTGTCCGCCAATCTTTAGCAAGTTCAACAGCTGCTCTTGTAAGATTACCTGCATGCTTTTCTAATTTAGCCTCCAGTCTTTCAAAAAGAGTTAATGCATCTGCAGTTGATCCAGCAAATCCGGCAATCACATTTCTTTTCTCAATCTTTCTAACTTTTTTGGCTTTACTTTTCAGCACGGTATTTCCCAAGCTAACTTGACCGTCGCCAGCTACAATAGTTTGATTTCCCTTCCTAATAAGGACTATTGTGGTTCCATGCCAATTTTGATTTGTGCTCATAACTAATATGTAGCCACTCATTTTGAATCTTCAAGACCCTGCGGTCATTTATTGATAAATGATAAATTTAACTATATATCTTAGTTAATTTTCTTAATTATGAGTAGAAAAGCTAAAATTCAAAGAAAAACGAAGGAAACAAATATTTCTGTTGAAGTAAATTTAGATGGTAAAGGCAAATACCAAATAAAGACCAAAATAGGTTTCTTAGATCACATGCTTGAGCAACTTGCTAAGCACTCTCTCATTGATATGAAAATAAATGCTAAAGGCGATACTCATATCGATCTCCATCACACTACTGAGGACACAGGAATTGCTATCGGAGAGGCTATAAAAAAAGCAGCTGGAAATCGAAAAGGAATTAAAAGGTACGCTACTACAAATATCCCTATGGATGAAACACTAACCCGTGTTTCTTTGGATATATCGAATAGACCCTATTTAATTTGGAACGTAGACCTTAAAGTTGAAAAACTTGGCGAAATGGATACAGAACTTTTTAAAGAATGGTTTCAAGCTTTTGCACAGTCTGCGGGTATAACGCTACATGTAGAAAATATTTACGGTGAAAATAGTCATCATAAAATTGAGTCTTGTTTTAAAGCCCTAGCAAGATCTCTTAAAGAAGCTCTGGAAATTGATAAAAGAATTAAAAATTCAATACCATCTACTAAGGGCACTATTTAAAATAAATGAACGTCACTATCGTTGACTATCAATCGGGCAATATAAGCTCAGTCATCAACTCTTTTACAGAGGTTGCTAAAGGTAAAGTTAATATAGAGGTAACTTCAGATATAAAAAAAATAAAACTTAGCGATAAGATCGTTCTACCTGGTCAAGGATCCTTCAAAAGTTGCATAAACTCTCTTAACTGTATAAATGGACTTGCAGATACGCTGAAAGAATTTGCCATCACCAATAAGAAACCATTACTGGGAATTTGTGTTGGTTTACAAATGTTCGCAGATGTTGGTTATGAAGAGGCAGAAACAAAAGGACTAGGTTGGATCTCAGGAAAAGTTTCTAAAATTGATAATCAAAATGGAAAATTCAAACTTCCACACATTGGTTGGAATGAAATTGAAATACAAAAACAAAGCAAAATATTTAAAGATATAAAAAATAAATCTCATATGTATTTTGTACATAGTTATGAATTTATTCCTGAAGATAAATCGGTCATTTCAGCAACAACAGATTATTCATCCAAGATTGTCTGTTCAATTGAAAGACATAATTTATTCGGTACACAATTTCACCCAGAAAAAAGTGATAAAACTGGATTAAAAATAATTGAAAACTTTATTAATTTATAAAACATGAAAGAAGAATATTTTTGGAGATTTTTGTTAGTTTTTTTTTACGGATGCGTTACTGTTGGCATTCTTTTATTTATAGCTTTTTTTTTAGGTTACTCTCTTGATTATTACATGAGGGAGATTAATACTTTACAAAGATTGCTAATAATTTGCACAGCTGGTCTTCCTGGATTTTTTTTACACCTTAATAGAATGAAAAAAAGATATAAAAAAAGATGAAAATATTTCCTGCGATAGACATAAAAGATAAAAAATGCGTGAGATTAATCAAAGGAAATTTTGAAAATAAGACTGAATATGAAACTTCACCTATTGATCAAGCCGGCAAGTATAAAGATCACGGCTTTAAAAATTTACACATTGTTGATTTAGACGGAGCTTTGACTGGAAAGACAGTTAACCTTGATGTTATTAAGCAGATAGTTACTAAATACGATTTAAAAATTGAAATTGGTGGCGGTGTTAGATCTCTTGATAGCATTAAGCAATACGTCGATGCAGGTGTTGAGAAAGTTATTTTAGGAAGTGGTGCTATTAAAAATAAAGAATTTTTAAAAAATGCTTGTGATAAATTTAAAAATAAAATTGCCTTAGGATTAGACACAAAAGATGGAAATCTATTTGTATCAGGCTGGAAAGAAAGTTTAAATTTTAAAGCTACAGATTTCCTTAAAGAAATAAATGATTTTGGTGTTAGTAGAATAATTTTTACAGATATAAATAAAGATGGCATGAAAACTAGTCCCAACTACGAGGCAACAACTAATATAGCTAAAATCTCTAATTGTCCGGTTGTTATTTCAGGTGGAGTTTCATCAATTAATGATATTAAAAAAGCGAAAGAGCTTAATAATAAAAAAATTGAAGGTATAATCGTTGGTAAAGCTATCTATGATGGTGACATTAAACTTGAAGAGTTAGTTAAAGAGTTAGATTAAAGTATGGTTGCAAAATTATCTACAATAAGAAGAAAAATTAGAAATGGGGAGAAGCTCGGGTTTTCTGAAAGAGCAAGAGCGGTTAATAAAGGGTTACTACCGAGTAAATCTAAAAAGAGAAAAAATGTTAAAAAATAGAATTATTCCTTGTCTAGATGTAAAAAATGGAAGAGTGGTTAAAGGTATTAACTTTATTGAATTGAAAGATGCCGGTGATCCAGTCGAGCAAGCTAAGATTTATAGTGATGGTGGAGCAGATGAGATTTGTTTTTTAGATATTACTGCATCAAATGAAAATAGAGACACAATCATAGATATTGTTAAAAAAACTGCAAAGGAATGTTTTGTTCCTTTAACTGTTGGAGGTGGAGTTAGAACTATTCAAAATATTACCGATTTATTGCTAGCAGGAGCAGATAAAGTTTCTATTAATACTGCCGCTGTAAAAAATGTCGGTTTCGTTAAAGAAGCTTCAAAAAAATTTGGATCTCAATGCATTGTTGTTGCGATTGATGCAAAAAAAGTTTCAGATAAAAAATGGGAAGTATTTACACATGGTGGAAGAAATAAAACTGGTATCGATGCAGTAGAGTTTGCTAAAAAAGTAGAAGAAAATGGAGCAGGAGAAATTTTATTAACTTCAATGGATAAAGACGGAACTAAATCTGGTTACGATGTTGATTTATTAAAAGCAATTACGAATAACACCAATATTCCTATAATAGCTTCTGGTGGTGTAGGAACTTTAGATCATCTCTACGATGGTATAGTTAAAGGTGGAGCGAGTGCAGTTCTAGCAGCTTCTATTTTCCATTATGGAGAATATAAAATCAAAGAAGCTAAAGAATATTTGAACTCTAAGAATGTATCAGTAAGATTATAATATGTTTGAAAACCTAGAACAATTAATTCAAATCATTAGAGAGAGGAAAAATTCATCTCCTGATAAATCTTATACAAACAAACTTCTCAACGATAAAAGCTTAAGTGTTGCAAAAGTTAAAGAAGAAATAGCAGAATTAATAGAGGCTGTTGAACAAAACTCTAATAAAATACACGAGTCGGCAGATGTAATTTATCATTTGATGGTTTATCTTGAGGGTAATAATATTAAGATCGAAGATGTTATGAGTGAACTTAAAAAAAGACAAAAATGAGTTACGATAAAAATAATATATTCGCAAAAATTCTTAGAGGAGAAATTCCTTGTAAGAAAGTTTATGAAAACGATCACGTTTTAGCTTTTCATGATATTAATCCCCAAAAAAAAGTACATGTTCTTGTAATTCCAAAAGGTGAGTATGTTGATTTAGATGATTTCAACAAGAAAGCTTCAGACAAAGAAATAATTGAATTAAACAAAGCTATAACTCACATATCAAGTTTGGTAGGTGCAAACAAAAAGGGTTATAGAGCTTTAACAAATATAGGAAGTGATGGGGGTCAAGAAGTTCCCCACTTACATTTTCACATATTCGCAGGTGAAAAAATTGGTAAAATGGTTTCTTAACTTATTGATTTTCCTCTGGGATCGAAAAAAAATTTTTTTTAATATCAGAATTTTTAATTAAATTTTCAATTTTTAATAATGTGATATTGTTATTAATATCAACTAACCTCCAACCATTTAAATTATAGTTTTTCTTGTTGAAGAATAATGTTATCTCACCTTTATTTTTATTAAAATATTTAATTTCAATAAAATTTTTATTTGGCAAGTTCTCTCCACTCGAAATTAATTCAGAAAATTTTTGTTTATTAAGAATATCTGTAAAAAAAGATTGAGATACTGGATATCTATAAATCTTATTATATCTTCTGTGATAAATTACTAAAACTCTATTGTTTATAATAAGTTCTTTTTGATTTTCATCTTTATATTGACATCTTAAGAAATAAGGCCTTTTTAAAAAACAAACTCCTTTTTCATTTTTATCAAATGATTTTTGAGTAAAATCAAATTTAAGAGTTTCTGAAGAATTAAAATTATTGATAATACTTATTTTTTCAATGGCTTTTAATGAACCAAAGTAGCTTATAAAAATGATTGTAATAAAAATTATAGTTATATTTTTTTTTAGCAAAAAAC
Organism: uncultured Pelagibacteraceae bacterium; assembly: GCA_902599805.1. GTDB lineage: Bacteria > Pseudomonadota > Alphaproteobacteria > Pelagibacterales > Pelagibacteraceae > Anoxypelagibacter. The sequence continues at coordinate 6,893 of CACKGP010000006.1, forward strand.
TATAAAACCTCTCTTTTGCCAACATGGTTTGCTTTGCTAACTACCCCATTATCTTCCATTTGGTCAATTATTCTAGCTGCACGGTTATAGCCTATTTGTAGTTTTCTTTGTAAAAAACTTGTTGAGGCTTTTTTTTCAGTTTGTACAATTTTGATCGCAGAGTCGTATAATTCATCATTCCCATCTAATGATAAACTATCGTTTTTCTCACCTACGTTAATTGCAGTTATCTCGTCAATATAATCTGGTTCACCTTGTGATCTTAAAAAACTATTAACTTTTTCTATCTCACTTTCAGAAACATATGGACCATGAATTCTAAATATTTTATTAGCTGATGACATAAATAACATATCGCCTTTCCCTAAAAGTTGCTCAGCTCCTTGTTCCCCCAAAATTGTTTTACTGTCAATTTTTGAACTTACTTGAAAAGATATTCTAGTAGGAAAATTTGCTTTGATTGTTCCGGTTATCACATCTACACTAGGTCTTTGAGTAGCCATTATAATATGAATTCCAGCTGCTCTTGCCATTGCCGATAATTTCTGAACATATCCCTCGATTTCTTTACCAGACACTAACATCAAATCTGACATTTCATCTACAACAACAACAATGTATGGCATTTTAAGTTTGTGTTTTTGATTATATCCATCAATATTTTTTACACCTTCAGAGCTCATTAACCTATACCTGCTCTCCATTTCTTTAACGGTCCAACTTAATGCAGAAGTAGCTTTTTTTGCATCTGTGATCACAGAAGTTAATAAATGAGGAATTCCCTCGTAAGATGACAGCTCTAACATTTTTGGATCAATAAGAATAAATTTACAATTATCTGGACCGTGTTTGTATAATAGAGACATAATTATACTATTAATACAAACTGATTTACCTGAACCAGTAGTTCCAGCCACCAAAAGATGTGGCATTGATGTTAAGTCAACTGTTATAGGAGTTCCTGAAATAGTTTTTCCAAGAGCAATAGGTAAACTATTTTCTTTTTTACCAAAACTATCTGAAGATATTATCTCTGAAAGATACACATCATCTCTTCGTGTGTTTGGGATTTCTATGCCAACAGTATTCTTGCCAGGTATAACAGATACTCTTGTGGATACAGAGCTTGTATGTCGGGCAATATCATCAGATAAATTAATGATTTTTGAAACTTTTACTCCTGGTGCCGGTTCAAATTCGTATAAAGTCACTACAGGACCATTACTAATTTTTTTTATTTTACCCTGAACACCAAAATCTAGAAGTATTTTTTCTAAAAAATCTGAACCAATGTTTTTGGTACCTGGTTTTGTAATTGATAAACTTTTGTTTTTTTCTAAAAGGGAAAGAGATGGCAATGTATATTTATTGGTTTTATTTTCTGTATTTTTAATTTTAAAACTGAAGGATTGCTGTTTTTCTTGACCTAAATTTATATCATCTTGTATTCTTTCTACCGACTCATCTACAATATTTGTTTTGCTATTATCAATCTGGTAACCTTTTTTTACAAAAAATTTAAAAATTTTTATTAAGTTAATTGATGAACTTAAAAGAAAAAAAACTAATGCTAAAATAAGAAAACTAATTTTAAAGTACTCATTCTCAATAATTGGAAAAAAACTGATAAAAAAACTGTAGCTTCTTTCCCCTACAAATCCAGAATTACCATTATCAATTAACCAAAATGAATTGTTAAAACTTGAATAAACGAACAGACAGCCAAAGAATAGACTTACGCAAAGGTAAAAAGATTTAGCTAATAATTTCTCAATTTTTTTATTTATAACTAAATTTATTCCCCAAGATAAAATGCAAATACCAATTAAAAATGACATCAATCCAAAACTTTGAAGAAAAAAATCTGCTGTTATATTTGAATAATAATTGAAAACATTAATGGCTTCAGCACCTTCTGCTTTATAAATTAATGTTGTATTCTCAGGAGAATAAAGAGCTAAAGTGAATGTAAATAAGAAACATAATACAATTAAAATTAGTCCAAATAACTCAATTAGACGTCTTTTCATAAAACTTGCGACATTACTTAGTAAAATATTTAATTGCATTTCCCGAATCACCTAGTTTACTTTGTATCATTTAAATAAAATTGATAAAATTCATAAAAATATGAAAAAACAAAAAATTTGCGTCATCGGAGATGGATTATCAGGTTTAACGGCAGCTTTGGCTCTGAGTAATTTGGATATTGAAGTGGATTTTATTATTAAAAATATAAAAGAAAAAAAATCTAGTGATCCAAGAATTACTGCGATTTCTCAAAGCAATTTCAAATTTTTGATAAAATACTTAGATGAAAAAGATACCAAACTATTTTGGGCATGTAAAAAAATTAATTTGTTTTATGAAAAAATAAATCATCTTTATAATTTTATTAATTTTTCTGAGCATCATAAAAACCTTTTATATATAATAAAAAATAACGATCTTAAAAAAGTTCTTTTAAAAAAAATCAAAAGAAAAAAAAATATTAAAATTATTAATAAAGAAGTCAGAAAAGTTGATATTAAGAATTCCTGTATTCTATTTGGAAAAAAAAGTTATGCCTATGATTTGATATTATTATGCGTTGGAAGAAGCTCAAAAATAATTTCAGAGTTTGTTGGAAAAAGATATATCGAAAAAGATGATAAAGAAATTGCTTTAACATCTATGGTTAGCCACAATATTAACATTAGTGAACCAAGACAGTACTTTTTAAAAGAGGGTCCACTTGCGATTTTACCAATTAATGAAAAAAACTTTTCCTTTGTTTGGAGTGTTTCAAATAAATTGAGAACTATAAACACAAATGATTTTGTCTATAATAAATTAAAAAAAATATTAGGTAATAAAACAAACATAAATTTGGATGAAATTGTTACTTTTCCAATTTCTTTTAAATTTAATTCTATTTTTTCGAAAAATAACTCACTAGTTTTAGGTGATGGCTCTTATAATGTTCATCCAGTAGCAGGCCAAGGTTTCAACTTGATAATTAGAGATATTATGAAATTATTTCAATTCATTGAATATAACCAGTCTTTAGGTTTGCCAATTAAGGACTCTGAGATTATTAAAAAGTTTGTAAGTTCAAGAAAACCAGAAAACCTACTTTTTGGTTTGGGAATAAATTTAACAAATAGTTTTTTTAAACAAAATAAAATTACTTCACCGATAAAGGACTTCATTTTGAAAGATATTAATAAGTTTAATTTTTTAAAGGAAATGAGTATTAAAATTTCTGATAAAGGGATTTTTCAATCCTTGAAATAAAAAAATTATTTATTTTTTTCAAATTCTAAAAGCTTTTTTTTAAGATTTATACCGCCCGTTGCAGAAAATCCAGCCAACGACCCATCAGATCTTATGACCCGATGACATGGAATAGCTAAAATATGTTGATTTTGACCACAAATCTTTCCAACATATCTTGGTGATAATTTGAATTTTTTAGCAATCTCTCCATAACTTTTGGTTTTCCCTTTTTTAATTTTTCTAAGTTCATTCCATATTTTTTTTTGGATCGAGTTACCCTCAATTTTTAATGGAAGATTTATAAGTTTCGTCTCACCTTTAAAAAATAAATTTATATCACTTTTAAGTTTATTTAATAAAAATGAAGTTTTCCCTTGTTTTGATGACTTTTTAAAATGAATAGAAGTTACTTTGTTTTTTTGCTCTGTTGCTGTAATCCAGCCAAACTTAGTACTAAAACAAATGGCATTTTGCATATATTCTATGTTAATAAAAAACAAAATTTATTAAATGAATATATTTGCATTATCCTCAGGAAAAGGCCCAAGCGGCATAGCTATAGTAAGAATATCGGGTCCACAAACACTCAATATTTGTAAGTCTCTAACCAACGAAAAAAATATTAAATCTAATGAAATAAATTTATGTAAATTTATAGACCCAAAAAATAATAAAATTATTGATCCTGAAGCACTACTTTTGTGGTTTCCTAAACCCCATAGTTTCACAGGAGATGATTTAGCCGAACTTCACATTCATGGAAGCAATGCTGTAATAAGTTATCTCTTGAAGGTATTGTCAGATCAAAAAAACTGTAGATTAGCAGAACCTGGTGAATTCACTAAAATCGCCTTTCAAAATAATAAGATTGATTTAGTTAAGGCAGAAAGTATTGGAGATTTAATACATTCCGAAACAGAATTACAGAGGGAACAAGCAGCAAATTTAGTTCAAGGACATGCATCCAAATATTATGAAAACTTAAGAGAAAAATTGGTTAAATCATTATCGTATATAGAGGCTCAAATAGACTTTGCAGAAGATGATCTTCCTGGAAGTGTTTTAAAGGAAGTTCAAAAATCAATTAAACAAGTCCACACTGATATTAAACAAATTCTAGAGGACCAAAAAGTTGGAGAAAAAATAAGAGATGGTTTTAGAATATCTATAATAGGAGACGTTAACGCTGGGAAGTCATCTTTATTAAATCTTCTTGCAAAAAGAGATGCTGCAATCGTCTCGGAGGAGGAGGGCACCACAAGAGATGTGGTTGAAACCTATTTAAATATAGATGGATATCCTGTTATTTTAGCTGATACCGCGGGAATAAGAAAAGCTAAAAACAAGGTCGAAAAAGAAGGTATTAAAAGAGCTATTAAAAAAGCAAAAGACGCTGATTTAACCTTAGTCATTATTGATGTATCAAAAAAGACAATTAACAAAGATGTTAAAAAATTAATTAATAAAGACTGTATATTAGTTTTTAATAAATCTGATTTAAGCAAAAAAACTCCAAAAAATGAATTTAAAAAGAATGATCAAATTTTAATATCAGTAAAAAATAGTAAAAACATCGATAGGCTCATAAAGATGATAAAAGAGAAGCTAAGTAAAAAATTTATGAAAGCAAATAATATTCTGGTTACTAGAGAGAGGCACCGAGCAAAACTTAATGCAGCGTTAAAAGAAATAGAAAAATTTTTAAAGAAAGATCAAAAAAAAGAGATAGAGACAGCCGCAGAAGACCTTAGACTTGCCACAAGACATCTTGGGAGTATAGTAGGTAAGGTTGATGTGGAAGAAATACTGGGATCTATATTTAAGGACTTCTGTATTGGTAAATAACGCATCTTTGAGCTTGTAAAATCATATTTCATCGATACATTCTTTAAATGAGCAATAAAATGACCTTTGATGTGGCTGTAATAGGCGGTGGACATGCTGGATGTGAGGCTGCAGCAGCATCGGCCAGAATGGGCGTAAATACTGGTCTTTTTACACATAAAATAGACACTATAGGTGAAATGTCGTGCAATCCGGCCATCGGAGGACTAGGCAAGGGTCACTTGGTCCGAGAAATTGATGCCTTGGATGGTATCATGGGTGATGTAGCTGATAAATCTGGAATTCAGTTCAGATTATTAAATAGAAGTAGAGGTCCAGCTGTCAGAGGACCACGAACTCAATCAGACAGAAAGCTCTATAAGAAATATATGAAGGAGTTATTACTTAACTATGAAAATTTAGAAGTGATTGCCGATCCTGTTGTGAAATTCATCTTTGAGAAAGACAAAATAAAAGGCTTTATTTGTCAAAGTGGAAAAGAAGTAGAATGTAGTCAGCTAATTCTTACCACGGGAACTTTTTTAAATGGTTTAATACATATTGGAGAAAAACAGATACCAGCAGGGAGATATGATGAAAAACCATCTACAGGGCTAAGCGAACAATTAGAAAAATTTAATATTAAAATTGGAAGACTCAAAACAGGTACGCCTCCACGTTTAGATGGAAGAACTATTAATTATGACAATTTAGAAATGCAACCAGCAGATAATGAACCATACTTTTTTTCATTCTTAACTACTAAAGCAATTAATAAACAAATTAGTTGCGGGATGACTTATACTAACGATACTGTTCATAAAATTATAAGCGACAATATTTCAAGAAGCGCGATGTACTCTGGTAACATTAAAGGTGTGGGCCCAAGATACTGTCCATCCATTGAGGACAAAGTTGTAAAGTTTAAAGAAAAACAAAAACATCAAATTTTTTTAGAGCCAGAAGGATTAGATGATCATACAGTTTACCCAAACGGTATTTCGACCTCATTACCTGAGGATGTTCAACTCAAAATATTAACCAAAATTAAGGGCCTAGAAGAGGTTAAAATGGTAAGAGCAGGGTATGCAATTGAGTATGATTATGTTGACCCAAGGGAGCTAAAAGCGAGTCTAGAAGCCAAGAAAATAGGGTCTCTTTTTTTGGCTGGTCAAATTAACGGGACGACAGGCTACGAGGAAGCAGCAGCTCAAGGATTGATAGCTGGAATTAATGCTGCTTTAAAAGTTAAAAAAAAAGGTGAGTTTATTTTAGACAGATCTAATTCATACATTGGAGTGATGATTGACGACTTAATTACAAAGGGTGTTTCTGAGCCGTACAGAATGTTTACCTCTCGAGCTGAATACCGATTGTCCCTAAGAGCTGATAATGCAGATAAAAGACTTACACCTATGGGTATTAAAATTAATTTAATAAAAAATCACAGAAAAAAAATATTTAATGACAAACAAAAAAAAATAAAAAGTTTGGAAACCTCTTTATCCAAAAAATTTATTACACCAAATGCAGCTGCAAAACACTCAATCAAGATTGCTATGGATGGAGTAAAAAGATCTGGACTAGATATTTTAGGTATAAAAAATGTTAACCTAAATCAATTAAGAACAATTTGGGCTGATATACCCCATTATGAACGCTCTGTTGATGAGCAGGTTGAAATAAACGCCCACTATTTAGGCTATTTGCCTAAACAAGAAAGTGATATTAAAACTTTTAGAAAAGACGAAGGACTGCTGATACCTAAAGAGATTGATTACGACTCTTTCAGTGGACTCTCTAATGAAGTTAAGTCTAAACTAAAATTAATCAGACCAAAAACTTTGGGACAGGCTCTCAGGATTGATGGAGTCACTCCAGCGGCTGCAATTATTTTATTGGGAGCTATTAAAAAGGTAAAAAACAGGGTTCCAGCCTAGAATCCTTATGAGTCTTAGTGAATCTAAGCTGATTTTAACTAGAGATCTAAATTTTAACCCAAAAAAACTAGAACTTATTGAATTATTTGTTCAGGAGGTTTTAAATTATAATAAAAAGTATAATTTAATCTCTAAACACTCCGAAAAAGAGATTTGGAACCGACATGTTCTTGATTCTGCTCAGCTTGTTAATCATATTGATCATAAGAATTTTAATAGTTTAGCTGATTTAGGAACTGGAGCTGGTTTCCCAGGAATTATTCTATCTATCTTTTATAGTGATATTCTCACGTTTCACGTGAAACTTTATGAAAAATCTAAAATCAAAGTTGGTTTTATAAAATCCATAATACAAAAACTTAATCTTGAAAGAACATATATATATGATAATGATTATCAATCTCATATAATAGAAACAGACTATATTGTATGTAGAGCTTTTAAAAAATTACCTGAAATATTAAGAATTTCACGTGAAACCTCCAAGAAATCACACAAACTTATTGTAATGCTTGGAAAGAGTGCACAGGAAGAACTAAAAAAAGCTTCAAAGGGCCTAATTTATAAGTATAAGCTAGTACCTAGCATCACATCGAGTGATTCAAAAATTATAATAGTTGATGCTAAAAAATAAATTGTGGCTAGATCGATAATATCTGTAATAAATCAAAAGGGTGGAGTTGGAAAAACTACAACTGTAATAAACTTAGCAACAGCACTAGCGATTAAAGGAAAAAAGACTCTAGTTATTGATCTCGATCCCCAAGGTAACGCAACTACCGGATTGGGTAAATCAAATAATGATGAGGATAAAAGCATTTATAATCTACTAATCGGAAAAACTTCAATTAAGAAGGTTGTTCAACAGAGTAGCGTTCCAGGTTTAGATTTAATAGGATCTAACGTCAATCTTTCAGGTCTCGAAGTTGAAACAGCTAATGATGCTAACAGAGCTTTTTTGCTTAAAGAGATTCTTAAAAATGATGTAGATGGTTATCTAAAAAGATACGAAAACATTTTTATAGATTGCCCTCCCTCTTTAAGTTTACTAACAGTGATGTCTTTAGTGGCAGCCAATGAATTATTAATACCTCTTCAAACAGAATTTTTTGCTTTGGAGGGAATAACTCAATTAGTAAAAACAATTGACAGGATAAAAATAAATCTAAATCCTGACCTAGGGATAAGAGGAGTACTTTTAACGATGTTTGATAAAAGAAACAAATTATCTGCCCAAGTAGATTCTGAAGCAAGAAATCATTTTAAAAATAAGGTCTACAAAACTGTCGTGCCAAGAAACGTGAGGTTATCCGAAGCTCCTTCACATGGCATGCCTTGTTTAATTTATGATAAAAAATGTGCAGGCAGTAAATCATATATAAATTTGGCAGAAGAGTTTATTAATCAGGAGAATCAATCGTTAGGGAGCGCAGCATGAACCCTGCAAAAAAAGGGCTTGGCAGAGGACTTTCAGCACTGTTCGGAGATATTGATAATAAATCAATCTCGAGTGATAAAGTTTCAAATACTATTCCTATCGCTGATTTATCTCGAAACAAGTATCAACCTAGAACCATTTTTGATGAAGAGAAATTAAGCGAGTTATCAAAATCAATCAATGAAAATGGAGTAATACAGCCAATAGCGGTTAGACCAAACAAGTATGAAAAAGGAAAATATGAGATTGTAGCTGGTGAGAGAAGATGGCTAGCTGCACAAAGGGCAGGATTAAACGAAGTCCCAGTCATAATTCTCGATGTCGATGATCAAAAGAGTCTAGAAATAGCGATAGTCGAAAATATTCAAAGACAAGATCTAAACATTATTGAAGAAGCAAAAGGGTACGAAAGATTAATTAAAGAGTTCGGTTACGATCATGAAACGATTGCAAAATTCATGTCAAAGAGCAGAAGTCATGTAAGTAATACCTTAAGACTACTAACCTTACCGAAAGATATTATTGGACTTTTAGAAGAGGAAAAACTTACGGCAGGTCAGGCTAGACCACTTATTGGTATGCCAAATGCATCTGAAATTGCAGAAAATGTGGTTAAAAAAAAACTTGCTGCAAGGGAGATAGAAACTTTTATTAAGGGAAAAAAAAGATTTACAAGAGATAGTAATGAAGATCCTAACATTCAATTTGTTAGAAACGAAATTGAAAGCAAACTTGGATTAAACGTTAAGATAATAAATAAAAAAAACAATTCTGGTAAAGTCATTATAGAATATAAATCTTTAGATCAATTTGATTTGATCTCAAAAAAACTTAGGAAGTAGACGAAGCTTTTTGATAAAGATTAATTATTAAGTTTTTAATTAAAATATTATTATTTAAATTCGCATTAACTTTGAGTTGAATTTCTGCATCAAAGAGAATTCTTCTCGCTTGTTCTAATTTTTCTGAATTCCATCTTCTAATTTGTTTATAAAATGTTGGTTTATCCTTCCAAAATATTGGAGGTTTTATTTTATCAATAGCCTTCTCAATATTTTTTTCTTTTTTTAGTTCATAATTCAGATTTATAAGTTTTTCTATCCTATTGCTTAATACACTTAAGTAAAAATAAGCATTTTCATTTTGAAGAAAAATGTTTCCAAGATTTTCATTTAAATTGTTTTTATCTGCGTTGAAACACGCATCTCTCACACTGTTAAAGTCTAAATTATTGTTGTTATTCAACAATTCTGGAAGTTTATCTGTATTAATTTTTTTATCAATAAACAGACATTTAATTTTATCAATTTCATTGGAAAGAGTTTTTCTGTCTAGGTTACAATTTTTAATTAAAAAATTGATAATCTGTTGCGTTACACCCGAATAATCTTTAAGTTTTCTTCGTGTATACTCCCCAAGCGTTTTTTCATTATCTTGGTAACATGCAATTATTCCTTGCGTATTATCTTTTTCAAAATTTTTTCTAAGTGTTGACTTTTTTTCTAATGTTTGTGCGAATAAAAATATTTTAAGGTCTTCCTTTGGTTTTTGTCCGATATCATAAATTATATCTTTAATCTTATCTGTAACTTCGTTTATGAATATAATTTTTTTACTACTAAACAAAGAGGTGTTTTCAACTTGTTCGGTGAGAATATCTTTTTTTTTTAATATTTCATCTTGAGTAAATAAAATTTTCTCATAACTTTTATAATATATTTTAATCTGGTCCTTAATGTCATCCTTCATACCTATATTTTCACCATAGATAAGGTTAATAAAATATTTATTTATTAATGAAATATTTTGCTCCAATAAATAACTCTTTAAAATCATCTAAAAGATTGAGTTTAGTTCAATCTGCAATTCACTTGCAATAGATTCAATTAGACTCTCCACAACTTTTTTTTCATTATTCAAAGTATCTGAATGAACATCGGCTGCAGAATAATTTTGAGACTTAGTGTAAACTTTATTAAATAAAATATTTTCATTACCACTCGCAGTAACTTCAAAGGTTAATGTAACTGAATAGGTTAATACTTTACCTGATTGACTTTTATTTGAAACCGCTGTTTTCTTTTCTGATTTTATATTTAATTCAATTACGTTCAACGCCTTTTTGGTGCTGATCAAATTATTTTTTAAAAGTCCAGCAATTCTTTTATTTCCTTCAAGGTTAAATTTGGAAACAGAGAAATCTTGTTTGTCTTTATTCAAAATAGGCTGATAACCACAACTCAGTAGTAAATTAATAACTGCTGCAAAAATAAATATTTTATTTAATTCAAAGTTTTTCATGCAATTATAAAGTTTATAATTTTATTTTTTACAAATATTTTTTTTATTACCTTTTTATTTCTAAGGTTTTTTTCTACATTTTCGATTTTTTTTGCCTCTTTTGTAACATCAACTTCTGAAATATCTTTTTTTGCAGATATAAGACCCCTTTTTTTGCCATTTATTTGAACAACAATAATTACATTTTCATCTGCTAATAAATTTTTTTCAATTCTTGGCCATTCAATTTTTGAGTAAAAATCTTTGCCTTCAAGTTTTGATAAGCACTCACAAGATATGTGAGGAATAAAGGGCATTATAGCTTTCATCAAACTTGCTTGTGATCGTAAAAAGTCCTTATTTTCAACGGGTTTGTTGACATATTCCTCCATTAATCTTATTGCCTCATAAAAAGAAGCTATAGCTACATTTAACTGAAATTTTTCTATAAAACTTGTAATCTTAAACAAATATTTATTTATAGCTGTTAAAAACTTCTTTCTCTCTTCTTCTAAAGATTTTACGTTTTTTCTACTAACAGCTTTTTCGTTTAAAGACCAGACTCTTTGAACAAACTTGTGTGCTGCGGCTACCCCATCATTTGACCATTGAATATCTCTATCTGGTGGACTATCCGAAAGCATAAACCATCTAATTGCATCGGCACCATAAATTTTTATCATGCTTTCAGGGTCTACAACATTTTTTTTTGATTTAGACATTGCTTCGGGAGGCCCTACTGTGATTTCAGATTTATTAAAACCTTTTATTTCTTCAGGACTCAGCCAATTCCCTTTTTTATTTTTGTACGTTTCATGACAAACCATTCCTTGCGTAAAAAGACCCTTAAAAGGTTCTTTAATTTTTATCTTTTCATCATTTAATTTTATTGCCCTCATAAAAAATCTTGAATAGAGCAAATGTAATATTGCATGCTCCACTCCACCAATGTATTGATCTACCGGCATCCAATAACTTAGAGACTTTTCATCGAAAGGTTTATCCTGTAATTTTGGAGAGCAAAATCTAATAAAATACCACGAAGAGTCTACAAATGTGTCTAGAGTATCGGTCTCTCTAACCGCGTCTTCACCTGTTTTTATATATTTAGTTTTTTTCCAATTAGGATGGCTTTCTAGTGGATTGCCTTTTGAATTTAGATCTGCATCACTAGGTAAAGTTATTGGTAATTCGCTCTTATCTACAGGCACAACTTTACCATTTTTTAAATAAATCATTGGTATCGGACATCCCCAATATCTTTGTCTAGAAATTCCCCAATCTTTAAGTCTGTAAGATATTTGCCTTTTGCCTATTTTCTTCTTCTCTATTTCTCTTATTATCTTATCTTTTGCATCAGAAATATTTAAACCATTTAAAAATTCAGAATTAATTATACTTCCATCTCCATCAAAGGCCTTATTATCTTCAACTAATTCATGATTTTCCTTTGGTTTTACTACTTTTATAATTTCAATTTGATATTTCTTAGCAAAATCATAGTCTCTCTGGTCGTGAGCAGGACAACCAAAAATAGCACCAGTTCCATAATCCATCAAAATAAAGTTCGCAACATAAACAGGTATACTTTTATTTTTTATAAAAGGATGTTTAGCTCTAAATCCTGTGTCGAATCCAATCTTTTCCGCGTTTGCTATTGCTTCTTCGGTAGTCCCTACTTGAGAAGCTTTATTTTTAAATTTAAGAAAATTATCATTATTACTAAAATTTTTGCAAATTGGATGATCAACTGAAACCGCTAAAAAAGTGGCGCCAAATATAGTATCTGGACGTGTTGTAAAAATTTTTATTTTTTTTTGTCCCTCGATTTCGAAATCAATCTCACATCCAACAGATTTACCAATCCAATTTTTTTGCATTAACTTTACTTTTTCTGGCCATTCTGTGAGCGAATTTAAATCTTCTAATAATTCTTCTGAAAACTTAGATATGTTAAAAAACCACTGTGATAATTTTTTTCTTTCTACAATAGCGTTTGATCTCCATCCTTTACCATTAATTACTTGTTCATTTGCAAGAACTGTTTGTTCAACAGGATCCCAATTTACGTAAGTTTCCTTCCTGACAACTAATCCTTTGTTATACAAATCTATAAAAAGTGATTGTTGATGTTTATAGTAATTTGGATCACACGTTGAAATTTCTAAATCCCAATCAATTGAAAGTCCTAAAGAACAGAGCTGTCTTTTCATAGTTGCAATATTTTTTTGTGTCCATTCTTTCGGGTCCAAATTATTTTCTCTAGCAGCATTTTCAGCTGGCATACCAAAGGAGTCCCATCCCATAGGATGGAGAACATTAAAACCTTGCATTGATTTATATCTCGCAAGTACGTCGCCGATAGCATAGTTTCTAACGTGGCCCATGTGAATTTTACCTGAAGGATATGGAAACATCTCTAAGCAGTAAAATTTCTTTTTTTTGTCGGTGTTTTTAAATGAGTTTTTATTACGTGACCAAAAGTCTTGCCATTTTTTATCTATGTCTTTTACATCAACCTTATTCATTAAGTAGTAGAATTTGTTTATTTCTTTTTCTTATTTTTAGCATTTTCAACTAAAAGTGCAGCTTTTTTAATAATATCTGCTCTTATAGTTTGTTCAAGCTTAGGAGATGAAATTTTCTGAACTATACAATTTCCCCCTTTTGATTTGCAAGTTTTTTTATGAATAATAATTTTTAAACTATCGGATCTTACTTCGTTTGATAAAAACCTTATGGTGAATTTTAATGATTCTTCAGTGGTATTTGCGTCTGTATACCAATCGGTTATAATCATACCACCTGAATAATCTACAGTTACTAGCGGCATAAAATCAATCACATCAAAGGTTGCTCTCCACATTGGATTAGATGAGCTAAATTCATAAGTAGTTTTACGGTCGCCTAGAGCTTTACCAAGAGTAATGCCTTTGCCCTCTTTCAAGTTTTTTAAAGCTCTATCTTTACCACTGTCTGGAGTGTCCCTGCTACCTCCAGGTAAATTTGCAAGAGGATCCCCACAAGAAATAAGTAATAAACTGATGAAAAATAGAATGATTTTTTTTGTGAAAAATTCAGACATATCAATTTAATATCCCATACTTTATCGATAAACACCTATAAACATCAAAAAGGCCCATATTCTGTGTGGTATTTATACAACATATATCTAAAAAATATAGGTATTTTAGCGATTATTATGCATGAGGAGTTAAAAATAAGTTATTTTTCGGAGTTTATTTAAATAAACAATAACAAGGAGATAAACATGAAAAATATAACTAAAGTAGGTTTGTCTGCACTAGCTGGAGCATTGGCTATTACATCTGCAAACGCAGGTGAAATGTCATTGTCTGGTAGCATGGAGGCATCTTACACAAAAGGTAGTGGTTATAAAACAACTGGGAACCCTATAGGAATGGATAAAGAATTATCTGTTACTGGTTCTACAGAGTTAGATAACGGAACTACAGTAAGTTATAAGCAAACAATTACAGATGCTATGGCATATAACGACTCTGAATTAGTATTCGGTGGCGTACTTGGTATGGCTGATGTTGCTTTAACTTCAACTGGTTCTCCAATTTCAGCTATTGATGACGTAACGCCGACTGCTTTTGAAGAAGCAAACGCATTACTAGGTTCAATAGACGACGTTAACGGTATGGATGGTACTTATGGTATCAGAGTTACTATGGCGGACGTAATGGGTTCTGGTTTTAAAATAGATGGTATGTACACAACTGATGTTGGTTCGGGAGATGCGCAAGCAGACAACGGATCATCAGGTGATACTGGCGGTACTTCAGACAAAGGATTAGAAGTTACAGTTACAGGTTCTGTTCCAATGCTTGAAGGTTTAGACGTTGGTGTTGGTTACTATGACCAAGAATCAGACTCTGCAAGTACTACAGGTGGATACGGACAACAAGAAGGTACTGCGTACATTAAGTACTCAACTGGTCCAGTATCTGTTGGTTACCAAAAAGGTGTTGTAGCTACACAAGGAGGCTCTGAAGAAACTAACTATACTAATGAATACATTGGTATTTCTTACAAAATCAGTGATGATTTGTCAGTTTCTTACAACGAGATGGAGTCTAGAAAAAGCAATAACTCAACTGACGTTGACCAAGATTTTGATTCAATTTCATTATCTTACTCAATGGGCGGTATGACGTTAAACATAGCTGACTCAGACGTATCAAACTCTGCTTACAATGTAGGTAGAGGAGTTGATGCAACATCTGTTTCATTAGCTATTGCGTTTTAAGTAATTTAAAAATTATTTTTTAAAAAAGCCGGCATGTATTTGCCGGCTTTTTTTTTATCCCCAGACATCGCACAACCATAGATATTAAGCAGACTTAATGATCTAAAATTTTTTTCATTTATCCCACCTAAAGCTACAAATTTATTAGAAAAATTTTTAGTTAATAAATTAAATTTAGTTGTGCCTAAAAATCCTTTTTTGAACTTATTAGATGTTTTAAAAATTCTAGATAAAATAATATAATCACAACCTTGCATCAGTTTTTCATAAATTTCAGGAATATTGTGAGCACTACCAATTATTTTGACTTTACGGTTTATTTTTCTAAGTTGTTTAAACTGACTTTTATTATATGCAGATATATAAAAATTGTTTGTTTTTAATAAAAACAAAATTTTTACACTATTTTGGATAAATAAAGTAATTTTTTTATTAATGCATCTTTTATCAAATTTTATTAAATCTATAAGATTGACTTTTTCTGGGTTTCTTAAAATTAAAATTGCACCTATTTTTTTAACATAATCTAGGTTAAGTTCATTTAATTTTTCTATAAAGAAAAAAAGTTTAAAATTTTTTTTTATCATGAATGACCAAAGTGTAAATAAATTAAAAATAATTAAGGATAGTATAGAAAATTTTAATACTGAAAGTAAACCTAATATAATTTGTGTTTCTAAAACTTTTCCTTTATTAGCTCTCGAACCTCTAATTAAATCTGGACATTATCATTATGGTGAGAATAAAGTTCAGGAAGCCGAGGAAAAATGGTCAGAAAAACTTAAAACAGAACCAAATTTAAGAATTCATATGGTTGGAAAATTACAATCTAATAAAGCTAGAAAAGCTGTAAAGATTTTTAATTTTATTCATTCTTTGGATAATCCTAAATTGGCAGATATATGTAAAAAAAGTGAAAACGATTTAAACAGGAAACTATCATATTTTATTCAAGTTAATATAGGTAATGAAATACAAAAATCTGGTGTCCGCTTAAAAGATGTTAAAAGTTTTCTAAAGTACTGCAAAGATGAAATTAAATTAAATGTTATAGGTTTAATGGTTTTACCACCTAATAATGACAATACAGAAAAATATTTTAGCAATATTTCCCAATTAAATTATGAATTAGGTTTAAAAGATCTTAGTATGGGAATGTCATCAGATTATAAAATTGCGATTAAATACAAATCAACATTTTTAAGGATAGGATCAGCTATTATGGGTCCTAGATCTTTCAAAAAATAACTATTTTCGTTTTTTTGTTTATCGAGGGTAAAATTTTTAAAAAATCTTTTTTTTTAATTGCTATACATCCTTTAGTAGCACTAAATTTCTCATTCGCTAAATGTAAAAAAATTGCACTTCCTTTGTTTTTTGAAATAGGATTTACGTTGTAGTTTATAACCAAGACTAAATCATAAATATTTTCTTTTAAATACAATCTCTCCGCACTTTTCTTAAAAGGGAATTGAATTAATTTATTATAATCATTTGAACTGGTGTCATCACACCAACCAAATTTTTTTTTTATTTTAATTTTTTTTAATTTTGTCTGAATATTATTTATTCTATCAGACCTGTACATGAGATAACTAAAATTGAAACTACCCCTAGGTGTTTTTAGGTCACCTTCAGCTTTTTTCTTGGTTAAACCCATTTTACCTATAGAGCATTTTATCTTATAGTCTTTAAAATGGATAAATTTATCTTTTAAATATAAATGCATAAAGAAAATTACAATATTAACATAGCATGTTTTTGCAATGAAAACTTTATCAATGCCCTTGTCGAACTCAAGACTTTTTTCGGCTTTAATTTAATCTTACATGAAAGTTTAAAAGATTTTAAAAATGAAAATATTAATGCAGTTCTATTTGATTACGAAAATAGTAAAAAAATTTTATCTCTAAATATAAATAAGCCTAAAATATATATTCAAGAAAAAAATAAAATTAATATTGAAAAAAAACCTGAGGTAATAATTAAGCTTCCATTAAACATATTACAATTTAATCAGGAAATTATTAATGTTTGTAAAAAATTTGAGTTTAATAATAATTCCCTAATAAATATAAAGAATTATATATTAGATAAAAATGAGAGAATTTTAAAAAAAAATAATATATTTTTAAAAATTACTGAGAAAGAAATTGATTTTATTGAAATACTAAATTCATCAACTAAACCATTAAGTAGAGATTTTATATTAAAGAATATTTGGAATTATTCTACTGATACGGATACTCATACTGTAGAAACACATATTTACAGACTTAGACAAAAAATTAAAGATAAGTTTGAAGATAGTAATTTTATAAAAAATTCAAAAAAAGGGTATTCGTTATGAAAAAAAGGAATTTGTTTGCGAAGGACTTATTTTCTAAAAAATATTCTAAGCGTGTAGTTAAGCCTAAAAAAGGAAAAGGTAGTTATAGTAGAAAAAAACTTAAGAAAGTCTAGCACCAATTTTTTGTATAATCTTTGATGACATCTCCGTTCCTTTTTGTAAACTTTCTTTAATTGATAAATTGTTAATTTGACCGTGTAAAAATCCAGCAGCAAAAAGATCACCAGCTCCTGTTAAATCTACAATATTTAAATTTTTGAAGATACCAAACTCAACAACTTCATCACCACTAATTGCAATACTTCCTTTCTCACCACGCGTAATCACCATTAGTTTTCCTATACTTTTTCCAAAAGTAATAACATCCTCGAAATTTTTAGCATCAATTAAAGATAAAATTTCCTGTTCATTTGCAAATGTAATATCTAGATAACTTTTTACTAAGTTGAGAAAACTTGACTTATGTCTATCAACGCAAAATTTATCTGAAAGTGACATGGCTGTTTTATTTGAATTTTTTATAGCTTTTTCAAAAGCTTTTTTTGGATGCCCTTCATCCCAAAGATAGCCCTCAAAAAATGTGATATCACTACCTTTAATCGCTTCTAAATCTATATCTTTGTCATTAATTCTTCCTGCTATACCTAAAAAAGTGCACATCGTCCTTTCAGAGTCTGGAGTAATTAAAATCAAACAAGTTCCAGTAGGTATTGTTTCATTTTTTTTTGAATAAAAAAACTTTACCCTTTCTTTTCGTAAACCATCTTCATATTTTTTTCCAAAATCATCATTATTAATTTTTCCAATAAATCCAACACTATTCTTTAATTGTGAGAGACCAACAATTGAATTAGCAACTGATCCACCAGATATAGTTTGATCAATTTCTAATTTTGAAGTAAGAGTTTTAAACTCACGTTCATCAACTAATTTCATAGTACTTTTTGTAAGGTTATTCTTTTTTAGAAAATCATCATCAACTTTACAAATCACATCTATAATTGCATTTCCTATTCCTAAAACTCTCATATTATGCCTTTTTTGTTTTTATTGGTTTTTTCCTACCAGGATAACAAGTGGTACAGATTTTACAAGTAACGCCAAAGCACTCTCTGGCTTTACAATATTCTCTTCCATAATAAATAATTTGAAGATGAAGTTTTGTCCATGATTTTTTAGGAAAAAGTCTTTTTAGATCTTTTTCAGTTTGTATTACATTCTTTCCATTTGTAAGTCCCCATCTTTGTGCTAATCGGTGTATATGTGTATCGACCGGAAAAGCCGGCACTCCAAATTTTTGGGACATGATTACACTCGCAGTTTTATGCCCAACGCCATGAAGATTCTCTAAATCTTCAAAATTTTTAGGTACTCTTCCTCCATGTTTATCAATTAATTGTTTTGATAGAATATAAACGCTTTTAGCTTTATTTCTAAAAAGTCCTATACTTTTAATAAGTCTCTCGATTTTTTTTCTACCTAATTTAACAAAATGTTCTGGCTTATAATATTTTTTATAAATATCTTTTGTTACATTATTAACATTTAAGTCCGTTGTTTGCGCAGAGAGAGCAACAGATATCAAAAGGGTAAAAGTGTTTTTATGTTTTAATGGAATTGGTGTTTTAGTATAAATTTTATTTAAAATTTTTAAAATTATTTTTGCTCTATTCTTTTGACTCATTGTCTTAAATTTAATTAAAATTTAAAACATTTTTCATTGAGTATAAACCTGGTTTTTTATTTATTAACCATTTTGCTGCGGTAAGGGCACCCTCAGAATATAGGGCTCTATCGAAGGCTTCGTGATTTAAAGTGATAATTTCTTTACCACTAGAAAATTTTACCTCATGTTCGCCAACAACTTTACCTTTTCTGAGAGAATTAAAATTAATTTTTTTTGAATATGGAAAAGTCTTTTTATTAAAGTATTTTGTTCCTATATTTTTACTTAGATCAATATTTTTACCATCAGCTATTCCTTTCCCAAGCATTAAGGCAGTCCCTGAAGGGTGATCTTTTTTGTGTTTATGATGAACCTCGTGGATCTTACTTAAAAATTTATCTCCAAGAGATCTTGAAGCAATTTCGGTTAAATAAACTAATAAATTTATACCTAAGCTCATATTTCCTGCTTTTAGTATAGGTATTTTTTTAGAATATTTTTTTATTAAAATTTCCTCTTTTTTGGAAAAACCAGTTGTACCAATTACAACTCTTGTTTTTAATTTTGAAGCAATTTTAAGAACTTCCATAGTACACTTAGGAACTGTAAAATCTATAATTACCTTTGTTTTTTTAAATGTATCCTTTGAATTAAGTGAAGGTCTAAGACCAAATATTTTTTTGTTTATTTTTTTATTTTCAGTAATTGAAACAATTTTAAAATCTCGGGATTTTTTTGAAGATTTAATAAGTTGTTTTCCCATTCTACCCAAACATCCAGTTATTGATAAGTTAATTTTTTTCATTTACCGTTTCCAAAATTTTCTTGCTTTATCGAAGAAATTTTTTATTAAAGGATTAGATTTGTTATCCTCCAAATTTTTAAATTCTGAAAGAATCTCTTTTTGTCTTTTTGTTAAAGATGTAGGAACCTCAGTTATAACCCTAATATATAAATCACCAAAAAGATTTCTTTTAAGTATTGGCATACCTTTACCTCTAAGTCTTAACTGTTTTCCACTTTGAGTTCCAGAAGGAATTTTAATTTTAGTCTTACCTCCGTCAATAGATGGCACTTCTACAGTTGCACCTAATGCTGCATCTGCAAAAGAGACCGGCAGCTCATAAAACAGGTTTTCTTCAGATCTTTTAAAAATATCATGTGGTTCAACTGAAACAAATAAATATAAATCACCATTTGAACCACCTTTTGTTCCTGCTTCACCTTTTCCTGCAATTCTAATTCTTGTTCCATCATCAACCCCTTTTGGAATTTTAACAGAAACATTCTCATTAGATTGCGTTTTTCCAGCCCCTCCACAATTATTACATGGATTGTCTATTTTTTCTCCTTCCCCGCTGCATTCAGGACAAGTTTGTTGGATAGTAAAGAAACCTTGGTTAGATCTAACTTTACCTTGGCCACCACAATAATTACATGCAGAAGGTTTAGAGCCTGGTTTAGCACCGTTACCTGAACAAGTTTTACATTTTTTGTAAGTCGTATAATTTATTTTTTCTTCTTTTCCTGTAAAAGCATCATTTAAGTCTATGGAAACATCATATCTTAAGTCATTACCCCTGTAATTTCTTCTACCCCTTCTTGATTGTCCAGAACTTCCAAATCCAAAATCACTAAAGACATCTTCAAAAATATCAGAAAATGAGGAGGAAAAATCAAAGTTACCAAAACCACCCTGACCTGCTCCTCCACCTTGAAAAGCAGCATGACCGAATTGGTCGTAATTTGCTTTTCTCTTATCATCTGAAAGAATGTGGTATGCTTCGCTTCCTTCTTTAAACTTTTCTTCTGCTCCTTTATCACCTTTGTTTTTATCTGGGTGATACTTAAGTGCTAATTTTCTGTATGCTTTTTTTATTTCTTCTTTGCTAGCGGATTTTGTGACTCCTAAGACATCATAATAATCTCTTTTTGCCATGAGAAAATTTCTCCTGTTTATTAGTCTTAGGCTCTTTTTTCTTTATCTTCTTTTGAGTCTACAACTTCTGCATCAACGACGTTCTCTTTTTCTTTATTGTCTTTTTTATCATCATTATTCCCACCAGTTTTATCAGCTGGTTTTTGTTGGCTTTTATAGACTGCTTCACCTAATTTCATTGAAGCCTGGATCAATGACTGCGTTTTCTTTTTAACTTCTTCAGTATCTGTGCCTTTTAACGTATTTCTTAAATCTGATATGGCCGTTTCGATAGCCTTTTTGTCAGCATCTGAAATTTTACTACCATGTTCCTTAAGATTTTTTTCAGTCGAATGGATTATAGTATCAGCCTGATTTCTTGAGTCGACCGAATCTCTCTTCTTTTTGTCTGACTCTTTATTCGCTTCTGCATCTTTAACCATATTTTTAATTTCTTCATCAGATAAACCACCTGAAGCTTGAATTTGAATTTTTTGTTCTTTCCCCGTTCCTTTATCTTTTGCAGATACGCTTACAATACCATTTGCATCAATGTCAAAAGTTACCTCAATTTGTGGAACTCCCCTTGGAGCTGGTGCGATACCTACCAATTCAAAATTTCCAAGAATTTTATTATCTGCTGCCATCTCCCTTTCTCCTTGAAGGACTCTTATAGATACTGCAGGTTGGTTATCCTCGGCTGTCGAGAAAACCTGGCTTTTTTTGGTTGGTATCGTTGTATTTTTGTCGATTAATTTTGTTGAAACACCACCCAAAGTTTCTATACCTAAAGATAATGGAGTTACGTCTAAAAGCAGAACATCTTTTACATCACCTTGTAATACTCCTGCTTGGATCGCAGCACCCATTGCAACTACTTCGTCTGGGTTAACACTTTTATTTGGATCTTTTCCAAAAAAGTTTTTAACTGTTTCAACAATTTTAGGCATTCTAGTCATACCGCCGACTAAAACCACCTCATCTATTTCAGCTGCAGAAAAACCTGAGTCCTTTAATGCAGTCTTGCAAGGCTCTAAAGTTCTTTCTACCAAGTTCTCAACAAGAGCCTCAAGTTTAGCTCTAGTAAATTTTAAATTTATGTGCTTAGGACCTGTCTTATCAGCTGTTATAAAAGGAAGATTAATTTCAGTTTGTGTAGCAGAAGATAATTCTATTTTAGCTTTCTCAGCTGCTTCTTTTAATCTTTGTAATGCTAACTTGTCTCCCTTTAAATCAATTCCGTTATCTTTTTTAAATTCAGAAACTAGATAATCCACGATAGTATCATCAAAATCTTCACCACCCAAAAATGTATCACCATTAGTTGATTTTACTTCAAATACACCATCACCAATTTCTAAGATAGATACATCAAAGGTACCGCCTCCTAGATCATAAACAGCAATTTTTTTTCCACCCTTTTTATCTAAACCATAAGCTAAAGATGCAGCAGTTGGTTCATTTATAATTCTCAAAACTTCCAAGCCTGCTATTTTACCTGCGTCTTTCGTTGCTTGTCTTTGTGCATCATTAAAATACGCAGGAACGGTGATAACCGCCTTTGTTACTGGTTGCCCTAAATGTTTTTCAGCGGTCTCCTTCATTTTTTGAAGAATAAAAGCAGATATTTGTGAAGGTGAATACTTTTTTCCCTTTGCTTCAATCCATGCATCATTTTTTTCTGACTTAACAATTTTAAAAGGGACTTTTTCAATATCTTTTTTGACAGAATTGTCATCAAAGGTTCTTCCAATCAACCTCTTAGCTGCAAAAATTGTATCGTTTGGATTTGTTACTGCCTGTCTCTTAGCAGGTTGCCCAACAAGTTTTTCATCTTTTTCAAGAAAAGCTACAACCGATGGGGTTGTTCTTTGCCCCTCGGCGTTTTCAATTACCTTAGCTTGTTTGCCGTCCATTATTGAAACGCAAGAATTTGTCGTTCCTAAATCTATTCCTATTACTCTACTCATGATG
The DNA here is from genome assembly GCA_902599805.1 of uncultured Pelagibacteraceae bacterium. GTDB lineage: Bacteria > Pseudomonadota > Alphaproteobacteria > Pelagibacterales > Pelagibacteraceae > Anoxypelagibacter. Next base: position 29,817 of record CACKGP010000006.1, read on the forward strand.
AATGTTATATGGGTGTTTTTTTCTAGTCTACAAGATGAAAATTGTTATTTTTTTTCACTATTTTCAGGTTTTTTTTCCTCATTTTGAGCTTTTTTTTTGGAAACAGCCACTAAAGATGCCCTTAATAGCCTATTGCCAAACATGTAACCTGGTAACATTTCTTGTACAATAGTCCCAGGTTCGACTTTGTCGTCTTCCATTTCAGTCATTGCTTGGTGAAAATTAGGATCAAATTTTTTGTTTTTTGTGTCAATTTTTTCGATTTTGTTCTTTTTAAAAATCGAAATTAAATCTTTTTCAATAATTTTAATATTACTCAAAAACTTATCTAGATCCTTATTTCCTTTTAGACTGGGATCACTTTTAATTGAAATATAAGCTCGTTGTAGATTATCAAGAATAACTAAATTTTCCTTGGCAAAATTAAAACCACCGAACTCTAAAGCCTCTTGAATATCTTTTTCAAATCTTTTTCTTTGATTATCTATTTCAGCTAAAGACCTTAATAATTTTTCCTCTGTATCTTTGAGCTTTTCTTCTAAAGTTAATTCTTTTTTCTCATCTTTTTTAGTAGGGTCATTTTTCTTATCTATATTATCTTCTTTATTTAAATCAGTCATAATTTGTATATAGTGATGAAATATCTTATTTCCAGATCATATGCAAAAAATTGATAAAATATTGGTAGGTACGCATAATAAGGGAAAATTTATCGAAATGAGCGATTTATTACCAAAAAAAATTAAAAAAATATCTCCTATAGATTTAGATATTAAAAGCCCAATCGAAAATGGTAAAACTTTCGAGGAAAATTCTGAGATAAAGGCGGAATTCTTTTGTAAAAATTCAAATTTAGTTACTCTATCTGACGACTCTGGGCTTGAAGTTGATGCTTTAAATGGCGAACCTGGAATTTTTTCATCTCGATTTGCAGAAGATTTAGGTGGATTTGAAAATGCCATGAAAAAGATTTTAGAAAGAATAAAAAAAATTAACAAAAACTCAAAAGCTCAATTTATAAGCAGTTTAACAATTCAATGGCCTGATGGAAAAAAAATAACTGAAACGGGAGTCATCAAAGGTAGTTTAACTGATATAAGAGGAGAAAATGGATTTGGATATGATCCAATTTTTGTACCTGAGGGATATTCAAAAACATTTGCTGAAATGAACTATAAAGAAAAGTTAAAAATTGACCACAGACAAATAGCCTACAAAAAATTATATGAAAAAATTAAAGTTTATTTTTGATAAATTTATTTTCCTCTAAAGTATACATTTCAAGTTTTTGAATAACTTTATTATCAAAAATTTTAAAATTTCCGATTTTTCCTTTTATCTCATTTTTAATATTAAAATCTTTCACAGATCTTATTGGATTTTCACTCTTCCATAGATAATAAATAAAACCAAGTATATCGTAAGATATAATTGAAATTTCATTAGGAAAGTAACCATATGTTTTAAAGAATTTCCTGTTAAATGATTTATAATTTTTTAAATTAATAGATGGAAAATAAAATTTTTTGATTGATGTTTCGGTTAAAATACTGTCATCAAACCATTGATTTGCAGTAAGTATTAAAATATTTTTTTCTGTTACATCCGTATACTCTAGAGATGTTAAAACACTTTTTAATCCATCATCGAAATCAATAATAATTACCGAATCAAAGTTTACGTCTCCAAGTGTATATTTTTGTTTTAACTGATTAAGTTCCCTAACATCTTTAGGTAAATCAGATTTCTCAAGTGTTTTAATTCTCGACTCCAAATTTATTTTTCTTTGTTTGTAATTCGTAAGCTTTTCGATCTGTCCAGTTAAAACTTCAGAATCTTTACTATATTTAAAAATTCTAGAATTATTAAAACCTATTTCTTTAATTTTTTTTCCAATATGTTTTGATTTTTTATCATCTGGGTAAAGAATAACTGTCTTTTTCTTTTCTTGTTTCTCAATAAATTTTTTAATTGCTAACAATTGGGATTCTAAATTTATTCCCATCATGATAACATTTTTTTCAACAATTGAACTCATGTTTGATAATGATAGAAAAACTAAATCATCAAATTCCTTCAAGTCGTTAACAAATTTCGAGTCTACGGGACCAATTATAATTTTTACTCCTTCACTTTGAAAATCTTTACACGCGCTTAATATTCTTTCTTTTTTTGATCCAGAGTCTTTTGGATAAATTTTTAAAGAATTATCATTTATATCGTGTAACGCTAAGTTTATAGAGTAAAGAATTGTTTCACCAATAAATTTTAGCTCCCCAGAAAAAGGAGCTAGCACTCCAATTTTAAGAATATCTTTATTATTGTTCTCAGTAGCAAAAACAAAACTATTAAAAGTAATCAATAAATAAGATAAAAATATACTTAAAGTTTTTTTCATATTTTATGAACAATTTTTTATCAGGTTTATATATTGTTTCAACACCAATAGGAAACTTGGAAGATATAACATTACGAGCATTAAATGTGCTAAAAAATTCAGACAAAGTTCTTTGCGAAGATACAAGAAGGTCAGTTAAATTGCTCAATCACTATAACATTAGTAAACAATTAGTTTCTAATCATAAATTTAATGAAAAAAAAACTGCCTCTAAAATCGTTGAAGATATTAAAAGTGGCCAAGTGGTATCTATGATTTCAGATGCAGGTACGCCAACAATTTCAGATCCAGGATTAGTTTTAATAAATGAATGTATAAAAAACAAAGTTAAAATATTTCCAGTACCTGGAGTTTCCGCTGCAACAACTGCTATGTCGGTGTCAGGTTTTAAAGATCAATATATTTTTTATGGTTTTTTACCAAAAAAACAAACGGCAATTGAAAAAGAGTTAAAAAGATTAAAAGAATATAAATTCAGTCTAATATTTTTTATACCCGCCATAAAAATAAACTTTTATATAAAAATTTTCAAAAAATATCTACATGGAAGAGAAGTTTTCATTGGACGAGAAATGACTAAAATCCATGAAACTTTCTACAGGGATGAATTAGATAAATTTTCAGGTTTTAAAGAAAACTTAAAAGGTGAGCTTACAGTTATAATTTCAGGGAAAAGTGAGAATTATGACAGTAAAATAGTTGTTAACACAAAACATTTAAACAATGAAATTAAACAATATTTGAAAAAATATAGTGTGAAAGATGTGGTTAACTTAATTTCACAAAAAAATAATTTATCTAAAAAAAAAATTTATGATATTTGTTTAAAATTAAAAAAAACATGAAAAACATTTTTTTTATTTTAGTTTTAGCATTATTAACACTTTCTTGTGTTGGCACATCTTCTGTTGGGATTTTTGGTTCAGGCGTTAGCGTAGCTTACGACCCCAGAACTGTTGGTATGCAAATTGATGACTCGATAATGCAAAAAAACTTAATTGGACGATTAACATTAACTGATAAAAAATATATTATTAGTATTAGCGCAAAGGTATTAGACGGAAATATTTACTTATCTGGAAAAGTTGATGAACCAGAAGAAAAATTAAAAATCATAAAAATGGCTTGGGAGACTAAAGGAGCAAGATCAGTTCAAAGTACAGTTACAATCAAGGGAAATAGTAATTTTAAAAGCACTGCAAAGGATATTCTCATAACATCACAGTTAAGAACTGCGCTAATATTTAATAAATTGACCAAAGCAACAAACTACACAATAGATACAATAAACGGTAAAATCTATATTTTTGGAATAGCTATGACAAAAAAAGAAAAGGAAAAAGTTATTTCAGAAGCTGATCAAATACATGGAGTTAAAGATGTAATTCCCAGTATTTATTTAGTCGAAGAATTAAGTAGAAATAAAAACTAATTTTTTTTATTTTTATAATCAATAATTTCAGCAGAATATGCTGCCACTGAAGCTAGATTTAATATATCATTTGATGAGGATCTTAATGGAGCAATTTCAATAGGTAAGCCTAACCCAATTAGCAATGGACCTATAATTTTTGCACCACCAATTGTTTTCATTAATTTAGTTGATATCGCGGCGCTATGAAGAGCTGGCATAATTAAGATATTTGCATTACCAACTATTTTTGAAAAAGGATAAGTTTCTTTATATTTGGGGTTAAGAGCCACATCAGGTTGCATTTCACCATCAAAATCAAAATCTACTTTTTTTGTTTTTAAAAGCTCTATTGCATCTCTCACGTGTTTTGTATTTCTGGATAAAGGTTTTCCAAATGTCGAATGAGATAAAAATGCTACTTTTGGCTCAAAACCAAATAACTTTGCTACCCTTACACTTGATAAAGAAATCTTCACTAAATCATCTGCAGATGGAAAATCATTTACTTGTGTGTCAGCAATAAAAATAGTTTTTTTTGGTGTTATAAGCATGTTGAGACCAAATAAAATTTCACCAGGTCTAGGATCAACTACTTTATTAAGACTCTCTATAGATGCTGCGTAATGTCTTATATTCCCTGTTACCATTGCATCTGCATCACCACAATCAACCATTGAAGCTCCCCATATGATTCGATCATTTCGAATTAGTCTATCCACATCCCTTTCTAACAATCCTTTTCTTTGCAATTTAGAATAAAGTTTTTTTGAATATATTTCTCTTTTGTCCTTATCTGTAGAATTTACAATTTTAATTTTATAATTTTCATCTAAACCGATTTCTTTTAACTGTTCCTTAACTCTTTTTTCATTTCCAATTACAATAGGAATACCCAATTTACTATTTTTATAAGCTACAGCGGCTTTAAGCATACTTTGGTCTTCACCCTCAGCAAAAACAACAGTTTTTGGTCTTTTTTTTATTTGAGCATTTATCCCTTGCATAATAGTCATTGATGGATCAAGTCTATTTGTTAATTGGTCTTTATATGCCTCGATATCTACAATTTTTTTTCTTGCTACACCTGATTTTATTGCTGCTTCCGCTACTGCAGAAGGGATTCTGCTTATTAATCTTGGATCAAAAGTAGATGGAATAATATAATCTTTTCCGTAGTGGGGTCTTTCTCCTCCATATGCATTCACTACTTCATCTGGAACTTCTTCCCTTGCAAGCGTAGCAATAGCTTTGGCTGCAGCAATCTTCATTTCATCATTTATTTCTTTTGCTCTTACATCAAGAGCCCCTCTAAAAATATATGGAAAACCAATTAAATTATTTACTTGATTTGGATAATCAGATCTTCCAGTCGCAACAATTGCATCAGATCTTACTTCATCAACTAGCTCAGGTTTGATCTCTGGATCTGGATTAGCACATGCAAAAATTATTGGATTTTTAGACATAGACTTTACCATCTCTTTTGTTAATACATTTTTGGCAGATAAACCCAAAAAGATATCCGCTCCGTTTATAGCTTCAGAGAGCGTTCGTAGTTTTGTATTAACAGCATAAGCAGACTTAAACTCGTCAATATTATCTCTACCCTTATAAATAACTCCTTTTCTATCAAGCATGATAATATTTTCTTTTTTAATACCAATTTTTTTGAAAAGGTTTGCACATGCTATTGCTGAAGCACCTGCTCCATTTACAACAATTCTTACATCACTAACTTTTTTTTTGGATATATCAAGTGCATTAATTAAAGCCGCAGTAGTAATTATTGCAGTGCCGTGTTGATCGTCATGAAATATTGGAATATCTAAAGTTTCTCTTAATTTTCTTTCTATAATGAAACAATCTGGTGCAGCAATATCCTCTAAGTTTATTCCACCAAAACTATTTCCAATATTTTGTATGCATTTAATGATCTCATCTGAATTTTTATTATCAATTTCAATATCAATTGCATCTATGTCTGCAAATCTTTTAAACAAAACTGCTTTTCCTTCCATAACAGGTTTAGATGCTAGAGCACCTAAATTTCCTAAACCTAAAATTGCAGAACCGTTACTTATTACTGCTACAAGATTTCCTTTACTTGTGTATTCATAAGCAGCATCTGGATTTTTCGAAATTTCCATTACTGGAACAGCAACACCAGGTGAATAAGCCAGAGATAGGTCTCTTTTAGTAGTTAAAGATTTTGATGATATAATCTCAATTTTGCCAGACTTTCCTTTATTATGAAATTCTAATGCCTCTTTGTCTGTGTAGTGATCAATTTTTGATTTTTTTGTCATTAAATTTTGAGTATGTAATATAAATGACATTAAATCACTAAAAATTTTGTCTTAATTATGAATTTATTATCTTCTACGTCTGTATTTGGTTTTTATACTCTAATAAGCAGAATTTTAGGATATTTAAGAGATATTCTGATTGCGATTTTCCTTGGAACGACCATTTACGCTGATGCTTTTTTTGTAGCTTTTAG
>CACKGP010000007.1 GCA_902599805.1 uncultured Pelagibacteraceae bacterium
TTTCCTGGTTTAGGCATCGGCATAATTTGAGCTTCACCAAGAATTCTAGACACTCTCAAAGTTGGTTTTGCACCTTTACTTAACCAATGTTTAACCCTCTCAGCCTCAATTGTAATTCTTTCCTTTTTCTCTTTAGGTAAAAGCGGATTAAACAATCCAACCTTTTCAATAAATCTGCCGTCTCGTGGAAATCTACTGTCAGCAATTACAATTTTATAAATTGGTCTTTTTTTTGCACCAATCATTGATAGTCTTATTTTTAACATTTTTCCCTTTCTTTATTTTAGTTCATTAAATAGTTCAGGTGGCATTCCACTTTGCGGACCGCCCCCTTTTGACATCTTTTTCATCATTTTGGACATCATCTTAAACTGTTTGAGCAATCTATTTATCGTTTGCACATCAGTTCCAGATCCTAAAGAAATTCTCTTTCTTCTGGATCCACTTATAATATCAGGATTTGATCTTTCCTTTTTTGTCATTGATAAAATTATTGCCTCATTAGAAATTAATAATTTTTCATCAATATTTGCATTTTGCATTTGCTCTTTTACTTTACCAACACCAGGTAAAAGAGAAAGCACTCCTTCCATACCACCCATTTTTTTCATTTGCCTTAATTGAAGTAGGTAGTCATCAAAGGTAAAATTTCCTTTTTTAATTTTTTCTTCAGTTAATTTTATTTTTTCTTCATCAAGGTCTTGAGAAGCTTTTTCTACAAGAGAAACAATATCTCCCATTCCAAGAATTCTATTTGCCAATCTATCAGGATGAAAAGTCTCAAGATCATCAATCTTTTCACCAACACCAAGAAATTTTATAGGTTTTCCAGTGGTTTGCTTCATACTTAAAGCAGCACCACCACGACCATCTCCGTCTACTCTAGTCAAAATTATGCTTGTTAAATTAACTGCTTTATCAAATTCTGAGGCAAGATTTACAGCGATTTGACCTGTTAAAGAGTCTGCTACAAGCATTGTTTCAACAGGTTTAACTGTATCTTTGATATTTTTAATTTCTGACATCATGCTTAAATCTATTTGAGTACGACCTGCTGTATCAAAGATTATGACATCTGTTCCAGCAAGATTAGCTGCGTTTAAAGCTCTCTGGGCAATATCAGCAGGTACTTGATCTTTGATTATAGGAAGTGCATTTAAATTATTTTTTTCACAAAGGACTTTTAATTGTTCTTGTGCGGCTGGCCTATAAATATCTAAGCTCACAAGTAGAATTTTTTTATTAAGACTCTTTTCAAGATTTTTCGCTAATTTAACAGCTGTGGTAGTTTTACCAGATCCTTGTAAACCAACCAAAAGGATAGAAGCAGGAGGTACAGCCTTCAAATTTATTTCTTCTGTTTTACCACCTAATACCTCTACTAATTGATCATAAACTATCTTCACTAACATTTGGCCAGGTGATGTTGATCTAATAATTTCTTGGCCAATTGCTTTTGGTTTAATATCTTCAATAAATTTTTTAACTACAGGTAATGCTACGTCAGCAGCCAGTAAAGCCTGTCTAATTTCTTTTAGGCCAGTTTCAACCTGAGCCTTGTTTAATGAAGGAGCTTTCTTTAAATTATTAAAAATTCCTTCTAATTTACTTGTTAAAGTCTCAAACATTTTTCTTTTTTCCAACACCTATCGCACTAGTGGGCGAACCCTCGCTGACTAGTGTCGATCCCTTTATTTCTAAAGGCACCGCAAAATCTACCATTTGCGGAAGTGACGAGAAGCTACAATTAAGGGTTTTAAAAGTCAATGAATAATTATACTAATCAATTATGACTACAATTAACGCTTACAAAATGGATGGCTTGGGTAATGATTTTGTCATTATTGATAGAAGGAAAAATTCTATTAATTTAACAAAAGAAAAAATTATAGAATTGGGCAGCAGATCTAACATCGGCTTTGATCAGGTAATCTTTATAGAAAAAGAAAAAGAAAACTCTTTTCCTTTAACAATTTTTAATTCTGATGGAGGTGAAGTAAGTGCATGTGGAAATGGATCTAGATGTGTTGCTTATCTTTTGGGTAAAAATTTAAATACAAAAGAAATAAAACTTAAGACAAACAATCGATTACTAAATGCAAGAATAGTGGGAAATTTAGAAGTAGAACTTGAAATGGGAAAACCTTTATATGGATCTGAAGAGATTCCATTGTCAAAGACAATTAATCCAGCAAATATAACTTTAGAGATAGATAAAAATAAATTTACAGGTGGGTTTTGCGTAAATGTAGGAAATCCACACATAATTTTTTTTGTTAAAGATTGTTTTGAATATGATTTAAAAACAATAGGACCAAAAATTGAAAACCATAGTCTATTTCCGGAAAAAATAAATGTAACAATGGCTCAAGTAATTGATGAAAATAATATAACGGTTAATGTTTGGGAAAGAGGTGCGGGACAAACAAAAGCATGTGGAACAGCAGCTTGCGCAACAGCCGTTGCTGCCTTCAAGAATAAACTAGCTTATAATGAGGTAGATATAAAATTTAAGGAGGGTTTTTTAAATATAAAAATAGATAAAACAGACAATTTGTTTATGACAGGCCCTGTATCAGAAGTTAAAAAAATTGACTTTCAAACATAATGAAGTTTTTTGAAAATTTTAAATTTAGTAATTTATTTAGTAAAAAAAAGATAGATGAAAACATTTTGGACAAGTTTGAAGAACTTCTTATTGAGTCAGATGTTGGTACTCAAATAGCTGCAGATCTTAAAGAAAGATTTAAAAAAGAGAAAATAGGAAAAGAAATTAAAGATGAAAAAGAAATATTTGATTTTCTTGCGGAACAAATATCTAAAATACTTAATCCATTCGAGGGCAAACTAAACAATCTTTATAAGATTTCTCCTTCGATAATAGTTGTAGCGGGAGTAAATGGTGTAGGAAAAACAACAACAATAGGAAAACTTGGAAAATTATTTAAAAATCAGGGTAAAAAAATAGTTTTTGGTGCAGCCGATACTTTTAGAGCAGCAGCTATTGAACAGCTAGAGGTTTGGTCTAAAAAAATTGGAGCTGAATTTGTTAAATCAGATTTAGGAACAGATCCTGCATCTGTTGGATATAAAACTGTAAAGTTTGCTGAAGATAATAAATTAGATATTGCATTTATCGATACTGCCGGAAGACTACAAAATAAGAAAAATCTTATGGAAGAATATAGAAAAATATTTACTGTGCTCAAAAAAATAAATCCTGAATATCCTCACGAGACTATTTTAGTGCTAGACGCCACAACAGGACAAAACGCCATAAATCAAGTAGAAGAATTTAAAAAAATATCAAATTTAACTGGTTTAATAATTACGAAATTAGATACTTCAGCAAAGGGAGGCATATTGTTAGCTATATGTAAAAGATTTGGTTTACCTATAATTGCTGTTGGAATGGGAGAGAAAGAGACTGATTTACACCCGTTTAATTCTGCTGACTTTTCTAAAATACTTATTAAAAATTAGAAATGAAAATATCAAAAAAAATAGAACCGATTATTTCAGGAATATCTGCATCAATAGTCATAGGGGTTCTTGCATTTTTAACTTTAAGAACATCTGCTGGGATATGGTTAATGTTTTCTTTTGGAGCAACTGTTTTTTTAGTTTTTGCTCTATATAAATTAGAAACTGCACAACCAAAAAATATTTTCTTTGGCCATCTAGTCTCGGTTTTAGTAGGTATTGTTTTTAATGAGACAATTGGATTTTCTTTTTATTCTCTTGGTTTGTCAGTTGGAATTGCTGTGACTTTAATGATTTATTTAAAAGTCATGCATCCTCCTGCAGCTTCAAACCCTTTGGTAGTTTTATTTACCGATGTATCTTTCGAATTTATTTTATTTCCAGTGATATTTGGGGCTATAGCAATAATTATAATGTCAGTTTTTATTAATAAAGTAGTTTTAAAAAGAAAATATCCAAATAAAAAGAATTGGTTATATTGATTTTAAAAATTTATCTAATGCCTCTAACAAATTTTCATTGTATTCCATCATGTGATCATCATCTTTTGGAAAATAAAAATATTTAGGTTCATTGGCCTCGGAAAAAACCTTTTTACCCATCTTAAATGGAACGATCTTATCATTTTCTCCATGCATAACTAAAATTGGAATTTTAATATTTTTTAATTTTTTTATAGTTTCATACCTATCTTTTAAAAGAAGAGAAACTGGTAGATAAAAATAGTAATGTTTTCCAGCATCAACCATTGATGTAAATGGTGATTCTAGAATAAGTCCAGCATAATTTTTATTTTGTGAAACCTCGGTTGAAACTCCAGTTCCAAGTGACTCACCATAAATAATAATTTTTTCATCTTCAACGTTTTGCTTATTCAACCATTTTAAAGTGTCTCTAGCATCCTGGTATAATCCTTCTTCTGTAGGTTTGCCCTCATTTCCACTAAATCCTCTATATGCTACAATCAAAAAATTTATATCAAAATCTTTTATTAAGTTTAGTTTATATATTCTATTACTTAAATTTCCTGCATTTCCATGAAAAAATATCAGGGTTTTTTTTTGTTTAAGATTCTTTTTGTGAAACCAGGCTTTCAGTTTTTTTCCATCTGATGTAGGAATATAAACTTCTTCATAATTAAAATTTGCTTTCTCAGATGTATAATTATTTTCAGAAGGATGGTAAAGCAGACTTCTTTGGTTAAAGAAAACATAAATTACTATTAGAAGGTAACATAAAATAAGTATTGTCACTAAAGTGAACATATATTTAAGTTTTTTTTGCAAAATACACACCTATTAGTACTAGCGAGGCACCTAAATAATGAAAGTTTTGTAGCTGCTCCCCAAAAAAAATGATTCCATAAATTGCTGCATAAATTGTATAGAGATAAAGAGTAAAACCAGTGATAGAAGCACCCAAGTATTTTTGAGCTTTTGCATATAAAGTAAATGCAATTACCCCAGGGGATATAGCGCCAAATAGAACCCAAAAGGTAAAATAAATATCAAAGTTTGTTCTATTTATTAAAATTTCTTCCATAACATAAAATGGAAATAGTGATAATGCCCCAAAAAAAGAGATTAAAGTAAATCTTATAAAAAAACTAAATTTGAACTTCCAATGAATTAAATAAACTGAGTACAAAGCCCATCCTAATGCAGCACCAAGCATCCATATGTCACCAGATGTAAACTGAGTATTAATCAATAAATTTAAATCACCTTTACAAATAATAGCTAATACACCAACAATACAAATGACTAACCCAAATATTTGTTTAGTTTTTATTAGTTCCTTAAGAATAAAAGTTGATAATAAAATTATAAAAACCGGAGAAGATGTATATATAATTCCCATATTTGCCATAGTTGTTGTTTTTCCAGCAATAAATGGGAATGCACCACAAATACCACAACCCATAAGACCTAAAAAAAATAGTTTAAAAAATTCTGGCTTAATTTTTTTAAAGTTTTTTAAAATAGGTTTATAAAAAAAAGGAATAAGTAAAAGAAAAGTGGTGACCCATCTCCAAAAGGCAAGTGATATGGGTGGGACAAACTCAACGCCACCTCTAGCTATGATTAAATTACTAGACATAAAAACTGGTTGTAAAAATAATAAAAAATATGGATAGATTTTACTATTACTTTTTTTGGATGAAGGCTTCATAAATCATCATAAAAATTACCAAGCCCATAAGAATGTAAACTGGAAGAACGTCAGTAAAACTAATCATCATTGATCTAGTTAAAGTAGTCGCTAGCCCTACTAAAAAAGCAACAGCGAGAAAACATCCAACTATACTTGTTAATTTATTCATCATCCTTACATTTTTTTTCTAACCAATTTGCAACACCTAAAAATCTTAGATCGTCAAGCTTATTACCAACTAGTTGAACACCTAATGGTAAGTTATTTTCTCCAGTAAGTAAAGGAAGTGATATAGATGGTAAACCCATATAAGTCCATACTGTGCAAAATTCAGGACTACCAGTAAATTTCAATCCTTTATCGGCAACTCCAGTAGATGCAGGAGTAATTACTCCATGATAATCCTCAAAAACTTCGCTGTAAGACCTGTAGCTTTGTTCCATAAAATCCTTAGCCTCGGTGTACTGACTTGCAGAGTATTTCATACCACGCTCGATTGCTTCAATTAATTTTTTTCCAAGCTTTTTTTTTGAATTTTTATAATACTTTTGAAAACTATTTGACATATCACTCTCATGTAAAACTTGTTGGTGTTTGTGTATATCTTTGAAATACGAAGGCTCATCAAAAACTTCGATATTTTTTTTTAATTTTTTAATTAAAAATTCAAATGCTTTTTGTGACTCTTTTCCAACATTTTTCCAATTAGAGGTTTTGTAAAATATAAATTTAGGATCGAAATGTGGGCCTCTCTTGCATTCTTCTAACATTTTGTCCGCTGAATAATGTATCGTATCTTTATCGTATAAATCTTTTTTTATTAAACATTTAGATATCAGAGCAACATCTTCAACATTTTTTCCAAAAACACCAACATGATCTAATTTAGATGATTGTTTTAAAATACCATTTCTAGAAATTAAACCAAAAGAAGGTTTATATCCTACAACCCCACAGTAGGAAGCTGGACGAATAATCGATCCTTTTGTTTGTGTTCCAACTGATAAAGGAGTCATGTGTGCTGCGACTGCAGCTGCTGAACCACTTGAAGATCCTCCAGGGGTTCTTGATTTATCATGAGGATTAGTTGTCTTTCCTGGATCAAAATAAGCAAGTTCAGTTGTAACTGTCTTTCCCATTATTATTGCTCCAGAAATTTTTAAAAGATTCACTACCTCTGCGTCTGCACTCTCTGATATTCCTTTTCTTAAGACTGTACCACATTCTGTTGGCATATCTTGAGTTCCAATAATATCTTTTATTCCAATTGGTAAGCCGTGTAATGGTCCGAGAGGTTTACCTGATTTCCTGTACTCATCTTTTTCCTCAGCTTTTTCCAATAAAAGTTTTTTATCAAAAAATGCCCAAGCTTTTACCTCTTTGTCAAACTTATCAATCCTCTTTATGTATTCTTTACAAGCATCCACACAAGATATTTCACCACTTTTTAGTTTCTCCACTAATTCAATAGCTGAGATTGATAGAACATTGCTCATAAATTATTTAATTTGCAAAAAGTAAGTCAGGTAACCAAAGAGCTATGCCTGGAAACATATACATCAAAAACATAGCAAAAATCACAATTAGTAAGAAAGGCATTATGCCCCCAAAAATTTCAAGTAACTCCACATTTTTGGTTTGCACGCCTTTTAGATAATAAGCGGACATGGCCATCGGAGGAGTTAAAAAAGATGTTTGTAGATTTAATGCTATTAGCATTGCAAAGAAATAAGGGTTTACTCCAAAAAATTCAACAAGCGGTAAAAATATTGGAACAAATATAATTAATATTTCTGTCCATTCTAAAGGCCAGCCAAGAAGAAAAATAATTAATTGGGTTATAATTAAAAATTGCCATGGCTGTAGGTTCATTGATTTAAAAAAGTGTTCAAATACTTCATGCCCGCCTAAATATGAAAAGACTGATGCAAATGTCCATGACCCTATAAATAACCACATAATCATTGCAGTAGTTTTAGCGGTTAAAAATACTGACTCTTTAAAATTTTTCCATTTAAGAGTTTTATAAAAATAAGATAAAACCAGCGCTCCAAATGCTCCTACAGCTGCGGCTTCTGCTGGGGTAGCTAAACCTCCAAGAATAGTTCCTAAAACTAAAATAATTAATGAAAACAACGGAAGAAAAGAAACTAATACCTCTTTCAAGATTACTGAACGGGGAGGTATATCCTCTGCTGGTGGTTTCGGAGCAATAGATGGATTAAAATATGCTCTTGTAACTGCATAAAGTATATAAAGTCCAGCTAACATTAGTCCAGGTAAAATTGCTGCCGCAAACAATCTTAGGGGTGATAATTGTGCAATTACAGAATAAACGATGAGCATGATGCTCGGAGGGATTAATATTCCAAGACATCCACCGGAACAAATAACTCCTGATGCAAATTTTTTATCATAACCTGCTTTAATCATTGCCGGCCAAGCTAACAGGCCCATTAAAGTCACTACAGCTCCAATTATTCCAGTTGCTGTTGAAAATAAAGCACAAGTTATTAAAGCTGCAACTGCCATAGATGCTGGTAAACCATGTGAAGCTAAACGAATTGCAAAAAACAATCTTGAGACTATACCTGCTCTCTCAACAAGGTATCCCATAAATAAAAATAATGGAACTGCTGTAAGAACTGTATTGTCCATTACTGTATAAGTGTTTTGGACGAAAAGTTGGAAAATTCTATTGTCAAATAGATGCTCCATTCTAGTTGGATCGTAGTAGGCGTAATAACCAAATCCAACTCCCATTGCCATTAATGTAAATGCAATTGGAAATCCTAATAACACAGCAAAAAGAAATATTGCCATCATAAGTATTGCTATCTCAGGATTGGTTAAGCTAAATAACATCTTTTTGATCCTCGTCTTGAGAAGTTCTCATTAATATTTTTTCAGTTTCCTCTGCGACTACCATTCTTGCTGGCCAATGACCAGTTTGTATACAAATTATTGATCTGAAAACTTCACTAACACCTTGTATGATTAATAAAAGACCTGCTGCAGGTATCAAAGACTTTGCCATGTAAATTTGAATTTGTGCTGGGCTATTCCAACTAGTCTCCTTAATTTTCCAAGCAAGAGCGGCGTACTCATATCCATAAAATGCTAAAGCAAATACACCAGGAAAGAAAAAAATAAAGTATAAAACTAAATCGATGTAACCTTGTGTTTTAGGTTTAAATAATCTGTAAAGTACATCTCCCCTCACATGAGCCTCTGTAGAAAGTGTATATGCGCCAGCCATCATGAATATTGCGCCATACATTTGTAAACTAAAATCAAAATTCCATAAAGTAGGGGCATTAAATGCGTAAGCCATCACAACTTCATAACAAGTTCCACCCATTAATATTACTATGCACCAGGAAAAAGCTTTCCCGACAGATGTACTTAGATGGTCTGCAAAACTAATAAATCCCCTCATAAATATAAGTTATTATAATTTTTTTGTTATTGCCATAAAAAAAGGGGGCTATAAAAAGCCCCCTTTAATTTTTAAAAAGCTACTAAATTTTAACTTTTGCTAAAGCACCAAACTCATTTTCATAGGCCAGTCTGTAATTAGGCTGGTTCATCAATAGGTACTTCATTACTCTTTTAGCGTAAGCTTTTTGAGAAGCAACAATTTTTGCAAAGAAAGGATCTTTCTTAACAAAGTCACCTATAACTTTGTCCCATCCTTTTAATTGTTGAGCTAAGATCTCATCTGAAGTTTGATAAACATTTACTTTATGTTGATTCATTAACTTAGATAAGTCAGCTGAGTATCTCACTAACGCTTTAAAGTAGTTGTCTGTATTCGCAGCATACGCAGCATTTTTTAGAATAGCCTGATGTTGTGGGCTTAATCCGTTAAATGTCTTCGTGTTCACAGGAATTTCAAACATCTCTTGAGATTGGTGGAAGCTACCTAAGTGATAATACTTAGATACGTCTTGCATACCAAACTGTGAGTCTGATGTTGGGTTGTTAAACTCCGCAGCTTCGATCAAACCAGTTTTCATAGCTGGCTGAATTTCTCCACCTGGAAGTTGTCTTACAACCATTCCCATAGCTGTTAATACGTTAGTCGCTAGACCAACTGTTCTATATTTCATACCTTTAACATCAGACACTTTAGTTACGTTCTTTTTGAACCAACCAAATGGCTGTGCTGGCATTGGCATATGGAAAAGACCAACATAGTTGAAGCCAACTTTAGAAAGAGTTTCTTCATAAAGTTTTCTTCCTCCACCGTACTCAATCCATCCCATAACTTCTTGAGATGACATTCCGTACGAAGGTCCTGTTCCGAACAATGATGCTGCTGGATTTTTTCCGTACCAGTATGCAGTTACCCAGTGTCCCATATCTAGAACCCCTGAACTTACCGCTTGACCGATTTCAGATGTTTTCACAACAGCGCCAACTGGTTGAAGATCAATCTTCAATTCCCCATTTGACATGTCGCCTACCATTTTTGCAAAGTCGCCAGCCATTTCGAAGAATATATTAGCTCCAGAAGGCCAAGCTGCTTGCATCTTTAAAGTTTTAGGAGCACCAAATGCTACATTCGGCATTGCAATAGTTGCTGCCGCTGCTGCACCAGTTGCTGCTGCTGCTTTAAAGAACTTACGTCTTGAAGGAGTTTTTACTCTCTTCAACGTTTTTTCTTTTTTAGACATATTTGTCTCCCTTAGTTAATTAACTAGATAAATTATTTAAGCATAAATAGATTTCAGAGTCTCGAGCAGAATCAAAAAAGTTTGGTAAGATTCAATTGTAGATTGTGCTAATTAACTTTATTTTTTGAGGTTCCTGTCTCAAAATATTCTTTGATATTGTCAATCGCAAGATCTGCCATAGCAGTTCTTGTTTTTTTGGTAGCACTGCCAAGATGAGGCAATATAAATGCGGTTGGTTGTTTTAAGTATTCAGGGTGTATTTTAGGTTCTCCTTTGTAAACATCTAAACCTACAGCATATATTTTTCTACTTACTAATGCTTGAACCATGGCTTCATCATCAATCATATCTCCTCTTGCAACATTTGTTATTATTGCACCGGTTGGAAAATATTCTAAAGTTTCTTTATTAATTATGTCTTTAGTTTCTTTTGTAGCAGGACAACAAATTGATAATACATCTGAAACAGAGAACAAACTTTTGATACTTTCGTGAAAAGTAGCACCCATATCTTGGTCTTTACCTAATTTAGTTCTATTTCTGTAATGTATCTCCATTCCAAAACTTTTTGCTATTTTTGCTAAAGCTCTTCCTATTCTTCCCATGCCTAGAATACCAAGTCTCGATCCTGTAAGTTGCTTACCAATTAAAAAATCAGCAGACCATTTCCAATTCTCTTTTTTAACCCAATTAATTCCTTCGTTAGCTCTTCTGCATGCTCCAAGAATTAATAACATAGCAATTTCGGCGGTTGCATCAGTTAAAACATCTGGTGTATTTGTGACAATAATATTTCTTTTTTTTGCTGCCTCAATATCAATATTTCCAAAACCAACAGCAAAATTCGATATTATTTTTACTGTTTCAGGAAGTTTTTTAATTGTTTCCTCATCAATTTTATCTGTAAGTGAAGATAATATACCATCGCAACCTTTACTTAATTCAATTAATTTTTTTTGAGAATACAATTCGTCATTCGAATTAAAATGAGAATTAAATAATTTAGAAGCTTTATCTTCACAAGATCTCAATAATTTTCTAGTTACAAGAATTTTTTTCATTAAAATTTAATTTAGATCAAAAATTTTACCAGGATTCATAATATTATTTGGGTCAAGTGTTCGTTTAATAGATTTCATAATTGGTATATTGTCAGCGTGTTCTTTTAGAAGGTATTCTTTTTTATGAAGCCCTATACCATGTTCCCCAGTAATTGTTCCATTTAGTTCCAATGTTTTTTTAATTAATAAATCACTAAACTCCCTAATTTTTTTATATGTTTCTTTTTTTTCAGGATCATAAGGTAAAACGACATGAAAATTTCCATCGCCTAAATGACCTACCATTGGAGCTCTAAGACCAAACTTTTT
This sequence comes from uncultured Pelagibacteraceae bacterium, assembly GCA_902599805.1. GTDB lineage: Bacteria > Pseudomonadota > Alphaproteobacteria > Pelagibacterales > Pelagibacteraceae > Anoxypelagibacter. The sequence continues at coordinate 11,687 of CACKGP010000007.1, forward strand.
GGTAACGTCTTCTGCAAATTTTACACATTCGACTATTTTAGAAATTGGAAGACAAACATCTGTTGAATAAACTCTACCATTTTTAATTAATGCTTTTACAGAATAATATATATCCCAACGAGCTTGCCATAATTTATTTCTTTCCTCTAAATCTTTTGCCCACTTAAAAGCACTACCTTTATTTTCTTTAGATATCTCTTCAACTACTTTGATATTCTCTTTATTTGAGGACTCTGATCCATGAAATTCAAAAAACAATGTAGGTAAAACTTTCATGTCTTTTAACTTAGAATAATTTATACTTATATCCATCTGTTCTTTGTTTAGCATTTCAATTCGAGCAATTGGTACACCATACTGAATTACTTGTTGTGCAGTTTGAACAGCGTCTTCTAAGTTTGCAAAATGACATACTGCACTCATAATACTTTCTGGGATAGGTGATAATCTTAATTGTATTTCAGTAATGATACCAAGTGTTCCCTCTGATCCAATAAATAAATTAGTTAAATTGTATCCAGCTGAAGTTTTTTTTGTTCTGCTACCAGTATTAATTATGTCACCATTTGGTAAAACTACTGTAAGACCTGTAATCACAGTTTTCATAGTTCCGTATTTTACAGCCATTGTCCCTGAAGCTGATGTTGAAGCCATGCCTCCTATTGCAGCGTTTGCACCAGGATCAATAGGAAAGAAAACTCCATCCTCTCTTAAATAATCATTTAATTGTTCTTTAGTAACACAAGCTTGGACTCTACAATCAAAGTCCTCAACATTTACACTTAAAATTTTATTCATTTTTTCTAATGAGATTGTTATTCCTTTATCGTTACCTACAACATTGCCCTCTAATGACGTTCCAGTACCAAATGGAACGACTGGAACCTTGTGTTGGTCACAAAGTTTTAAAATTTTTGAAACCTCTTCATTTGTTTCTGGAAATACTACAGCTTTTGACAGTACTGGATCATAGGTATCCTCACCTCTGGCGTAGTTAGTTCTAGTAGATACCGAAGTAGAAAATCTACCGTTAAAGATTTTTTTTAATTCTGATTGTATTTGTTCGTTCATTTTTTTCTATAATGTTATTAAATTATATAGAAAAAATATAGCTTAATTAACCAAGCATCTTTTTGATTTTTTCTAAAGCTTGTGAAATATTATCGCTAGAAGCTGCAAAACTAAATCTAACATAATCTTGTGCTGTTTTTCCAAATGCAGTACCAGGCACAATAGCTACGCCTGCCTCGTGCATACATTTTTTAGCAAACTCTGCGCCATTCATACCTGTTCCAATTACTTTTGGAAAAGCATAAAACGCGCCGCCAGGCAAACTACATTCTACTCCAGGTAAATTATTTAAACCTTCATGAATTAATTTTCTTCTTATTGAAAATTTTCTCATCATTTCTTTAATAGAGTCGTCTGGTCCATCTAGAGCAGCGATACCTGCGAATTGAGCAGCTGCATTTACACATGAAACACTATTTATTACTAATTTGTTTACATGCTCTACAAGATTTTTTGGCCAGAAACTCCAACCCAATCTCCATCCAGTCATAGAATAAGCTTTGCTCCAACCTTCAAGAACAATTAATCTTTCTCTTAATTCAGGGTAATTAAAAAAGGTAGGCATTTCTTTTCCGTCAAAAATTTGTCTACTGTAAATTTCATCACTCAAAATTGTTACATGAGGATGTTTTTTTAATCCCTCAGCTAAAACATCAATATCTGATTTATCAACAAAGCTACCGGTTGGATTATTTGGATTAATTAAAATGAGTAATTTTGTTTTTTCAGTTATCAAGGATAAAATTTTCTCAGGGTTAAATTTTAAATCTTTATCTTCGGTTAAATCGTATGGAACTGGTTTAGCTCCAGTAAAATTTATCATGGATTCGTAGATTGGAAATGCAGGAGTTGGGTGAACTATTTCAACGCCTGGCTCTCCAAAACACTGAATTGCATAACTCATGGTTGGCTTTCCACCTGGCATAATTATTATTCTCTCTGGATCGATATCTTGATTATAAAGTTTTTTGATTTTTCTGGTTACAGCTTGTCTACATTCAAGAATTCCATTTGATAAAACATATCCGTGATGACCGTCATCCAAAGCTTTTTTTGCTGCATCTACAATATGTTTAGGAGTCTTAAAATCAGGTTGCCCTAATCCTAAATGAATCATCGGCTTTCCTTTGGCTTCAAGTTTTTTTGCTTCAGCTAAAACGCTGAAAGCAGTCTCTGTACCTAATCTATCTAAACTTTTTGCTAGTTTCATAATTATCTATAAGCAATATTTGTTTTTTTTAAATCCTTAATTGTTTTACACCCTAATAATATCATGTCTCGTCTTATCTCATCATGCATTCTTTGCAACAAAGCTTCAACCCCTTTTTGACCTCCTGCTCCTAAAGCAAATAAATAACCTTTTCCAAAACTACAAGCAGTAGCCCCTAAAGATAAAGCTTTTAAAACATGAGTGCCTCTTCTGACACCTCCATCTAAAATGATCTCCAGCTTTCCACCAACTGCCTCTGCAATTGCAGGTAGTTGATCAAAAGGAGATCTTGAACCATCAAGTTGTCTTCCGCCATGATTAGAGAGCATTATCGCAGATGCTCCAATTTCAACAGCACGTTTTGCATCCTCGACAGACATTACTCCCTTAATTGCAAATGGACCTCCCCATCTTTTGATACAATATTCTGCGTCTTGCCAATTCATTTTTGGATCATACTGCTCATTTATATATTCCATCACTCCTTTAGCAATACTACTTCCTTTTTTTGTAAAATGTGAAACATTTGCTAACTGAAATTTCTCATGAGTTAAATAATTTATTGACCACATTGGATGCGTTGCAAAACTAAACAAACTTTTCAGAGTTAACTTTGGTGGAGTTGTAAATCCCCATCTATGATCCCTTTCCCTATTTCCAGCTACAACTGTATCAACAGTTAAGCACATAGCTTTAAATCCTGATCTTTTACAACGATCAATTAAATTATCTGTCAAGCCTTTGTCTTTATGAATATAAAGTTGAAACATCTTAGGACCACCTGATACGTTTGAGATTTCCTCTATAGAAGTAGTTGCCATTGTTGACATGCTGTAAAATGTTCCAAGTTTTTCAGCAGCTCTCGCGCTCGCTTTATCTCCATCATAATGATAAAGTCTCTGCATTGCAGTTGGTGATAAAAAAAGCGGCATTTTTATTTTTTCACCAAAAACTTCTGTGGTCATATCAGGCTCTCCAACACTTGTAAGTATGCTTGGAACCAAATCACATTTAGAAAAAGCTTCAGTATTTCTTTTTAAAGTAGCTTCATCATCTGAACCACCATCTATATAATGAAAAATTGGAGCTGGCAGGTTTCTTTTTGCCAATTTTCTAAAATCATCAAAATTATAACAATCTTTTAAGCTCATTTTCGAAATCTTAAATTTTTTCTACTTAAGTCGCTTATCTTAGTGCAACCCATAAGTTTCATATCCCTCTCAAGTTCAACACGATATTGATTTAAAGCTCTTTCAACTCCTTCTTGGCCAGCTGCAGCTAAAGCATAAAGATATAATCTTCCACCCGCACAAGCTTTTGCGCCCATCGATAAAGCTTTAAGCATATGAGTGCCTCTTTGAATACCTCCCTCACAAATTACATCAACTTTGTCACCAACTGCATCTACAATTTCTGCTAACTGATCGAAAGGTGATCTAGCCCCATCAAGCTGTCTTCCGCCATGGTTAGAAACCATTATACCTGTGCATCCTATATCTACTGCACGTTTTGCATCTTCAACGCTCATAACACCTTTAAGTGCAAAGTGCCCTCCCCATTTTGAGCATAAGTTTTCAGCATCTTTCCAATTCATAGACTGATCCAACATGGTCGAAAAATAATTTCCAACAGATGTAGCAGTACTTGTTCCTTCCTTAACGTGATCCTGAAGATGTGGTAATTCAAATTTTCCTCGGGTTACATAATTAATTCCCCACATTGGTTTAATTGCAAAACTAATCAAGCTTGAAAGTGTGAGTTTAGGAGGGGATGTAAAACCAGTTCTAAGATCTCTTTCTCTATTTCCTCCTGTTATTGTATCAACAGTTAAAGCCATAACATCAAATTTTGCAGCTTTCACTCTTTCAACGATAGCATTATTGAGTCCTTTATCTTTATGATAATAAAACTGAAATAGCTTTGGAGTATCAATCATTGATGAAATTTCTTCTACACTTACCGTTGCAAGTGATGATACACCAAACATAGTATTAAACTTTTGTGCTGCTTTACCTACCGCTCTTTCTCCTTGATAATGAAATAGTCGCTGTAATGCTGTAGGTGAACAGTAAAAAGGTAAGTCTAATTTTTTTCCAAATATTGTAGTTGAAAGGTCAACCGACTCCACGTCTCTTAGAACATTAGGTACTAGATCAACCTCATTAAAAGCTTCTGTATTTCTTTTATAAGTGACCTCATCATCAGCTGCACCATCTATATAATGAAAAATTGGAGATGGTAACTTTCTTTTTGCGAGTTTTCTAAAGTCACTAAAGTTGTGGCAATTTTTTAATCCCATTTTAATAATATGTTAGAATTTTTTTAGGAAATTGAACATGTAACTATTAGCCCCAGGATTTTTATCTCCTAAACTAGCATTAGAAACATGGTTGTATGACATTCCAAAGTTTGTTGTTTCACCTAAATCCATTGACATTTGAACTTCACTTTTAAATTCTAAAGGGTGTCCTAAATCTTTTCCATCACCTTGACTATAAATACCAGGTGCAAAACTTGGTGTTATTTTAAAAGGTCCTAAATCATAGTTTGCTTCTATACCTGTATAAACATAAGCAGCAGAGTCTTTTGTGATCATCATTCCTGTAATTGGGGATACTCTTCCAATTAAAGTATCTCTATACAAATTCTCATTTTGATGTTCTATTCCAAAAAGTTGTGAACTTTTTTTGTCGTCACTAAAATCAAACATACCGGTATAAAAATTGAAACCTGATCGAGCTTCATCAGCATATGAATAATTAATACCGCTCACTAAAAAAATAAATGTTGCTATCGAAGTTTTAAATCTCATATTTTTATAAAGTTACAATTTAAAAAAAGAATTGTATATGATTTTTTTCTCAAGGTCTAATTTTTGGTTTTTTTAGTAAAAAAAATAAAAAGATTATACCCAAAACAAATAGAAAATAGGGTAAAAACCATAATAGATAGCTACTTTTCTTAAGTGGAGGATTTAATAAAATCCAATCTCCATATTTTTCTGATAAAAAATCATAAATTTCTTTTTCATTTTTTCCTTCACTGATTTTGTCTTTTACAACACTTTTGATAGTAAGTGCAAATTCTGAGTTAGAGTCATGAACCGTCTGGCCTTGACAAACTAAACATCGAAGGTTTTTAAAAATTTTATTATCTAAATTTTCGTAACCATAACTTTCAAATGTAATTAAAAAGAATAGTAGTAAGAATATTTTTTTTTTCATTTTTTTACAATTTTTCTTATTTCATTAACATCTTTAATGTTTAGTGGACCAATATATTTTTTTAATATTTTTAATTCTGAGTCAATTAAAATGGTTTCTGGTATTCCATAAATACCAAAATTGACTGATTTTTTTCCAAGTTTATCTTTAGCAAGAATGTCAAAAGGATTCCCGTTTTCTTGTAAAAAATTTTTTGCATTAGACTTATCATCTTTAAAATTGATACCAACCATTTTAAGATTTGTAATCTTACTTAATCTAACTAGATTGGGATGTTCTTTTCTGCAGGGAGCACACCACGAAGCCCAAAAATTTAAAATTGTAAATTCATTATTTGTAAATTCTTTTGTATTTAAAACTCCACTATTTTCAAACAGGTTTATTTCAACTTCTGGTATTTTTTTTCCAACTAAATCTTCGGTATCATAAATTTTTTCATTTCCTAAACTTAAATAGAGAACAACAAAAATTGCGGAAAATAATATGGATACGATAATATAATTAATTTGTTTCATTTTTTTTTCTTTTAAAAAAATTTAATATTCCACCTAATGAAAGTAATAGTACTGAAAACCATATAAAATTCATGAAGGGTTTTATTTGAAACTTAATGTTAAAAACATCAGTTTCAGAAATATTACTCATAGTCAGGTATGTATCTGAAAACAAATTAGAGTCTATTGAAGCCTCATAAGTGATAATGACAGGTTTATCATAAAGTCTTATTTCAGGTTTTAGCTCCTGTGATCTTAGAGTTTTTTTGTTTGAGATATTAAAATGACCAATAATTGATTTGTAATTTTTTATAGATTGTTCTTCTAAATTATTAAATTTTATTACGTAGTTATTAGTTTTTTTTACTTCACCTAATTTAAGATTAAAATTATTTTCTAAGGAAAATATATGATTTATATAAATAAAAAATATAAGTAATCCAAAACCTAAATGAGATATTATTCTTGAAATATTAACATTTCTTTTTTTAAAACTTTCATAAAAGTCAAAAAGAGTTTGTGTAATTAGATAAATTGAAAAAAATAATATTAAGTTAAGTAAAAAACTACTTTCCTTTACTATAAAAAAAGTAATTAAAAACAATATAACCGATAAAACTAAGACAAAATTAAAGAATGATTTTGTTTCATTTGAAATCCATTTATAATTAGGCCCTGAGGTCATCAAAAATAAAAGTGGTATTAAAAATGGAGCTAATATCAAATTATAATAAGGGGGTCCTACCGATATTTTAGATCCTGTTATAGTATCGAGAAAAACTGGATAAAGTGTTCCAATTAAAACGACGCCAAGAAAAAATATCATAAACCAGTTATTAGCGATTATAAAAGTTTCTTTAGAAAAGATTGAGTATTTTTTATTTTCAAATGGTGCAAATTTAAAAAAGACATATATTGAAAAAAAAACCATCAAAATTAAAAAACTTAAAATAAAAAGACCTCTTGAAGGATCGCTTGCAAAGGTATGTACTGAATTAAGTATTCCTGATCTAACTAAAAATGTGCCTGTCACACTCATTGTAAAAGTTAAAATACTTAATATTATTACCCATGAGTAAAGTCCTATTTTTCTCTCTAGAACTAATATTGAATGAAGCAAAGCTGTCATAACAAACCAAGGCATTAAAGATGAATTTTCAACTGGATCCCAGAACCAATATCCACCCCATCCTAATTCATAGTACGCCCATATAGAACCAACCAGTATTCCAACGGTTTGAAAGAACCAAGATATTAGAACCCAGGGTTTAATAGATATTGCTAATGATTGTGAGTCTATTTTTGAAATCAAAGCTGCAAGAGCTGCTGAAAAATAAATAGAGGAACCAACAAAACCTACGTAAAGTAAAGGTGGGTGTATTGCTAAAGCTGGATCTTGTAAAATAGGATTTAAACCCAAACCTTCTAATGGAATTGGAAATAATTTGGAAAATGGATTTGAATTACTTAATAAAAAAATAAGAAAAATAATAACTAATATATTTTGGAATAACAAAGTCAGAATTTTGAAATCCTTATCGTTATTTTTGTTGATAAATAAAAATAGAGAGGAAAATAAAACTAAGATATTGATCCACAATAATAAACTTCCCTCATGATTTCCCCATGTTCCAGATATTTTATAAAATAAAGGTTTATTCGTATGTGAATTTTCATAAACATTTGCTAACGAGAAATCAGAAAGAACATAAGCTAGCAAAAGTATTATAAAACTTGAAGCGGTAAAAAATAATTGAAGTAAAGAAATTTTATAAATTTTTACCGGTATTAAATTATTATTTGTTTTAAATTCCTTGAAAGAAAAAAAAACTAATAAAAAACTTATTAATAATGCTACAATTACGAATGTATTACCTAAATTACTTAGCATTTGTATTTAAACTTTCTTTTACTTCTGGAGGCATATAATTTTCATCATGTTTTGCTAGAATTCTTTTAGCAACAAAAAATTTTTTATCTTTTAAATTACCTTCTGCAACCACACCTTTTCCTTCAGCAAAAAGAGCGGGGACAGTTCCGGAATAACTTACTATTATTTCATTTTTTGTATCAGTAACTATAAATTTAATGTCTCTTTCACTGCTCTGAATTGATCCCTTTTTAACTATGCCACCTATTCTTATCTTTTTTTTTAAATTAATTTCATCACTATTTTTAATCTCTGAGGGAGAATAAAAATACAAAACATTATCCTCTAAAACTTTGAATAATAAAAAAATAGCTAATGCACTTAATATCGATAGAACTAGTAAGATTGATAATCTAATTTTTACCTTTTTTAAGAGCATTTCAGAAATGCTGGGTTAACTTCTTGAATGTGAAATTAAAATTTCTTTAGCAATTTTTTGTTTTTTAACTTCTTTTAATCTGTCCTCAGAAAGGTTGTGAGCTTCTTTAACGAATTCTTTTTCTAATTTTTTGAGGGTTTTTTTTGTTCTTAAGAATAAAAATAAACAGACTAAAAATGTAAAGGCGAAAGAAGACCACACATAAATTCCAAATCCGTTCATTACAAAAATTTCAAAGTTCATAGTTTTTTATGCCTTTTTTTTTAATCCTAATTGTTTCTATCCTATATTTCATTAGAAAAATTACCGCAACATACATAAAAAGCGCAAATACCATCAATCCTAATGGAATTAACATCGAAAAATGCACTGTAGTTTCCTTTGTAAGACTGATACTAGCGGGTTGATGCAACGTTGACCACCATTCAACAGAGTATTTTATAATAACGATGTTTATTAAACCTAAAACAGAAATAAGTGTGCAAGCCTTAATTGATCTATCTGGATTACTTACAAATTTGTATGAAAAAATGAATGCTATGTAAAAAAACATTAAAACCAACATAGATGTGAGTCTTGCGTCCCAGGCCCACCAAGTACCCCAAGTTGGCTGACCCCAAAGAGATCCAGTAACAACTGCTACTATGTTGAAGGTTAGGCCAATTGGTGCAAGACTTTTATAAATTAAAGTCACATTTTTTAATTTAAATAAAAAGTTTAAAATACAAAAAAAACTTATTGCTGCAAAACTAAATAAGGAAATCCAAGCAGCAGGAACATGTATATACATAATTCTTACTGAGTCTCCTTGGATATAATCTTCGGGTGATAAAAATAATGAAAAAACTAAACCAATAATTACTAATGGAATTAAAATTGTTTTAAAAATGTTCAAAAGTTTACCTGAAATTTTAAAAACATAACTTGGGTTTAGAAATTTAATCATTCTTCATTGTTTATCTGATTTTGATTAATTTTTGAATGGTACATTTTGTTGGTCTAGTCAAAGTCTGAGGGAGATAAGGAAGTAAGAATTGACTTCAACTAGACACTAACGATAAAAAAATAATTAAAGTTTTAGACAGAGTTTTGAATGAATCTTGTTAACTTTATGGCAAAAATAACTAATTTGAGGGTTTGTAATAAACTGATCCTCTTTTTTCAGAAAAAAACTCATTTACTAAAGGGTGTCTGATTGGCTCTTTAGAAGTATCAGTAATTAGATTTTGTTCTGAGACATATGCCTCATATGTAATTTCATTATTTTCAGCTAACAAATGATAGAAGGGTTGATCTTTTCTCGGTCTTACGTCTTTAGGTATTGATTGATACCATTCTTCTGAATTATTAAATTCGAAATCAACATCATAAATTACACCTCTAAAATTAAAGTGTCTATGTTTAACAACGTCACCTATAGAAAATTTAGCTTTTTTAGAACTCATCATTAATAAGATAGTAACATTTTTTTAAAAATCAATATATTAAATTTCAATTAAAATTCATTTATGATAGTTTTTTCTAGTGAATAAATCTTTTATAAAGTTACTAACAGATTTTGGTCCATTATTAATTTTTTTCATAGTATATTATAAGGGAGGTAAAAATTTACAAACTGCTATTCCCCCACTTATATTTGCAACAGTCATTGCTGTTATAATTATCTTCTATTTGGAAAAAAAAATTCCTTATGTACCACTTGTAGGGGCAATTCTTGTATCCGTCTTTGGTGGTTTAACTATTTTTTTTAAAAATCCTATTTTTATATACTTAAAACCAACAATTATTAATATTTTATTTGCTGTAGGATTATTTATTGGAAAATTAGTTTTTAAAAAAAACTTTCTTCAATTATTTTTGAGCGGTACAATAAAATTAGAAGATTTAGGTTGGGATAAACTTATGTATAGATGGGCAATTTTTTTTATTTTTTTGGCAATTCTAAACGAGGTTATATGGAGAACACAGTCCGAAGAGTTTTGGATAAATTTCAAGGTATGGGGTATTCTACCTATCACTTTTATATTTACTGCTTTTCAGGTACCATTGATTAGAAGGTATAAAACAGATGAGAAATAAATTACGTCTAATTGTAAATAACAATTTTGATAAAGGTGAGAGCTTTTTTATTAAAAAAGAACTTCGGTCTATATTAAACCTTTATGCTAAAAAAGTTTCTTCAGGGGATTGGAAAGATTATGGTTTATCAGTAAACAAAAAAGAAGTTACATTCGATGTTTATCAAAGATCATCTGAAAAACCTGTTTATAGAATATCAAAAAATCTAAATCCAAAGAGAAATGATGATAAATTTTATATTTTAGATAGAAATGGCAGAATATTAAAAAAGTCTGATAACTTAGAAAATTTAATAAGAAAAATAGAGTGGAATAAATTAAAACTAGTAAAGTAGATTATTATCTTCTCTGACCAAAAAGTCTAAGAAGCATTATAAATAAATTGATGAAATCTAAGTATAAAGTTAGGGCACCCATGACTGCTTTTTTTCCTGAAGTCTCGCTACTATCGCTTTCAAGATACATATTTTTTATTTTCTGTGTATCGTAAGCAGTTAATCCAACAAAAATTAGAACGCCTAATATTGATATAACAAAGTACATCATTGGAGATTTCATAAATATGTTAACTATGGATGCAATAATTATCCCAATTAAGCCCATCATTAAAAATGATCCAAATTTAGTAAGATCTCTTTTCGTCGTATAACCATAAATACTCATTGCCCCAAAAGTCCCTGCTGTAATAAAAAATACTCTTGTGATAGATGTGCCCGTATAAACTAAAAAAATAGATGATAAGGATAATCCCATTAATGCTGAAAAAATCCAAAAAGTTGTTTGAGCTTTTGATACACTCATTTTCCTTATACCAAAACTCATATAGAGAACCACACCAAGTGGTGCGAGCATCACAACCCAAGCTAAACCAGAATTATATAGTGAGTTGCCTAATGGTGACAAAGTTAAAGGTGACAAAGAAGTCACAGAAAATTTAAAAGTTAGTAAGGCTACAATACCTGTCACTAAGAGGGCTGAACCCATATAATTGTAAACTCGAAGCATGTAAGCTCTTAAACCCTGGTCAATTAAAGCTTCTGATGCTGATGATCTTGCTGTTGTAGTTTGTTTATTTATAGCCATAAATTTAATATATGATTTTTTAATGACTTTTCAATAGTCAATAATTGCTTTAAAAAAATCAATAAATTAAGGATTTAATGAAGTTTAAAAAACTTGGAAGCACTGATTTGAAAGTAAGTCTCATTTGTTTAGGTACAATGACTTGGGGAGAACAAAATACTCAAGAAGAAGGTTTTGAACAAATGGATTACGCTCTAGATAGAGGGGTAAATTTTTTCGATACAGCAGAGCTTTATGCTATTCCACCTAAAGCAAAAACTTATGGCAAAACAGAAGAGATAATTGGCAACTGGTTTAAGCTTAGGAAAAATAGAAACAAGATAATTTTAGCAAGTAAAATTGCTGGTCCGGGTTTAAAATGGATCAGAGGTGGAGGTTCACAATACTCTCCAGAAAGTATTGAGGATGCATTACATAATAGTCTCAAAAGATTACAAACAGACTATATTGATTTGTATCAGCTTCATTGGCCTGAAAGGAATACTAATTATTTTGGTGATCTAGATTATGAACACAACATTAATGAAAAATCATGGAATAGTTTTGAAAGTATCTTAAAAACTTTAAAAAAATTTATTGATCAAGGAAAAATTAAATATATAGGTTTATCAAACGAGACCCCATGGGGTTTTTCAAAATTTTTAGAGATAGCTAAAGATCAAAAATTACCAAGAGTAGTTTCAGTCCAAAATCCATATAGTTTAATAAATAGATCTTACGAGATTGGAATGTCAGAAATTTCAATGAGAGAGAAGGCTGGTCTCTTGGCATACTCTCCATTAGCGGTTGGCTATCTAACTGGAAAATATAGAAACAAAAAAATCCCAAAAAATTCAAGATTAGATCTATTTTACGAAAATTATCCAAGGTATCACAATGAAAGAACCTATGAAGCAGTTGATGAATATTTCAAAATTGCTCAAAAATATAAAATATCTTTATCACAACTCTCTCTTGCCTTTGTAAATTCAAGAGATTTCGTAACTAGCAATATTATTGGGGCAACCACCATGGATCAATTAAAAGAAAATATAGATAGTATAGATATAGGCTTGGAAGAAAATATTATGCATGAAATAAACTTAATTCATGAAAAAATTCCAAATCCCGCACCTTAATTAAACAACTATTGAAAAGATTAAAAATTTGTATAAATTGAATTATCAGTCTAAATTTAAAAAATGAAAAAAATTTCGGTTCTATTAATATTATTTACTTTTTTGTTTTCATCAAATGCTTTCAGTGATCAACCAAAAAGTATCGGTAAATATAAAAGCTGGGAAGCTTTTACTTATAATGGTAGTAACGGAAAAATTTGTTTTGCACAAACTATTCCTTTGGATAGAGCTCCAAAAAATTTAAAAAGAGACCCATCAAGACTTTTTGTGACTTTCAGAAAGAATGAAAAGATCAAGAATGAGCTTAGTGTAACTAGTGGCCACATGTATAAAAAATCTTCTGTAATAGCAAAATCAGGAAAAAATGAATTTTTGTTTTTTTCACAAGGAAATTTTGCTTGGTTGATAGATGGAGAAGAGGAATTCAATCTTATAAAAACTATGAAGAGAGCTTCAAAATTATCTGTAACAGCGAGAACAAGCACAGGCACAGAAACAAAAGATATGTATTCCATGATGGGTTTCACTAAAGCTTATAATACCGCTAGAAAAAGTTGTGCCTAAAAAAAAGAATAAAATTGTTTTAGCTTACTCTGGAGGGCTAGACACCTCTATAATTTTAAAATGGCTTCAAGAAAATTATAACTCAGAAATTATTGCTTACACTGCAGACATCGGACAAGAAATCAACAAAAGTAAAATTATCAAAAATGCAAAAAGATTGGGTGTAAAAAACATAATTATTGAGGATTTGAAAAATACTTTCGTTAAAGATTATGTTTACCCAATGATTAGAGGTCACGCATTATACGAAGGTGTTTATTTGTTAGGAACTTCTATAGCAAGACCTTTGATCGCTAAAAGACAGATTGCTGTTGCTAAAAAATTTAAAGCATTTGCAGTATCACACGGTTCAACAGGAAAAGGAAACGATCAAGTAAGATTTGAGCTTGGATATTATTATTTTGGACCAAAGATAAAAGTAATTGCCCCATGGAGAATTTGGAAATTAAAATCTAGAACTGATTTAATAAAATACGCAAAAAAGCATAACATACCTATACCGAAGGATAAAAAGGGGGCACCACCTTTTTCTGTTGATGATAATCTCTATCATACTTCAACGGAAGGTAAGGTATTAGAAGATCCAAGAAAACAGGCGCCAGAATATATTTTTCAAAGAACAGTTTCTCCTGAAAGAGCTCCTAGTAAACCATCTTATGTAAATATAGGATTTAAAAAAGGTGATCCAATATCAGTAAATAATAAAAAATTATCTCCAGCCAAACTGCTTCAAAAATTAAATTTAATTGCTGGTAAGAATGGAGTTGGAAGAGTTGATTTAGTTGAAAACAGATTTATTGGAATAAAATCGAGAGGGGTTTACGAAACTCCAGGAGGAACTCTTTTGATGATAGCACACAGAGCTATAGAGTCCGTAACTTTAGATAAGAAAACTATGCATGAGAAGGATGAAATTATGCCGAAGTATGCTGAACTGATTTACAACGGTTTTTGGTATTCAAAAGCAAGATTCAAAATGCAAAAAATCGTAGATAAAAATAAAAGTAAGGTAAACGGACAAGTTAAATTAAAACTTTATAAAGGCAATACTACAATCATGAGTAGAACATCTTCAAGCAAAGCTTATTCTATAAAAAAAGTTTCCTTTGAGGAAAACAAGTCATTTAAAAAGAAAAATGTTGAAAAATTTATAAATCTAAACAAAAATAAATTATTGAAATAGTTTATTTAATACCCATGTACAAGTAATGGTAAATCAAAGTTTTGATGAAATAAAACAAAGTTTGTCTAATTACATAAATGCTAATAAAGATAAACTTAAAAAAGTGCCTGGATGGTTACCAAATTCTTCAAGAGCTACCTGGTACAGAATTCAAGACAAAAATTTATCACAACAATCCGATACCTTTATTGACCTAATTGAAGATTTAGAGGACTTGCATAAAGATCCGAAGAAAAAAAATGATATGGATAACAAATTCCCATTGAATGAACTTTATAAATTTAAATATGAACAAATTGAAAGTGCCAAAGATACAATTGAAACTGTTCAATATAAAAGTGCTGAGGATTTTATAAGATTATGCGATGAAGACTGGGAAATAAAACAGGAGGGAAGATGTATAAAATATAGGGAGAAGTTTAAACAAAAGTTAGACGAGTTGATAAAAAATGAAACTGAATTAAAAGGAACAAAATACTATCTCAATTTTAATTTCAGAGCAAATATAAACCCAAGAATATCTAAAAAAATTACTGACGAAAAATTACTTAATGACATAGGCAGTTTTTTGGAGAATCTTCAAAGAAGTTTTAAAGTTCAGCAAAATAGTCAGCTTACAGTTTTTCCATCTTTAATTGATAGAGCTTTTGTAAATTTAAAATATGAGACAATGATAAAAAACTTCTTAAAGTCACATAAAATTTATGCAGGATTCAAATTCTTACCACAAGAAATTATTGTAGACTTGAACCCCAACACAAATTTTCTAATTATTAATATGCCTACAGTTTTCTTTTGGTCTATTAAATTTGGTGAATTTATTGATTTATCTTTTAACAGAGGTAATTTTCACTCAGAATCTTTGCTTTTTGATAATGCAATAGAAAAAGTTAAATCTTTGATAAAGTACAGAAAACAGTTAATAGAGTACAAAAAATAGCTTTTTTGTAAAATTAATCTTTATAACACCCAGTATCTTGTAAAAAATACTAATTGTAAAAGTTTACATCTCAAATTTTAAACAAAGGAGGAAAAATGAGAGATGTAAAAAACCCGCCGGTGTTGGTTCCTACAGCGGTAAGGATTAATGAAGAAAAAGTAGAAAAAGGAACGCTGAACGTTGAGATCAAACGTCTTAATCTAAAGAAAGATGATCTTAATCAGCCTCAAAGGTGGATAAAGAAACTTTTCAGAAAAGTTGAAAATAGTTTCATCACCAAGATGGAGGCGATCGCTTTAACAGGTCCAATCGTTAGACCTAAAACAAGCGACATCGATTGTGAGGACTTTACAGTAACTGTTGTTGCTGTAGATGTAAGTCCCGTTTTTGTAAAGGAGGGCCTATGACTCGAATAAACGAGTGGCATCCTTGGAAAAGGGAGTCTCACTTCAAGTTAGCTGAGCCAAGTATAACAGTTGATGTTAATGGTATTCATTTGAATGCTGCTTTATCAAATATTGTTAACTTAACTCAGTTTAGAAATGTCAGTTTGGAATATAACCATCCAGACATCAGTAAAGCTGACAAAGTTAGATTTGTTCTGAACAATGAAGAGGAATCTGATCATAACTTTAAGTTGACGAGAGGTAGAACTATAAGACATCGCTTTTTTGTATCTTGTAGAGATCTTATCAGAAGTCAGCCTCGCTTGAATGCAATAAGTCAAAGGACTCGGTCTGGGAAAAGACTTTATGCAAAACAATATAACAGAGATGTTAATTCGTTTTACGTAGATCTAAATCCTTGCTTCGAACTTTCAGTTGAAAAAGCTGATGACATACCCTCAGATGTTAAAGGTATATACAGATACCTTCATGCTGGTGAGATCGTATACATCGGTAGAGGTCGCATTAGGAAAAGATGTAAATCTACTGAAAGAAGAAGTTGGACGTATGATAAAATTGAATACGCCCATATAGAGGCAGAACAGTCTCAAATATTTTGGGAAGATAAATTTCTCAATGACTTCAAAGCAGATAACAACAGATTACCAAGATACAATGAAGTATCTGGTGCTGCTACTAACAAAGAAACGGGGGTGATCCGAGTTATCTAAAATATGAAGCCCCTTAACTGGGGCTTCATAAAAATATAAGATATAGGAAAAATATGAGTGAAATATATAAACTAAGCCCATCAGACTTTGGATTTCTCTATGATGAGTGCAAAAAATGCTTTTACCATAAAGTAAAGCACGGCCTTAACAGACCGAGAGGGATCATGCCTTCAATATTTACAAAAATAGATGGTATCATGAAGGACCACTTCGAAGGTAAAAGTCCAAAGGATATAACAGATGATCTACCAAACGGTAGAGTAGAATTTGGTGATCGTTGGATTCAGTCTAAACCTTTTACAGACAGAAAAACTGGTAATAAATGTTTTATAAAAGGTAAAACTGATACAGTCTTAGGTTTCGATGATATGAGCTATGGAGTTGTAGATTTTAAAACATCTTCAGTTAAAGGTTCTAACGTTGAAAAATACTCAAGACAACTTCATGCATATACACTTGCATTAGAAAATGCTGCTGAAGGTAAACCATCATTAAGCCCAATATCAAGAATTGGACTTTTTGTAGTTGAACCAAATAAATTTTTAAAAGATGATAATAATGAGTACATCTTTAAAAATATTGTTAAGTGGCAAGAAATCGAAAGAAACGATGAAAAGTTTTTTGATTTTCTAAGAGAGGTAATGTCACTTTTATCAAATGATAAAGTGCCAGCTGCTGGTTCTAATTGCACGCATTGTCAATTTGTTAAAAACACTAACGATTTCAATGCCGGTGTAAAATCAGTTAAGGAAATAGCCCTTTAAAACTGCGTCAAGAAAAGCCCAGGGATAAGATATTTTATGATATATATCTCTGGGTATGTCTATGAATATAATAATCAGAAATATTCAGCTAGTTGCTGTAATATTTATTTTGGTCGGAACTGTGTTGGCTTTTGGTTTTGAAATCAACGAAATGTATAAAGCTAGTCGTGTAACTTTAGCAGACCTTCTTTTGATGTTTATCTATATTGAAGTTATCGGAATGATCGGAGTTTTCTGGGCTAGTAAAACAATAAGAATTACTTACCCTGTGTTAATTGCAATCACAGCATTAGCTAGACTAATAATTTTACAAGACAAAGATAGTGCCTCAGTAAATTTAATTTATCAGGGTGCTGCTATTTTATTATTAGCTTTATCAGTTTTTTTCTTAACTTTGAGATACAGCAAAAAACTTGGAATGGATAAAAAAAATCCTGGTGAGGAAGCTTAATTAAAATGAAACAACTAGTAGCAATTGTTGCATATTACATGTTTGGATATCTTATTTTTTGGACTTTTCTTCATGAGACAGATCTTTTTCCAAAAGTTTGGGTACAAGATAATTTTAGTATAGCAATTTATTTATGGGTTTTCTTTTTTATAATTCCACTTTTTCTAATTGCTCTTGGAACAGAATATATTAAAAGACGAATTGCTGATTTTAAATCACTAGGAGAAGGTTCGAGATGGCCGCTTTATATTTTATTATTTGGTGTTTGGGACTTAATGATTGGTTTTGCTTATTTACTGTTCTCCTATTTCGAAATCACACATGTAACTATGATAATTGCTAACGGATTATTCATTACTGGAACTTATTTAACTTTTTTGAGTTTTGGGATAGCAAAGAAATTGCAATTGAGTAAAAATAATTAAATATATGGCTAATAAAATTTTAATATTTGGTGCTACTGGGGCTGTTGGAAGTTCTCTTGCCAAATTAATGCAAAATGGATCAACCGAATGTCATCTTGTAGGAAAAAATCAGGATGAAGTTTCAAGACTGTCAGATGAAACTGGTCATAGCTTTAGTGTTGCTGATGTATTAGAAGAGGGTTTTTTAGATAAAATTGATGGTGATCTTGCTGACACTGAAATTAAAGGTATTGCTTATTGCGTAGGATCTATAGACCTTAAACCAATAAATTTGATTTCAAAAAAAGATGTAATGAAATCATTTTCACTTAATTTATTTCCTATTTACGACATTATAAAAAAATTTCATCAAAGTTTAAAAAATAATAAAGGATCAATAGTATTGTTTTCGACAGTTGCTGCAAATCAAGGTTTCCCTAATCATGGAATTATTTCGCCGGTAAAAGCATCTTTGGAGGGTCTTACTATTTCTTTGGCAGCAGAATTTTCTCCAAACGTAAGAGTTAATTGTATAGCTCCAAGTATGAGTAACTCAAAAATGGCTAGTAAAATTTTAAAAAATCCAAAAATTGCTGAAGGTATTGCTAAAATGCATCCACTCAAAAGACTTGGCGAAGGAAAAGACTCTGCTGCGCTTGCAAAGTTTCTTCTATCTGATGAAAGCTCATGGATTACTGGTCAAATTATTGGAGTTGATGGTGGAAGATCAAACGTTGGTTAATATTTCTTAACACTACCGATATAATTAAGATTTTTATCAACTACAACAATTTCACCAGAGGAAACTGTTTTGTTCAAACTTTCTAAAATCACTACATAGTGAGTAATCAAAATTAAATTTTTATTACTTTCCCAGTTATTTAAAAATTTATTTAAATCTTTCATCTGTTTTTCTTTATTTTTTTCAAATTTTGAGGAAAAAAAAGAGTTAAGAGCATTAAAAGTCTCATAATCTTTAAAAGCAAATTTAGCCGTATCTTTACAACGGCACCATTCACTGGATAATACCTTGTCTATAGGAATATTATTTTGTTGAAAAAATAATCCCATTTTTTTTGATTGTTCAATACCTTGACTATCTAAATTCCTCTGAGTTGAACAATCATTCAATCTAAAATTTTCTGGGTCACCACCGCCAGGCGCAATCGCATGTCTTATAAATACAATGTTACCACCTTTTTTTAATTGTTTGATTACTATCTCATCAGATTTTACGTTCGTTAAAAGTAAAGTAAAAATTGATAAAATAATTAAAAGTTTTTTATGCATGTGCTTAAATAGATAATATCAAATAACTGTGAAAAGTATTATATAAAGTTTTAATAAACTATGATATTTGAAACAACACGAGATGGTGCACTGAAGAAATTAGATGATTTCATTGAAAACGAAATTATCAACTATAATTCTAAAAGAAATTTTGATTTTGGACCTAAAGAAAGAAAAAATGTTTCATGTTTATCTCCATATATTACTCACCGACTAATAACTGAATATGAAACTGTTGAAAGGGTTTTAAGAAAACGACCTTACCAAAAAGTTGAAAAATATGTTCAAGAAATTTTTTGGCGGGTATACTGGAAAGGTTGGTTGGAATTGAGACCAAAAGTCTGGACAGATTTTACTGAGGATCTAAAAAATATAAAAGATGATCAAAGATTACAGCAGGCTGTTAATGGAAAAACTCAAATTGCATGCTTTAATGATTGGGTAAACGAGTTAAAAGAATTTAATTATCTTCATAATCATACAAGAATGTGGTTTGCGAGTATTTGGATATTTACATTAAAATTACCTTGGCAGAAGGGTGCTGAATTTTTTTTAAAGTATCTTTTAGATGGTGATGCTGCATCTAATACCCTGAGCTGGAGATGGGTGGCTGGTCTTCAAACTAAAGGAAAAAATTATTCTGCACAATCTTGGAATATTGAAAAGTTTACAAATAATAAATACAAAAATATAGGATTAGTTGAAAATCCAATACCATTACAGGACAAGCGTGAATACAAACTGACCGAGATTGAAAATTTTAATAA
>CACKGP010000008.1:0-7500 GCA_902599805.1 uncultured Pelagibacteraceae bacterium
CTAAAGCTTCACAAAAAACATATTTGTCTATTATTAGTTCTCCTATAATCAAAACTTTCAATTTTTTTATTTCATCAAAAATTGACTTAATTTTTTGAAATGAATAATTTTTTTTAATTTTTTTTGTTAATGTATCTTGCTTTCCTCCTGCTGAAATATCTGTATAATTGTTAATTAACTTGCTGGAGCTAAATATCTTACCTGATGTAAAAACTGTTTTGCCCCTGTACTTTTTTACCTCTTTTGTTTCATTTTTTATTTCCTTAGTAATATCGCTCTCAAGTATTTTATAATCTGGACCTTTACAGTATACATTGGGTTTAATTTTTTTTATTACATTTACCGCTGAGTGTGTTGAGTTTATAGCAACATAGTCCACTACGGTTAATTCTGACAGAGCTCTTGCTCTGAGATCTTGGTTGAATGCAGGACGGCCTGGTCCCTTATTTACATACCTGTCTGGAGTAATAGTCACAACAAGAACGTCCCCATGTTCTTTTGCCTCATTAAAATGCGTTAGGTGGCCTATATGAAGTAAATCAAAAACACCGTGACACAGCACAATTTTTTTATGCTTTTGTTTCTTTCCTGAAATTATTGTTGATAATTTTTCTAAAGTAAAAATTTTTTTAATCATTAAAACTACCTAGTAGATCCATAAAAGTCTTCTATAACCTTTATGTAATTTTGTTCCTCTATGTAAATTTGAACTATCTAAATAAATTAAATCACCTTTCTTTCCATATAAAGGGACTTTATACTCGGCTTTATCCATTAAACCTGATTTTATTAGATCTTCATCAGAGATTGACTTGTCTTCCTCATGAAATCTTTTATGAATATCAAAATTTTTTTTCATTAATCTATTTTTTGAATTTTTTATAATTTCTGTATAACCGCCAGTGGTTTCGTTAACATCGTCTAAAAATACAATCCCTTTAATCACGTGTTCGTGTTTACTATCGATATGCCAATCTCCTGAAATTCTCGACTGTGATTTTCCTTTTAAAAGTGGGAATGTTTGACTTCCATCTGATAATAAATGATAAATTAAAGAGGGCGATCCATATTTACCTTTTAAAATGAGATTTACAATTTGAAAAAATGAATTTTTCGAAAAAAAATCGAGATTTTTAGAAATTCCCTCAAGAAATTTTAACTTTATCTCTCCAGGTTTAAATTCATGATTTTTTTTCAGGTCATTAATTCTTTCTGACTTATCTTTTGAGACCGGATAATTATTTTCGTTAAGTTCATACTTCGATAATATATAATTAGTCTCGTCAATTAAATTATCTATAAACCTTTGGTTAAAAAAATTTGGAATTCTACAATAGCCATTTTTTTTAATTTCTGTGACAATTTTTTTCAAATTTTTAAAATAATACGAACTACCACCTCTAATATTCAGAAGGAATATAAAAAAATTTATCCTAGAGTAGAAAAGGAAATTTTTATAATTTTTAGCAATTAAAAAGTTTATATTTTTCATTTATTAAAAGACCAATTCATTTTTGGTTTTTTTGATACAAAAATATAACCCTCTTTGTTGTTAGAGGGTAGATCGCTTAATGAATTAGCTATTTTCCAACCAATTTTTTGTGAAAAAATATTAATCTTCATTTCATTAAAAAAATCCCACAAAACCTTGGCATTTATGTCGTCGTGAATTTCTATAAAAGCATCAGCTTTTTGCCAAATGTGCTTTGATATTGTCGGAACAACAACTTTTTCACTTCCTTCGATGTTAATTTTCATTAAGTCAGGCTCAACATCTATTTCTGAAAAGGGAATAACTTCGATTTTAATTTTTTTAGAAGATCCATAAAAACTTCTTGAACCCTCGATATGGTTGGCAGCTTGATTATTTAAAACTTTCACCATATTTAAAGTCTCTCTTTTATCCGAAATTCCCTTATTAAATAATTTTACATTTTTTAAATTATTCAACTTAGAATTTTTAAGCATTTTATTATATAGCTCTGTATCAGGTTCAAAACCATATGTTTGAAATCCATTTTTTGACATCAAAATTGTGTCAATACCAATATTACTTCCCAGATCTACAGCAATTTTATAATTATTTTTATTTACATAATAGTAATAATGAAGAATCATTTCTGGCAATTCAAAAAAACAATAGCTATCTACTTTGCCCAAATTAATTTTAGGCCAAAGTAGATTTCCATGATAATTATAAGGGGAGATATCAATAAACTCAGAATTTTTTTTACGCAAACCTGATATATATAATTTTATAAATTTATCGACTAATTTAAAAATTAAACTATCCCTTCTATGTAAATTAGGAAAACTTGGTATTTGTCTGATTAGAAACTCGGTAATAGTTTTATTCATATTATGGTTTGGGGTTACTATAGAAACAATGCTCCGCACTTTGCAAAAATATCATTTTACATTACCTTTGTCATTTCAGTTTTTTTAAAGTGGGGTAAATAATAAATCTTTTCTTTTAATAGTTGTTTTTACACTTCCCACTAAAATTTTAATTCTATTTCTTTGTAAATCGATTATTTGAAAAATTTTATCTACAAACGGACCTGAAGAAAATTTATATTTTTTGTTAAAACTTAAATCAAAAAAATCTCTGGATACGTATCCCTCTGCGCTCTCTGATTCTTTGCATTTACTAATAAAGTTCTCTATATCTTTTTGTGACTCTTTAAAACCCTCTAAAAAATATTTAAGACCTCTTGTGAATCTTAACGAATTAATTCTATTTTTGAATTGTAATTCTTTATGAAAGCAGAACATATAGTCTCCGAGTAGGTTGAATTCCTTATTAATTAATTTATTGTTTTTGAATTTTTGTACACGTAATTTTGGAATATAAATTTTTAAATCTTTTCCTAAGTATTTTTTTAAATCACTTTTAAGTAATTCCAGATTTTTTTTATCGAATTTTAGTACTGTCCACATTTTATTTCTTTCCCTCAAGCTCTTCCTTTAGCTCGTCATATTCTTCCATTTTTCTTTTCATGAAATTGACTGTGAGTTTAGTTCGTTCTGCGATTCCTTTTGGTGTTATTACGTATTGAATGTAACTAATTTTATCTTTTTTTTTTTGAAAGTTCTTTATTTTAACTAATCCCTTGTTTTGAAGTGCTTTAAGACAATAATTTAGTTTCCCTAGGCTAAAACCTAAATCCTCAGCCATTTTTCTCTGTGATACCTTTGATCCTTTATCAATCTTTCTTAAGACCTCGAAATGATCATCGTTTTTAAAACTTTTCATAGCGTTCAATTTTTGAACAATAATGTTCAAATGTTGAACAGTAAAGGTTTTTATTATTAATTTTTTTTAGATAAACAGTATCTAGTTGTATAAAAAAAAGTACAACTATATATAGAAAACTTTAAAACCTTAATTAGACTATGGTTCTTGCAGAAGCTAAAGAAACTTTTCTGGGCATATTTTTCTTTGGGCGTTCCGGTGTTTCTTCGCTTTTATTGTCTTTTGATCTTGAAAAGCTCCTTGAAAAAATTCGCATATCAGACTCAAAAAACATTCGACCCATACCTTCAGCATTTTTTGAATACACCTCAACCTGCTTAGTAATATAATCTTTTTGATCCTTATTGTAGTAGAAGTCAAAACTTATAGGCGGGTTTTTAGGCTCTAAGGAATTCGGATCAACTTTAAATTTCATCGCACTAATAGATTTAAAATCATAGGTAAATGCACCACTTCTTATCGATCCAATATCTTTTAAGGGATCTTTTTTTTGTATTGATATAAATAGTTTGAGTTCATCGAGGTATTTTTCTATACTTTTAGACAATAATTTTTTTTCTTTGAAAAACTCTTTTGTGGCTTTAAATAATAAATTTATTAAATCGTCATAATTATTAAACAAATGATCTCTGCCTGCCAATAATTCATTATAACCAAGTTCGCCATTTATGTACTTTTCCATCATCTTTGGTGATAAGACAATGTCCTGTGCCTCTTCTCTTGTATTATAGAGATCTTCTGTTGTTTCAGATATAAATTCATTAAAAATTTCTTTAATTTTTTTAGTATAAAGATCTGGATGATTTTTTATAAAAGATAGTAATTCAATTGAATCTAATTTCATTGATTTGATCAACCCAAAAATCTCAAAAAATATAGCATTATTGTAAAAAGTTTCGACAATTAAATTCATCAAACGACAATCTAAATAATCTTTATGACTTAATGATTTAGTGCTAATAATAATTTCATCCATTTCAGCGATTGGATATTTTTTATCTAGGATCTTGTAATATCCAACCGTACCTGGTGAAGTTCTCCATTTTGTCGTTAGTTGATATTTTTCACGTTCTGACTCTGAGGCCATTTTACTTCCAGTTAGCATCATAGCTTGGTGCATACGAATAGAATTCACATCGTTATTAATAGAAAAACGAATTGACTCAAAATGTTTGTCTTTAGTATCATTTGGTAGTCCAAGAATAACATCTGTGTAAGTTTTGATGGTGTCTTGTTCATTACAGTAGTCTATTAATTTTTTATAGGCATCGCTTTTGATATTTCCTCTTTGGATGGCTTTAAGTACATCTTTATCTGTAGATTGTATTGATGCACCTACACTCCATCCTTTAACTAAACTTACAACTTCCATAACTCTGTGTGGTAAATTTTTACCACCAGCTGCACTTATTGTTTTTGGAAAACCAAATTTCTGATGGGTGTCCGCAATCATTTTTGCAGTAAATATATCTTGCTTATACATTCCAAAGTTAAGGTCTGCCAAGTGAAGTTCGTTTACATTTTTAACGCGCTTTGCAATATAGTTTAATTCATCTTTAACTCTTTGTGAATCGTATCTATGAACTATATTTTTGCTTGCATTTCCATCAGCACAAAAGGCACAAGAAAACGGGCAGCCTCTAGTCGTTTCAATTATAGGTAAAATAGGATGGTTAAAAAATTCGTCCATCGCGCCATTAAGATATGAAGATGGAACAATATTTACATCGTCAATACGGCTAATGTTTCCTGTAATAAGATCGTCTTTGTTTAAATAACATGTGTTTGCAATTTTTTCTCTATTTTTTATAAGCTCTGACTTGTTAAAATTATATTTGCTCAATTTCTGTATTAAATCTACAAAACCCAACTCTCCTTCAAGTTCTATATAAAAATCAATGACAGGCCATTTTTTTAAAAATTCTTTTTTTTCATTTTCTTCGGTAGGAAAGTTTGGACCACCCCATACAATTATTGTGTTAGGATCTCTTTGTTTAGCAACTGACGAAAATTTATATGATATATTAAAATTCCATACAAAGTTTGAAAAGCCAAGAACTTTTGGAGATTTTTCTACTAAAGCATCATTTAAATTTTTTGGAAATTTAAAAAGCCTAAAATTAAAATCGCTACCAAGTTTTTCTTTTGCGTAGGAATAGATGCAGCTCGCACCTAATGGAAAGACACGTGCAACAATTCCTTGTTCAGTATGAGTAAGGTCGGATATGTATATATCTCCCTTTTTGACAAAATTCATTCGGACAAAATATCATTTTACAACATTTATGCAATTAATAATAGTTTCAATTAAATTTTGATAAAATATCGATAGACTATAAAAAATAGTGTGATAAGTAAGCGTTATGCTGAAATGCATGGTGGGGAATCAGTGTGAAATTCATTGGCTGTACCTGCAACCGTAAAGTCGGAGCGCCACCCAGCAAAGTCCGCTGTTGAACAAAGGCCAGGAAAAGTCTAGTTCTGCAATTAAAATTAGCAGTGGCGTAACGTTAAACAATTTTTTCAAGGGGGCCACGTGTTAAAGATAGTAAAACTATATTTTTTTTCGCTAATTATAATTCTTTTTTTTAATAAAGCATTTTCAGAGGATGTACCAGTTATCGTAATCGCTCCAGGTAAAACTCCTCAATCTTTGAGTACAGTAGGTAGTACTGTAACTGTTATTGATGGTGAAACAATAAGAAATTCTAATGAAATTTTTCTTGGTGCAATAATTGATCAAGAATCTGGTAGCACAAATACTTTTCAAGATGGTGGGCATGGTACTAACATGGGAATTCAGTTGAGAGGATTAGAGAAAAGATATTCTACAGTTTATATAGATGGAGTAAAAATGTCTGATCCAAGCTCTCCAGATAACAGTTTTTATTTTCAAAATATAATGAAAGAGTCAATTGATAGAGTCGAGGTTTTAAAAGGGAATCAAAGTTCACTTTATGGTCCTAATGCGATTGGCGGTACAATTCACATTTTTACAAAAAAAGGAAAACCCGGGTTTAGACAAAATACTACTTTTCAATCAGGATCAAATGATACAAATAGTATTTATTACTCAGCAGATGGAGGAAATGATAAATTAAATTATTACTTAGGTATAAACCGTTTTCTAACTAACGGTATTTCAGCCATGAATGATAACGATGAAAGTGATAGCTATAAAAATAATGGTTTACTCGGAAGTTTAGATTTTAAATTTAATGATAATTTAAAAATCGAAAATACATTAAGATTTGTTAGTGCTGATTTTCAATATGATGCAGTGGCGTCAGCTTCAACAGATGTTAATGATGCAAGCGAAAATACAGAAGGAACGTATTCTTTAAAAATATTACATAATGAGGGTAAATTTAGTAATTTATTGAGTTATAACAAAACATATATAGAGAGAAATACAACCGAAACGTCAGGAAAGTTTCAAAATTATTTTGGTTACAGGGATGCATTTAATTTTACAGGAACTTACAATTTTAATTTAGATAATAGAGTTGTCTATGGTTTAGATGCTGAATTTGATGCAGCCAGATACGATGGAGACTATGCGCCATCAGCAACTGGATGGAGCCAAATATTCTTTGATAAGTCTGCAGATGAACATATTTTCTCTCAATACTTTGACTATCAATTTAGACCAAGAGAAAAATTATTTGGAACAATAGGTTTAAGAAATGATGAACATTCTGCTACTGGTAGTAAACCAAGTGGAAGAGTAACAATGGCTTATAAAATAGATAATAATTCTAAGCTTAGATCTTCCTTTGGTTCTGGTGTTAGATTTCCCTCTTTATATGATTTGCATTTTGCAAACGGAAATACAAATGCATCAGGCGGTGGAACATATTCAGGTGATGGATACGCCGGTATGAAGGTTGAAGATTTAAATGCAGAAAGAGCAAACAGTTACGATTTTGGCTACGAAAAGTTCTTTGATGCTCTCGATTTAAATTTAGATATTGCTTACTTTTATGTTGAACAAAAAAATCCACTTAATTCTGATGGTAGAAATAATTGGAAAATGGGAAATACATACGGTGTAAATTACGCTAAAGGTATTGAGTTAGGGTTTAATTGGAAACCTCAAAATACAAAATTTAGAATAGACTTTGACTATACTTATACGGACTCATATGACTCAAATAATTGTTATTCAGGTTGTAAGTTAGAATCTGGAATGAAAGACGCAAAAGTTAGAGTCCCAAAGAATACCTTTACTTCAAAAATTAATC
>CACKGP010000008.1:10000-30161 GCA_902599805.1 uncultured Pelagibacteraceae bacterium
ACATGATTTGAGCCCCGTTACATCTTTGGCGCAGAAACTCTATTAGACCGGTGAGCTGTTACGCTATCTTTAAAGGATGGCTGCTTCTAAGCCAACCTCCCGGCTGTTTAGGAATCTCCACATCCTTTCACACTTAATCATGATTTAGGGACCTTATCTGGTGATCTGGGCTGTTCCCCTCTCGACCATGGACCTTAGCACCCACAGTCTGTCTGTTGAGGAATTACTTTTGGCATTCGGAGTTTTATTAGGTTTGGTAGGTATTTCTACCCCCTAGCCCATTTAGTGCTCTACCTCCAAAAGTATGTTTATTCAACGCACTACCTAAATAGTTTTCGCGGAAAACCAGCTATCTACGAATTTGGTTGGCCTTTCACCCCTTACCACAAATCATCCAAAGACTTTTCAACGTCAACTGGTTCGGTCCTCCGGCAAGTGTTACCCTGCTTTCAACCTGCTCATGGTAAGCTCATTCGTTTTCGGGTCTAATTCATACAACTAATCGCCCATTTAAGACTTGCTTTCGCTACGCCTACACCTAATCGGCTTAAGCTTGCTGGATAAATTAAGTCACTGACCCATTATACAAAAGGTACGCCATCACTCTAAAAAGAGCTTTGACTGTTTGTAGGCATACGGTTTCAGGTTCTATTTCACTCCCCTAATAGGGGTTCTTTTCACCTTTCCCTCACGGTACTTGTTCACTATCGGTCACTGAAGAGTACTTAGGCTTAGAGGGTGGTCCCCCTATATTCGAGCAAGATTACACGTGTCCCGCTTTACTCAAGAAAATTTATAAGTGTTACCTCTAAAGGACTATCACCTGCTTTGGTTAGTTTTTCCAAACTATTTAAGTTAACTTACAAATTCTACTGGCCTATTCCGCTTTCGCTCGCCACTACTAACGGAGTCTCAATTGATTTCTTTTCCTCTGGTTACTTAGATGTTTCAGTTCTCCAGGTTTGCACTTTATACCTATGAATTCAGTATAAAGTAACTCATAAAGAGTTGGGTTCTCCCATTCGGAAATTTTCGGATCAAAGCCTGCATACAGCTCCCCGAAACTTATCGCAGTATACCACGTCCTTCATCGCCTTTCAGTGCCTAGGCATCCGCCATACGCCCTTTAACGCTTGATTTAATGCACAGAAAAAAATTTCTGTAAAAATTAAATTTTTGTTGGAATGTTCATCTATTCGAACATTCATTATTCATTGATTGTTCATCTATTCGAACAATCGGATATAGATATTGATAAAATTATTTACGATTTAAAAATGCTAAAAGTGTCAATTCTGGTGGAGGATAGCGGGATCGAACCGCTGACCTCCTGAATGCAAATCAGGCGCTCTCCCAGCTGAGCTAATCCCCCGAAACAATGGTGGGCCGAGGACGACTCGAACGTCCGACCTCACCCTTATCAGGGGTGCGCTCTAACCACCTGAGCTACCGGCCCCTAAAGTCATTATATAGAGACACTTTGAAGAAGAGAAATGAGGACGGTCACATTAAAAATATTTTTTGACCAAAAGAAACTTTTGGTCATCCTTAGAAAGGAGGTGATCCAGCCGCAGGTTCCCCTACGGCTACCTTGTTACGACTTCACCCCAGTCGCTGATCGTACCGTAGTCAAAGGTTTTAAACTTTGCCTTAAGGTGTAACCAACTTCCATGGTGTGACGGGCGGTGTGTACAAGACCCGGGAACGTATTCACCGCGGCGCGCTGATCCGCGATTACTAGCAATTCCAGCTTCATGCACTCGAGTTGCAGAGTGCAATCCGAACTGAGATACATTTTATAAGATTTGCTTCGAGTCGCCTCTTTGCATCTTATTGTAAGTACCATTGTAGCACGTGTGTAGCCCAACTCGTAAGGGCCATGAGGACTTGACGTCATCCCCACCTTCCTCCAGCTTATCACTGGCAGTTCGTCTAGAGTACTCAACTAAATGTTAGTAACTAAACGTAGGGGTTGCGCTCGTTGCGGGACTTAACCCAACATCTCACGACACGAGCTGACGACAGCCATGCAGCACCTGTGTTCCGTCCGGCCGAACCGAAGACTCATATCTCTACGAGTCGCGACGGACATGTCAAGAGTTGGTAAGGTTCTGCGCGTATCTTCGAATTAAACCACATGCTCCACTGCTTGTGCGGGTCCCCGTCAATTCATTTGAGTTTTAACCTTGCGGTCGTACTCCCCAGGCGGTGTGCTTAATGCTTTTGCTGCGACACTGAAAATAAAATTTCCAACGTCTAGCACACATCGTTTACAGCATGGACTACGAGGGTATCTAATCCTCTTCGCTACCCATGCTTTCGCTCCTCAGTGTCAGTAGTGATCCAGAAAGTTGCCTTCGCATTTGGTGTTCTTTCTAATATCTACGAATTTCACCTCTACACTAGAAATTCCACTTTCCTCTATCACACTCAAGCTAAAAAGTTTTGATGGCAGTTCCAAGGTTAAGCCTTGGGATTTCACCACCAACTTTTTTAACCACCTACGAGCTCTTTAAGCCCAGTAATTCCGAACTACGCTAGGTCCCTTCGTATTACCGCGGCTGCTGGCACGAAGTTAGCCGGACCTTCTTATTCGGGTACAGTCATTTTCTTCCCCGACGAAAGAGTTTTACAACCCAAAGGCCTTCTTCACTCACGCGGCATCGCTGCATCAGGGTTTCCCCCATTGTGCAAGATTCCCCACTGCTGCCTCCCGTAGGAGTCTGGGCCGTGTCTCAGTCCCAATGTGGCTGGTCTTCCTCTAAGAACAGCTATTGATTGTTGCCTTGGTGAGCAGTTACCTCACCAACTAGCTAATCAAGTGCGGGCTCATCTTTCGGCGATAAATCTTTCCCCGTAAGGGCTTATCCGGTATTAGCTCAAGTTTCCCCGAGTTATTCCGAACCAAAAGGCAGATTCCCACATTATACTCACCCGTCTGCCACTCAGTATTGCTACTGCGTTCGACTTGCATGTGTTAGGCGTGCCGCCAGCGTACGTTCTGAGCCATGATCAAACTCTCAAGTTTAATAACGGCGCACACTAGCTTTAATAATTTTAATTAAATTAAAATTACTTTCGTTAAAGTGTGTACGACAAATTTCTTTTATTAACCTAACCGTCCACACTTCTCTTCTTTATCTACAATTTGAAAAAGCTAAGTTTTCTGATTTTTTCAGAAAACTAAATCCCAATATCAGTTTGAAAACCAGCTAAAAATAAGGTTTTTACAGTGATTATTGGGAAACGCTGTTATATTAAAATATAAGAATTAATCAAGACGTATATTTGTCAAAAAAACCAATAAAAACAGGTATTTTTACACTACCTGACATTGAAAATTGCAATTTTTTTTTATATAGAAAAGATCCATGACAATAAATCATTTTTTAACAAATTTAGTAAGGATTTCACGGAAACTATCCAAAAATTATGTTCTTTTTAGCCGGGTAAAACCTATCTACTTAATTGGAGGCACACTTTTATTTTTGATAATGTATTTTTCTTTTCTTATTAACGAAAATTTAAAAGAAAAAAGAGCAGAACAAATAAGTTCTTTTTTAACTAACAACCAAACAGTTCTTTTAAAAAATTATATATTTAACAAAATTAAATCTCCATATTTGGAGTATGATTATATTGTAAAAAACAATGATACCATTGAAAGCATACTTAAAAAATTTAGTGTTAAAAGAGATGAAATTGCTTTTGTGGTAAAGAAGATTAAAAAACAAAAATTATCTAATATATCACCAGGTCAAAAAATACAATTTATTTTAAAAAAATCTTTAGATGGCAAAGATTTGGAAATATTTAAAATCAATTATCCAATTTCTAAAACTACATTTGTCCGTATAGATAAACGTAAAGATGGTATAAACATTACAAAAAATATTACACAACTTTTTAAAAAAAATGTCGTAGTTGAAGGAAGAATATCAAATAACTTGTATAGCTCAGCAACATCATCAGGGATGGAGCCAGGTATTATAATTGAATTTGCTAGAATTTTTGGTTTTGAAGTAGATTTCCAGAGAGATATTAGAAAGGGAGATAAATTTCAAGTTATGTACGAAAGATATTTAGATGACAGGAATAAACAAATCAAAACAGGAAAAATATTATATGCTTATCTTAACGTAAATAATCAAAAAATTAAATTATATCGATTTGAAACAAAAAATGATTTCGATTTCTATGATGAAAAAGGTAGGAGTATAAGAAAAGCTTTAATGAAGACTCCAATTAATGGTGCGAGACTTTCATCCCCTTTTGGAAATAGAAAACATCCAATATTAGGTTTTACAAAACATCACAATGGGACCGATTTTGCTGCTCCAACTGGTACACCGATTATGGCTTCGGGTAATGGTACTGTTATAAAAGCTGGTTGGTGTGGGAATGGTGGTAACTGCGTTAGGATTAGACATAACTCTTCATACACAACTGGTTACGGTCACATGTCTAAGATTGCGACTAGAACCGGAAGAAGGGTTAGACAAGGACAGATAATAGGATATGTTGGAAACACCGGGATGTCTACTGGACCACATTTACATTATACAGTTTCTTACAATGGGAAATTTGTCAACTCACAAAAATTAAAACTTCCTTCAGGGAAAGTTTTAAGTGGTGATGAAAGAAAAAAATTTGAGATTGAAAGAATAAAGCTTGATGTTAGTTTAGGTGAGCTTCTATCTAGACTTTGATTGTTACTCTATTAATTTATTTGAATCTGTTTTGGGAGTTTCTTGAGAAATGTTTCTTTTATTAACTTCTGATAAAATTCGTGCATAATGATCAGAGTGTTGAAGATAATTTTCATGCAAGATTTTATCTCCAATACCAAGAGCCTCTTTTGCTAAATTTTTATATTTTTCAATTACTCTTTCTAAGTTATGTGGATTTTTACTTACATTGTTAGCCCTGAAAAAATTATTTCTCGGACCATCTATATTATGTACTGAATTATTTTTCATAGACCCATTTGATCTTCTACCTGAATAATGTTTATTAGATCTTGGTCTAAATCTTCTTATTTTTCCGTTCTTCATATTTATTTTTTAAGATGATAATATAGTTATAATTTAAAAAATTTAATAATTTTTCCTAATATTTGTTTTTTTTACATCAACGTGCTAAAAATACAACGAACATTATCTTTATAATCTTTAATTTTTTTTATTTCTCTAAATCCGTTTAATTTTAAAATATTAGATACTGAATAACTTTGTCCTCTACCAATTTCTAATGCTAAAGTACCGTTTAATTTGAGGATATTTTTAGACTTGTAAATAATTTTTCTTATAACGTCAAGCCCATCATAACCGCCGTCTAATGCTTTTTGTGGTTCGAATTTCTTAATATCTTCTGAAAGTTGGTTGATTTCTCTTTTAATTATATACGGTGGATTAGACACAATAAGATCGAATTTCTTATTGTAAATCTTATCTATAGATCTGCACTTGAGGCTTGCCCTTTTATTTAAGTTCATGGTTTCTAAATTAATTTTGGCTACTGCAATTGCCTTATTGCAAATGTCTATTCCTATTCCTCTACTATTATTTAATTCATTTAATATTGAAAGCATAATGCAACCCGTTCCAACTCCAACCTCTAAAAAATAGAGGCTTTTTCCCTTAAATTTTTTAATAATTGGGTCTATCAAAAGCTCTGTTTCGGGTCTTGGTATTAAAGAATTTTTTATAACGTAAAAATCTTTGCTTCTAAATTCCTTTTTATTAAAAATATAAGCAATTGGTTCCTTTTTTAACCTTCTTGAAATAATTTTTTTAAATCTTTTCAAGTCAGCGTAAGAAATAGCTTGTTCGTTAATTAAGAGTTTTTCTCTACTTGTATTAAGAACATGTGATAAAATTATTTCGGCATCAATTTTATGTGAAATGATGTTTCTATTTTTTAAAATTCTTGAACCGATGTTTATTACCTCTGATGTTTTCATTTTAAGTAAGACTTTTTAGTTTTAAATCCTGATCTTTTAATCTTAAATTTTCGTTCATTTCTTCATGTATTTCCCCTTTTAAAAACTCGTCTAGTTTATGTAAAGTGAGATTTATTCTATGATCAGTAACTCTTCCTTGCGGAAAATTGTATGTTCTTATTCTTTCAGATCGATCTCCTGAACCTATTTGACTTCTTCTGTCACTAGATCTTTCTTTTTCTTTTTTTAATTTTTCAGCCTCATAAAGTCTTGCTCTAAGAATTTTTAAGGCTTTAGCTTTGTTTTTATGTTGAGACTTTTCATCTTGCTGAGTTACAACGATTCCAGTTGGCTTATGAGTAATCCTCACAGCACTATCGGTAGTATTGACTGATTGGCCACCTGGTCCGCTTGATCTAAATACATCTATTCTTAAATCACTATCATTTATTTTTACATCTACATCTTCGGCTTCTGGTAAAATTGCTACTGTTGCAGCTGAGGTGTGAACTCTTCCTTGGGTTTCTGTATTTGGAACTCTTTGTACCCTGTGAACTCCCGACTCGTATTTTAAGTACGAATAAATATTAGTTCCTTTAACAGAAAAAATTACTTCTTTAAAACCTCCTGCCTCACTTTTTGAAATACTTATTATTTCCATGGTCCAATTCTTTTTGGAACATACTTTTTCATACATTCTAAATAAATCTGCTGCAAATAAAGTAGCTTCTAGTCCACCTGTGCCTGCTCTAATTTCTACTATAGCATTTTTTTCATCATCCCGATCTTTGGGTAAAAGAAATATTTTTAATTTTTTTTCATAAGAATTTCTATTTGACTCTGCATGCTCAAGCTCTTTTTGAGCTAAATCAATTATTTCGTTATCATTCTTTTTGTCATTTATAATATTACTGAGGTCTATTTTGCTCTTTTCAAAGTTTAAGTATTCTCGGGCAATTTCAATGATATTTTTTAAATCCGAATATTCTTTTGATTTTTTTGCAAATAGTTTTGTATCAAATTTTCCGCTTGATAGTTCTTTTTCTAGGGAATTATATTTATCTATGATATTTTTGACCTTTTCAGCGGGTATCATAAAGGTTAATTTGCTTTTTCTTTGGCTTTTGATTCAACTAGCTCTACTACTTTTTCAATAATATCTTTGTTTGCAACTTTATTATGAGGAATTCCAGATAAATAAAATAAATTATTTCCTTCTCCACCACCTGTAAGACCAATATCAGTTTGTGATGCCTCTCCAGGCCCATTAACAACACATCCTATAATTGATAGTGTTAAAGATTTTTTGATATGAGATAATTTATCTTCTAAAATTTTCACTGTATCAATGACTGGAAAAGCTTGTCTTGCACAAGATGGGCATGAAATTATTTGAACTCCTCTTGATCTAATTCCTAATGATTTTAATATTTCATAACCAGCTTTAACCTCTTGGACTGGATTAGCAGATAATGAAACTCTTATTGTATCGCCTATACCTTGCATTAAAAGTTTACCAATACCAATTGACGATTTGATACTACCAGTTATTAAACCACCTGCTTCTGTAATACCTAGGTGTAAGGGATAATCATAAAGTTTTGATAAGCCCTCATATGCTTTTACTGCTAAAAATACATCCGATGATTTAACACTTATTTTAAAATTAAAAAAATCATTGTCTTCTAATAATTTTATATTTTGCTCCGCACTTTCAATTAATGCTTCGGGACAAGGCTCTTTATACTTTTCCAAAATATTTTTATCTAAAGAGCCTGCATTTACTCCTATTCTAATAGCACAATCATAATCTTTAGCAGCTTTTACAACCTCTTGGATTCTTTCTTTGGAGCCTATATTACCCGGATTAATTCTCAAACATTTTGCTCCAGAAATAGCTGATTCAATTGCTCTTTTATAATGAAAATGTATATCCGCAACTATAGGTACCCTAGATTCTTTTGTTATTTTTTTAAGTGCTTTTGTTGACTCTTCATCAGGACAAGAGACCCTAACTATGTCAGCACCTGCTTGTTCCAATTCATTAATCTGTTTTATGGTAGCTACATGGTCTGTTGTAAGAGTATTTGTCATTGATTGAACGGATATTACTGAGTCTCCTCCAACATAAACATTGCCAACTTTAATTTTTTTTGTTTTTTTTCTTTTTATCAATCTATGAGGTCTTATTTCCATATTATTAATCAAGTTTAAATGTTTTGTGTAATTTTTTTACTGCATCAATAGTAAATTTTTCATCTATTATTACTGAAATTTTAATTTCAGATGTAGATATAGCTAATAAATTAATATTTGCGTCTGCTAAAGATCTAAACATTTTAAAAGTAATACCCGGGGTAGCAACCATTCCAGCACCAACAATAGATATTTTTGAAACTTTATCATTCATATACATTTTTTCATACTTAATTTTTTTATTGGTTTCTATTAATGAAATGGCATTTTTACTGTCCTGTCTTTTTGTTGTAAAAGTAATATCAGTTTTTTTTCCATCAGTTGAGATATTTTGAATTACCATATCAACGTTGATTTGATTTTTTGATAATGGTTCAAATACATCTGCTGCAACACCTGGTTTATCTTCAACTCCAAGTAAAGTAATTTTTGCATCATCCTTTGAATAAGCAACACCAGTTACTGCTTTGGTATAATCTATATTGTCTTGATTAATTATTTCTGTTCCCTCCCTTTCAGTAAATGTTGACTTAACTTGAATAGGAATATTACCCATCATAGCAGATTGTACTGCTGAGGATTGCATTACTTTTGCGCCTAATGAGGAAAGCTCTAACATTTCTTCATAAGATATCTTATCAATTTTTTTAGCTAGAGGTATTTTGTTTGGGTCAGAGGAGTACACACCATCTACATCTGTATAAATTTCACAACTATCTGTTTGAAAAATTTTAGCTATCGCTACAGCAGTTGCGTCTGATCCTCCTCTTCCAATAGATGTTATGTCTCCAGATTTTGAGACTCCTTGAAAACCTGGTACAACCGCAACACCGCCTGAAGAAATATAATCATTTATATTTTTAATATTCATATGAATAATTCTCGCATTTGTATGTTCACCTTCAGTAATAATTGGGATTTGCCAATTCAACCAGGATTTTGATTTAATTCCCAAATCATTTAATGCTCCTGCCATTAATGCGCTTGTGACTTGTTCGCCAGAAGTCAATAAGACATCTAGCTCTCTTTTGTTAAATTTTTTTGATATCCCCTTTGAATATTCAAATAAGTTATTTGTTGTGCCTGCCATAGCTGACACTACGACTATCAATTTATTACCATTGTCATGTTCTTTTTTGATAATTTTAGCCGCATGCAGGATTCTTTTAATAGATCCAACGGAGGTACCACCAAATTTTAATATTTTTTTTGCCATAGTTAAATTTTATTATAAGATAATTAAGTTTAAATTAAGTTAATTAATTTATAATAATGAGGTAGATGACTACAGTAAATAAAGAGGAAATTCAAAAGTTTTCAAAAATAGCAGATGAGTGGTGGGATACAAAAGGAAAATTCAAACCTTTGCACATGTTTAATCCTATAAGGATAAAATATATTAAAGAAAAATGTATTTCACATTTTAAACTAAAAGAAGATCATCCTAAACCACTCACAAATATAGAGTTATTGGACATAGGGTGTGGAGGTGGATTGATTAGCGAGCCAATGTGTAGGCTGGGAGCAAAAGTAACTGGTATTGATGCATCAAATAAAAATATAAATGTGGCTATACTTCATGCAAAAAAAAGTGGTCTGAACATAAATTATATAAATACTTCACCTGAGCAGAATGTTATTAAAAAAAAATTTGACGTTATTCTAAATTTAGAAATTATAGAGCATGTAGACAATGTTGATTTATTTTTGGAGTCCTCAAGTAAATTATTAAAAGTAAATGGCATAATGTTTATTGCGACCATAAATAGAACTTTTGAGTCTTACATAAAAGCAATAGTTGGCGCAGAATATATTTTAAGATGGCTTCCAATAGGAACCCACGAATGGAATAAATTTCTTAAACCAAATGAGATCCATGAAAGATTAAAAAATTTAAACTTTGAAAATATTGAAACAGATGGATTTAATTTTAATTTATTTTTTCAAAACTGGAAAAAATCTAAGGATTGTTCTGTAAACTATATTGTTGTAGCTAAAAAAAATTAATTCTCTTTATTATTAACCCAAGGAATTGAAGCTACATCAATGCCTTCCTCTTTAAGTTCTCGAGCCTCTTTTGGTGTAGTTATGCCATATATATTTTTTTTCTTTTTTTTATCATAATAAATTTTTCTGACTTCTCTTGGAAAGTTCTCGCCAACATATTCAAAGTTTTTTTCAACAAATTTTCTTAGTTTTGCTAAATCTTTTTTCATCTTATTTATCTCTTTATTTGGAAAATTTATTTTCTTTCTATGAGAAATTCTTGGAGACATTATTGATTTTTTTATTGATTTAGTTTTACAAAATAAACACTCGATTAATTTTTTTTTAAGTAATTTTTCAAATTCTTTTGAGTCAGAAAACCAACTTTCAAATTCATGCTTATTTTTACACTTGAGATTATATTTGATCATTAGTTTCTGTAATCAGCATTAATATTAATGTAATCATTTGTTAAATCGCATGTATAACACTCAAAAGATCCTTGGCCAATCTTTAGATTTACTTCTATTAGTAAATCGTCCCATTTCATATATTCTTTTAATCTCTCTTCATTGTATTCTTCGGAGATCTTCCCTTTTTCAGCAACTTTTAATTCTCCAAATTTAATTTCTATTTTTTCTGGGGTAATTTTTTCTCCAGATTTTCCTATCGCCATTATTATCCTTCCCCAATTAGGATCTTCGCCAGCCATAGCAGTCTTAAAAAGGGGTGAGTTGGCAATTGTGAAAGCGACAGTTCTTGCCATTTGTTGAGATCTTGCGTTTATAACCTTAACGGTAATAAATTTTTTTGCTCCCTCTCCATCACTAACTA
Source organism: uncultured Pelagibacteraceae bacterium (assembly GCA_902599805.1). Classification (GTDB taxonomy): domain Bacteria; phylum Pseudomonadota; class Alphaproteobacteria; order Pelagibacterales; family Pelagibacteraceae; genus Anoxypelagibacter. Next base: position 20,958 of record CACKGP010000008.1, read on the forward strand.
TTTGTTTTGCCAAGTTAAGAAGTAATCTTTGAAGTGCCATTTCAAAATCTTTTAATTTAGGATCTAAAACATTATAAAATTTTCCCGTTTTAACTTTATTGCTTGAGAAAATTGCAACCATATCATTTGTAGAGGTGTCACTATCCACGGTGATTGCATTAAAAGTATTTGTCATTGCCCTTTTAAGTAGACTTTTTAAAAATACTGATGGAATTTCTGCGTCAGTAAAAACGAAGGCTAACATTGTTGCCATATTTGGAGATATCATTCCTGAACCCTTCGCAATTGCAGAAAGTCTTATATCTTTATTCCAAATCCTACACTCTTCGTAAGCAAGTTTTGGTCTAGTATCGGTAGTCATTATAGATGAGGCTGCTTTGAACCACACGAATTTATTTTGTTTTTCTCTTAATTTTTCTACAAGTTGAGGAGTACTATTTTTAATTTGTTGTATTGGAAACTTTTCTCCAATTACACCTGTAGAAGCAAATAGTATTTCATTTGGTTTAATTACTTGACTTGTTCCACCCTTTTTTTGGGCTTCCCTTAAAGTAAGATTTTTTGCAAGATTTTTTGATAAACTCTCGAGAGCTTCTGCTCCTTGAGTTCCAGTGAAGGTGTTTGCATTTTTTGTGTTAATCATAATAGCTTTAATATTTTTTTTTCTGATCTGTCTGTTCCAGGTAATTGACTCTGAGCATATTGTATTATTTGTATATACTGCTCCATAATTTGCTCCATCCTTAAAATAAAATAAACACAGATCATCTCTTCCTGTACCATACAGATCTGCAGAAATTGCTGAAATCTCCATACCCTCGATTGGCTGCAGCTCTTGAAATTCGCCCATTTTTGACAGCTTTGGTTTATCTTTTAAAAAATTTTTTACATTAATAGTCATGTTATTATTTTATTTTATCACTATATATATATATGAATTTAATAATTATATTAAATTAACATATGAATTTTATAACTAAAACACTCAATAAATTATTTAAAAGCAGCAATCAACTGGAATTAAATAAAATTAAGCCCATAGTAGCTCAAATTAATGATCTTGAGAAAAATTTCATAAATTATAAGACGCAAGATTTTGTCAAAAAAACTAATGAATTGAAAAAAAATGTATTAGATGGCCGAAGTTATGAGGACATCTTGCCTGAAGCTTTTGCACTTGTTAGAGAAGCATCTAAACAGGTGCTTGGTGAACGGCATTTTGATGTTCAGTTGGCAGGAGGAATTTTTCTTCATAGAGGATGTGTAGCTGAGATGAAAACAGGAGAGGGGAAGACATTAGTTTCAACACTACCTGCATATCTAAACGCCCTTGGAGGAAAAGGAGTTCATATAGTTACTGTAAATGATTATTTAGCAAAAAGAGACTCTGAATGGATGGGGCAAATATATAAACATCTTGGGTTAGATACAGGTTGTATAACTAATGAATTAGAAGACCAAGACAGAGAAAGAAATTATAAAAAAGATATCACATATGCAACAAACAATGAATTAGGTTTTGATTATTTGAGAGACAATATGAAATATAATATTTCAGAGATGGTTCAAAAAAATAGGAATTTTTGCATTATAGATGAAGTTGATAGTATTTTAATTGATGAGTCTAGAACGCCATTAATAATTTCAGGTGGAATAGAAGATAAATCTGATCAATATTTTTTAGCAAATAAGTTTATTAAAAATTTACAAAAGAAAGATTATGATCTTGATGAAAAAAATAAAAATGCAATACTAACTGATGTAGGAATTGACAATATTGAGAAAATGTCAATTAAAACTGGAATACTCAAAAATAATAATTTCTATGATCCACAAAACTTAAATTTAGTTCATCATATCAATCAGGCGTTAAAGGCAAATTTATTATTTCAAAAAGATAAGGATTACATAGTCAAAGATAATCAAGTTCAAATTATCGATGAATTTACCGGTAGAATTTTAGAGGGAAGAAGATTTTCTGATGGTTTACATCAAGCTATTGAAGCTAAGGAAAATGTTGAAATTCAAAAGGAAAATCAAACACTAGCGTCAATTACATATCAAAATTTTTTTAGATTATATCAAAAACTTGCAGGTATGACTGGTACTGCTATGACTGAGGCAGAAGAACTTTTTGATATTTATAAACTTAAAGTAATAAGTATTCCGACAAATAGAGAAATGGTTAGAAAAGATATGAATGATCAAATTTTTAGAACTGAGGAAGAAAAAAACTTTGCAATTCTTAATAAAGTTAAAGAGTGTAATACAAAAGGTCAACCTGTGCTCGTTGGAACCACAAGTATTGAAAGTTCTGAAAAAATGTCAAAAATTTTCAAAAAAAATAATTTAATTCACAATGTTTTAAATGCTAAGCAACATGACAAAGAAGCAAAGATTATTTCTGAGGCTGGTAAAAAAGGGATGATAACTATAGCAACTAATATGGCTGGTAGAGGAACAGATATACAGCTGGGAGGGAATAAAAACATTCTTTTAAATAATAATGATTCAAAAGATAAAGTTGAAAAAATAAAACAAGATAAAGAAAAAGTAAAAAATCTTGGAGGGCTTTTTATTATAGGAACAGAAAGGCACGAGAGTAGAAGAATAGATAATCAATTGAGAGGTAGATCGGGTAGACAGGGTGACCCAGGATCATCGGTATTTTATATAAGTCTTGAAGATGATTTAATGAGAATTTTTGGTGGTGGATCAATTGATGGTATGTTGAAAAAATTAGGTTTAAAAAAAAATGAGTCTATAAATCACCCCTGGATAAATAAAGCGATGGAAAGGGCACAACAAAAAGTCGAGGCAAGAAATTTCGAAATAAGAAAAACACTATTAAAATTTGATGATGTGATGAATGACCAAAGAAAGATTATTTTTGGTCAAAGGTTAGAAATTTTGAAAAATAATGATATAAAAAAAATGATTTTATCTTTTCTTGAAGAACTTAATAAAAATTTAGAGTTAGCTCACCAAAATTTTACCAAAAGTAACGATTTAAAAGTATTTTCTAACGAAGTAAAGGCAAATTATGGAAATGCTTTTGATGACAAAAAAATTGTGGAATTTTCTAAAATGAATACTAAAGATATAACCAGGAGATTTGATAATTTTTTTATAGAGAAAAGAACTGAAAGAATAAAGGTTTTAGGAGAAGAGCAAAATAATGATATTGAAAAAAGAATTTTTTTACAAATTATGGACTTTTTGTGGAGGTCGCACTTACAATATTTAGAACAATTAAGGCAAGTTATTGGCCTAAGAAGCTATGGTCAAAAGGATCCGTTAGCTGAGTTTAGAAGAGAAGCATTTCAACTTTTTGAAGATTTATTATTTAAAGTTAAAACAGAAACTATTAAGTTTTTAATTAACACAAATATTGTTATACAGAATAAAAAAGAGGAGAAACAAACTGGTAATTTTGTTAAAACGAGAAAAATTTCAAGAAATGAACCTTGTACTTGCGGATCTGGAAAAAAATATAAACATTGTCACGGAAAGGTAGCTTAAAATGAATAAAGATTTTCCAAAAAAAATATCTGTATTTCCCTTGAGAGGTGCAATATTTTTTCCAAAAACTAATTTACCATTAAATATTTTTGAAAAGAGATATGTGAGTATGGTGGAGGATGCCTTAAAAGGAAATAAATACATTGGTATGGTCCAATCAAAAAAAGTTGAGGGTGAAGTGTTTGAAGTTGGTTGTTTAGGAAAAATTGATAGACATGAAAAAACTCCTGATGGAAGAATTTTAATAAATCTTAATGGTCTATCACGATTTAAAATAGATGAAGAAGTAAATAACGATAAATTATACAGAGAATTTATTGTTAATTACGAGGATTTTAAAGAAGATATGAAACTAAAAGAATATGAAGTTAAAAATGAAATACTCGAAAAATTAATTAATAATTCAAAAAAATATTTCAGTCAGCAAGGAGTGCTAATTGATTGGAGGGAAATTTCAAAACTTAAAGCTTTTGAACAAATTTATACTTTGGCAATGATTTCACCATTTTCTGTTAGCGAAAAACAAAAAGTTTTAGAAGTACCTGATTTGAACGAGGCAGCAAGTACTTTAAATGAAATAACAAAATTTGGATTTTATGAGGATCTAAATGATAAAGATACGCTTCAGTAAACTAAACATATATTTTGTCTGCTAGACCGTAACAAAGAATAGCACTAATGATGACAAGAACTATCGGGGCATAAATTCCGTCATTTCTAGTTTTTTTGGTCAATCCTGTTTTGTCAATTTTCAATGTATAAAAATTTGTGATTAATATTGAAACGTTCATTATAAAAACTAGGTTAAAGAAAGCCCAAGTGGCAACTAAACCACCTGACCTAATAAAAGCAACATAGATTGCCATTAAAACAGTAGCAATCATGAATGATCCTGCAAATCTCGTGATCAAAGTTGCGGTTTTATCAACCCCTCTGTCCTTAAGAAATTTTTTGGTATCAAAGACTAATTGGTAAGCGTAGCTACCCACTATGATAAAGTGTGCTAAGTAAATTGTTAAATAAAATATGTTACCAAATTTATCTATCATAAAAACCTAAATGTTAAATTTTTAACTAGTTAGCTTCTCTAGTATTCTTATTGTAAGACTGAGTAAATGGTATTGGCACAACTGTCGCATTAACAGGCTTGTTTGAGTATTTTTTTGGTAAATGTACTTTGTATTTTTTCCCAAAATTTCCAATTGGAAAACCATTTGTATTTAAATTTCCTTCAAATGGAACGTAGCCCATAGCTATGTTTGTACCTTTTTCTGGATGATACCATGGTGACGTTATAAATCCGACTGGCTTACCCCCTTTGTCATTTGATATTAACCAAAAGTCGTTTGCGTAATCTTCTATAGGTTTTCCGCCCATTTCTAAACCTACAAGTTGTAGTTTGTAGGGTTTTTCGCCATTTTTAATTTGTTCTTTCATTTTCTCTAGTGCTTCTTTACCAACATAATCCGTTTGTTTATTCCATATTCCTTTACCTGATAGCGAAACCTGATAACCAAGATTACATTGAAAAGGGTTGTGCTCGTGATCTAGATCTTGACCCCAAGATAATATTCCGGCTTGTATTCTTCTATGGTGTGCTGGTGCAATGACCATTAATTTATGTTTTTTTCCAGCTTTAAGAACTGTATTCCACATATCTTCTGCATACAAAGTTGCATTTCTTAAATAAATTTCATATCCAGCTTCCCCTGAAAACCCTGATTGTGAAATTACACAATCTCTTCCGCCTATTTTCGCCTTAGCCAAGCCATAGAATGGAATATTATCCATATCTACTTGGTTACCTATTAAATCTTTCATTAAAGCTTTAGACTTTGGTCCTTGAATTTGAACTGGGCACGAGTCAATTTCGTCTATTTCAACATTAAATCTCTTGTCAGCATTAACACCTTGAAGATATAAACCAATGTCGGAGTCCGATAAACTAAACCAAAACTCATCATCTTCGACCCTTAACAAAACAGGATCATTGAGAACACCACCCTTGTAATTACAAAGTATTACATAACGTCCTCTCATAGTTGAAATTTTCGTTGCATCTCTTGTAATTACATAGTCAACAAATTTTTCAGCGTCTGGACCTTTAACACGAATTTGTCTTTCAACTGCTACGTTCCACATTGTTACGTGATTTTTTATAGCTTTATATTCGACCATAGCACCACCTTTTTCAGGTCTTACATAACCTCTTGGATGGTATATTCGATTATAAACTGTGGCTCTCCAGCAACCAGCTTTCATGGATAAATGCCAGTAAGGAGATTTTCTTACTCGAGTTGAAATAAGCATTTCTACTTTCGTGGGCCCGCTTTGTCTCAAATTGTATGGTACTTGTCTGTCTGACTGATCAACTGAAGTTTCGTGTTTGACTTTATCGTAATTTACTTTTTCAACCTTATAAGAGTTTGGAACCTTTTTAGGCATAATTATTTTTTACTAACCACTTGTTAGTCTCTTTTAATCCGCCAAAAGTATAAATATGAAAATGATTTGTTGATTTCTTAACTTGATCAATTAATTCATGAGGATCTGATGGTCTTAGTAAATTTATTGCTTTAGATGCATTAGATTTAATAAAGTTAAGTGAGTTTTTAGCTCCAACAATATTTGCAAATTTTATTAAACTTGTAAGCTTTAAAGGTCCAGTAATCCCAACATGAACTGGCAAATTTTGTTTTGAAATAAATTTATTTATTGGTTCAGGATTTAAAAGCCACTGAGTAACAATGTAATCTGCAAAGGGTTTTTTATCTTTCATCGCTTTATCTAAATCAGAATCCGATATATCAGGGGACCCCTCCGGATGTCCAGCAATTCCTATCTTAAAACCATCGAATAACCCTGTTTCTAAAATCTGCAACGAGCAGTGGTAATCACCGATTGGTTCAGCGCTTCCTCCAATTACAAGAGCTTGTTTTACGCCAAAATCTTTGCACATAGAAACATACTGTTTTAATTCATCTAGATTTTTAATTGATCTTGCCGGAAAGTGGGGCACTGGATTAAACCCGGATTGGACTAGCTCTTTTGCTTTTTTTGCAACCTCTCTAAAGTCATTACCAGGAAGCATAGTGATGTAAACATCCTTAACTTTTGGTAAAACAGAAAGGTCAGTTTTCATTGTTATCTCTAAAGAAAAATTCATTTTTTCGGATATACCAGTTAAACCTATTTCATGTCTAGAGTTTTTGTGGTGAGGTGGCCTTGGTTTGAATCGCACAAACGACACATACCTTTTCAGGGTACTGCTCTACTCTGAAAAACCGCTTAAAATATACATTTATTTTTTAAAAACTCATCAAAAAAGGCCTTCAACTGAGTCCACAGAGAGTCGGGAATTTGATATGTTTTTTTAAATTTTTTTTATGAAAAAAGACTTCAAAATATTCAATATAGATCTTAACAAAAAATATTATAAGAATGATTTTTTGCCACGACACAAAATCTGGGCTAAAAAAATCTTTAAAAAATCTAAAATTGACTGGAATGAAAAAGTTACCCTAGATGAGAAAACTTCCGATTGGGATACAAGAACTATCTACCCTACTGTTCAATTAGACTTTATCAATGAATTTTTTAAAAAAGGAACACCAGAATATCTATCACTCGAAGGTATTTGGAAGAGTCAACCGTTTGATAATGCATCATTGATTTCTGGAATTGTTAAAAAAAAAAATAAATACGATGTTTATCTTATACAATGTAATGTGAAACACTCAGCAAGCACTGGATCTTTTTTTAAAGACATTTTCAATAACCCAGGCGAAGTAGATTACAGTATTATTAACGGTCACAAAACTGGGGTTCTAATACCTGATAAAAAAAATAAAAAGAAATTTCTTTTTAAAGGCGTTACTACACTTATAGATCAACAAAATGAAAATGAGTTATGGCCAGTTAATTACTTATACGAACAAACCTATTTTTTTTGGGGTTCTAATATGATTGAAGTTGAAAAGAAAGGTTGGGAGAATTTTTTTAAATTGTTTCCTAATACGAAATTTATGAATAAAATTTGGCCTCCAGAAATTGAGAAGTTAGAACCTTACAAAGGTGAACGTTATAAGCCAAAAGATGAAACTGCGGAAGCGCAAACTCCAAATGAGGTAGGATCAATTGGAAGTTCTCAATCTGAAAAGATTCCATCTTCTGTGGGAACTGGTTTTTTTGTTACAAATAAAGGTCACATAGTTACGAATTTCCACGTAGTAAATGGAGTAAACACTATTAAATTTCTTTACAATGACGATGAAGTGGAAGCAAAATTAATTGCTCATGATCAAGTGCTAGATTTAGCTTTATTAAAATGTAAAATTAATAATAAAAACTTTATAAAATTTTCTAATAAATCTCCTCAAAAAGCTCAAGATATACTCGTAGCTGGTTATCCATTTGGAAAAGCACTAAGTGATGATTTGAAAATAACTGGTGGAATTATTAATTCACTAAAAGGTCTTGCGAATAATACTGCGATGTTGCAAATCGATGCTACAATTCTTCCAGGAAATAGTGGTGGTCCGATAGTGGATAGATTAAATGGAAGTTTAGTGGGTGTTTCAACAATGAGCTTAGATAAAGATAAAACCAAACAAGCTTTTGGAGTGCAAAGTGAAAATACAAATTTTGGTATAAAGGCAAGTCAAGTTAGAGATTTTTTAGAGGCAAATAAAATTAAAGTTTCAATTAAAAAAAATAAGTTCAATCTGGAAGATTTAGAGAGTTCTACAGTTTTTTTAATCTGCCAATAAATGTGGAGTGAGTACTAGAGTGGAGCAAAGCTCGGTTATATTTTTCTACACGTTAAATAATTGTTGATTAGTGGTGGCCTTGGTAAGAATCGCACTTACGACACATACCTTTTCAGGGTACTGCTCTACTCTGAAAACCGCTTAAAATATACATTATTTTTTTAAAAATACATCAAAAAACAACTTCAACTGAATCCACAGAGAGTCAGAACTTTGAATTATATTCTTTTAAGTTTTCCGGCCATAGTCTTTTAAAGACTGCTTTTTGATTAAAGTTTTTAGCTATAGGCTTTTTAGCTCTACAAAATAAACATCTTGTGGCATTACCAATATTAGTACTTACTTTTTCGGATGTTGAAATATAATTATCTCTAGTGCAAACTAATGAAAGAGTATCATCGTCTATTGAAGTCACTTCTAAATCACCTTTTATTATTTCAAAAAGATCTTTCATGCCACAAGTACCTGTATATACGTTTTCACCCTTTTTAAAAATTTTTCCAGTATCTTGAACTTTTGATAGAGGTACCCTTAAATAAGCTTCTCCTCTTTTATAAATTGCCTCATTTCTTTTGAATACACCGTACTTAGCTTCCCAAATACCCTCTATAGGATCTAATTTTCTTGTTAAATGATCATTGATTATTTTTTCTTCTCTTTCTTGAGCTTCAAGTATTTGTTGTGGTGTTAAAACTTGAGTTGTGGAACAACCACTGAGAAATATAAAGGCAAATAAAATAAATAAATTTCTCATTTTTTTAAATAAACACCAGTTTTTTTAAAGTTTTTTCTAACAAATTCGTCAATATAAATAAACGCTCTACCAGCTTTCTCTGGCTCAATAGCGCCACTATAAAATTTATCTACACTAGTTATTGCAACTCCTTTTGAATTTAAAAAAACAACCGAGTAT
>CACKGP010000009.1 GCA_902599805.1 uncultured Pelagibacteraceae bacterium
GTGCTATCTCTTTGTTTGACGAACTGTATATCTCAAATACTACTCCAGAATAGTACTCAATATCCCTACCAAAGTTAGTAGAAAAAGTAATTTTAGAATTTAATCTAGATAAATTTTTCAAACTTGATAGATCTTTAAAAACGCTTCTGCTTAACTCATTTTTATCTATAAAATTGCTTAAAGTTTTATCAAGTATATCCAATGAACAATTAATTTTTAAAAAATCTTTGATAATTTTAACAGTTTTTTTATTTTCTTTAAATGATCTTGGGTCTTTAATTTTTCTATCAAATCTAGATATGATTTCCGAAACTTTTCTGCTGGCAACTTCTTTGTCTTGATCAATATTCTTCATTTCATAAAATTTTTTCTTATCTAATTCCACTGTAGCAGGATCAACATCAGAATTTGTTTCAAGCCTATTAAGTAAATCTTCAAAATATTTTGGTCGCCAAAAGTGTCTTTTTAATCTCATTCTCCATCTTTCTGGTATTTTTAAGGACTCGATTAATTGCTTGAATAAACTTACATCGCCAACCTTGATTGATATATTTTTGATTTTTATTTTATTTATTGAACTAATTATTGTTTTTAGAACTTTTAAATCATCAGTTGATTTATTTTTAGAGCCAAAAATCTCTAATCCTAATTGATAATTAATAATTTTTTTTAAACTTTTCGACCTTCTATAAGCTTGACCTGAATAATATATCTTTGAGTTTGCTTTTGAGTTATCTTTTAAATATTTAATACACGATGCAACAGTCAAATCTGGTCTTAAACACATACTTTTCCCAGTATCATCCTCAAAAGTGAGCATTACCTTCCTAAAATTCTCACCAGATCTTTCAATAATATAATCGGAGTCTAAAAGCACATCTGGCTCTGATAAAACAAAACCACTTTTTTTAAATACTTTTATTATATTTTCAGAGTAATTTTTTGATTTCATTTGCTAGTTCCTCAATTTTCACCGAACTCTCGTTTCCACTTTCTAAGTTTTTTAAAGTTGCTTTTCCTAATTTTATTTCATTGTCACCATACAAAATAACAGCTGGGGATCCTAACTTGTTTGCATATTCCATTTGTTTTTTTAACTTGCCTTCACCTGGATAAATTTCTGAACTAATATTCGAGGCTCTAAGTTTGTTTAATATATCTACATATTCCTTTACATTGTTTTTATCGAAAACACATATAATGACGGGTCGTGTAGACTTTATTTTAAAATCTTTTTTCTGCATCAAAGCAAATACAAGTCTATCTAGACCAATTGAAATCCCAGTTGCGGGACAATCTAAATTTCCGAAATTATTTACAAGATTATCATATCTTCCACCGCCACCTATTGATCCAAATTGAATGGTCTGTCCTTTTGAATTTTTTATTTGAAAATTTAAGTTAACCTCAAAAATGGGTCCAGTATAATATTCCAGTCCCCTTATAACTGATGGATCAAATTTGTAATTCTTAAAATTATAAAACTCGAATATTTTTAAAATCTCTAATATATCCTCACTATCAGGAATTTTACCCCTCAAAGTAGACTCGATTATTTTGATCTGATCATTACTGAGATTTGCTCCCTTCGTATAATCTCCTGATTTATCTTTTCGACCCTCTCCAAGAAGTTTTTTTGCCTCGGCCCAGCCAAGTCTGTCGGTTTTATCTAGCGCTCTCAAGGTAGTTGAGATTTGCTCTTTCGATGTAATCTTCAGTTTTTGGAATAATTTGTCCGTTAATTTTCTAGAGGAAATTTTGACAGTGTAATCTTTTTTATCTAAACCACACTTTTCTAATATCTCAGAAATTAAAACACAAAGTTCAGCGTCGGCTTGTAAATTTTTTGTTCCAACATAATCAGCATCAAATTGTAAAAATTCTCTAAATCTTCCTGGTCCAGGTTTTTCATTTCTCCAGACTGTGCCTAATTGATAGCGCTTGAATGGTTTAGCAAGCTCAAGATAATTTTTTGCAACATATCTCGCTAATGGTGCGGTAAGATCATATCTAAGGGATAGCCATTTATTTTCATCTTTAAATGAAAAGACGCCAGAGTCAGGTCTATCTTTATCAGGTAAAAATTTTCCAATACTATCTGAATACTCAAAGCTTGGTGTTTCGAGATATTGAAATCCGTATTTGATCATAACTTCTTTGATTTTAGAAATTACAAAATCACGGATTAATAGTTCTTTTTCTTTTCTATCAACAAAACCTAAAGGTAATTCCTTTGAGGGTTTTGTTTTTTTGTCTTTTACCATTTTATGGTACAGCAGGGTGGATTCGAACCACCGACCCCTAGTTCCACAAACTAGTGCTCTAACCAACTGAGCTACTGCTGCATAACTCCTTTTTATATTAATTGTTTATAAATTTGTATTTTAAATATGTAGTGATTTAGCTAAGCAATAGCTTAGCGTGCACTCTGTGAGAGTGTGAGTGTGATTTGATAGTGATTTTTTGTCTTTTCATCTTTTGTGTTTTTAACAAATTAAAAATTAAATTCAACCCCTGATTATTGGGACAAAAACATAAATCTTAGCCTTTGTCCCAATTGATTATTTTGCTGGTAATTAAGATTTAAGATTTCTGTAGATTTACCGCGGCAGGTCCTTTTTCTCCGTTCTCTACATCAAAAGTAAGCTCATCACCTTCGTTTAAATGTTTTAAACCAGCTGCTCTTACTGCTGAAGAATGAACGAAAACGTCCTTTTCCTTATCTTCTCTTTCAATAAAACCATAACCTTTAGTTCCATTGAACCATTTTACTTTTCCTTTTAGACTCATTTTTTTCTTCCTTATTTATTAACTTAACATTGATCTTATTTAAAAAACAAAACCAATAGGGACCTTTAACTGGTTTAAAGAATAAATGTCAAGCTAATGATTGAAGTTAATTAGAGAAATTTTGATTTAATGCGTATTTACTACACTAAAAAGTAAAGAATAGAAGCCAATACTAAAGCTCCCAAACCAATTAAAGAAATATTTTTATTATTTTTAAAAATTCTTATAACTTTATTAAATCCAGGTTCAATATAGCTTAAACTACTTATAGATTCTCTTTCTGACGATTTTTTAAATCCTTGATCTCTACCTATTTTTAAAAACCTATTTTTTCTTTGCTCAAAAATTTGATTACCAGATAAATTTTCAAATTCTACTAAATTTTTTAAGATTGATTTTTTTATTTCTATTGCAATTTGTTCAGAGTCTCGGTGAGCACCTCCGAGTGGTTCTGGAATAATTTCATCAATAATTTTTAATTTTAACAAATCATCTGCAGTTAGTTTCATTGCCTCTGCTGCTTCTAAGGACTTAGTTGGATCTCTCCATAAAATAGAAGCGCACCCCTCAGGTGAGATAACGGAATAAATTGAATGTTCTAACATTATAACTTTGTTTGAGGAGGCTAAAGCTATTGCTCCTCCTGATCCTCCCTCTCCAATAATTATAGATATGTTTGGAACTTTTAATGACATGCAACATTCTATTGAGCTAGCTATCGCAGTTGCCTGCCCTCTTTGTTCTGCTCCAATCCCTGGATAAGCACCTGGTGTATCAATAAATGAAACAACTGGTATTTTAAAACGATCAGCTAATTTCATTAATCTAATACACTTTCTATATCCCTCTGGTTTCATCATTCCAAAATTTCTTTCGAGTCTTGTATTTAAATTGTCACCTTTTTCTTGACCTAAAATTAAAACAGACTTTCCATCAATTAAACCAAAGCCTGCAATAATTGACTTATCATCTGCAAATAGTCTGTCGCCTGAAAGTAAAGTAAAATTTGAAAATATTTTATTAATATAAAAGTTTGCTCTGGGTCTGTCTTCATGTCTAGCAACTTGGGTCTTTTGCCAGCTATTTAGTTTAGAATAAGTAGATCTTAATTTTTCATTTATCTCATCTTGAATTTTTTCAATTTTATTCGTATCTACCTCTGAAATACCTTCTTTATCGAATGGGTTCTTAGACTGATCTAGATCTTCTTCAAGACTTTTTATCTCTTTTTCAAATTCCAGGTAATTTCTCATAAACTATAATAAAAATAATATATTTAATTTAACTAAATTTCAAATGTGTCAATAAAGTGTTGTTAAAACTTAATTTATTTGTTGTATTATTTGTAAATGAAAAAAACTGCTATTAATAATCTAAAGGTAGATGAAAATCTTCTTGATTTCATAGATAACGAAGCAATACCAGGCACAGGTATAGATCCGAAAAAGTTTTGGTCAGATTTTGATAAGTCTATACATGAATTGTCTCCAAAAAATAAAGAATTAATTCAAAAAAGAAATGATATTCAAAAAAAAATCGATCAGTGGCATTTATCAAAAAAGGGATCAAATTTTGACAAAAGTGAGTATATAGATTTCTTAAAATCAATTAATTATATTGTAGAAGAACAATCTGATTTTGAAATCAATACATCAAATGTTGATAAAGAAATATCTTCAATAGCAGGACCTCAATTAGTGGTGCCAGTTGATAACGCAAGATATGCTTTGAATGCTGCCAATGCTCGCTGGGGCAGCTTATATGATGCGTTGTATGGAACAGATGCGATACCTGGAGAAATTGTTAAAGATTACAATGAAGATAGAGGAAATAAAGTAATAAAATTTACAAGAGAATTTTTAGATAACACTTTCCCGATTAGAGATGCTAGTTGGAAGAAAATTACAAAGATTAAAATTAATGAAAAAAATTTAGTTTTTCAAGTAAATGAGGTTAATTATAATTTAAAAGATAATTCTCAATTTGTTGGATACACAGGTGATGATGAAAATATTAGTTCTCTTTTGCTAAAAAATAATAATTTACATACTGATATCATTATAAATCCAAACAGCATTATTGGAAAAAAAGATAAAGCTGGTATCACAGACTTAATCGTTGAATCAGCAATTTCCACAATTGTTGATAACGAAGACTCAGTAGCTGCCGTTGATGCTAAAGATAAAGTAAGATGTTATAGAAATTGGCTCGGTCTTATGAAGGGCGACTTAGAAACCGAAGTTAAAAAAGGTCAAAAGAAATTTATTCGAAAACTAAACCCTGATAGAATTTATAAATCACCAAATGGCTCTAAAATAGTTTTGCATGGAAGGGCTCTACTGCTAAATAGAAACGTGGGTCATCTTATGACTAATCCCTCAATTTTGTTAAAGGATGGATCTGAAATTCCAGAGGGTATAATGGATGCATTTATTTCAACACTTTGTGCTTTGCATGATTTTAAAAATAAAAAGAATTCGAGAACTGGGTCTGTTTACATCGTCAAACCTAAAATGCATGGACCTGATGAAGTAAGTTTTACAAATGAAATTTTTGAGAATGTTGAGAAATGCCTTGGGCTAAAAAAATTTACTATAAAAGTAGGGATTATGGATGAAGAAAGAAGAACTACTGTAAATTTGAAAGAATGTATTCGCAGAGTAAAAGAGAGAGTGGTTTTTATTAATACTGGTTTCCTGGATAGAACCGGAGACGAGATGCATACCTCTTTTGAGTCTGGTCCAATGATTTTTAAAGCTGACATGAAAAAATCTGTATGGTTAAATACTTACGAGAATTGGAATGTCGATGTTGGTTTATCTTGTGGCTTCTCTGGTAAAGCACAAATAGGTAAAGGGATGTGGGCAATGCCAGACAGGATGTCGGATATGATGGATCAAAAAATAGGTCATCCAAAATCTGGTGCGAACTGTGCATGGGTACCATCACCAACAGCTGCAACACTTCATTCAATTCACTATCACAAAATTAATGTTTTTGAAAAACAATCAGAAATTAGCAAAAGAAAAAAAGCTGATATTAAAAATATTCTTGAAATACCAAAAGCGGATAGACCAAATTGGTCGATGGAGGATATTAATAAAGAATTAGAAAATAACGCTCAGGGTATATTGGGTTATGTTGTCAGATGGATTGATCAAGGTGTTGGTTGCTCAAAGGTACCAGATATTAACAACATAGGTTTGATGGAGGATAGAGCTACATTAAGAATATCTTCTCAACATATGGCTAATTGGCTACACCATAACATTTGTTCAAAAGATCAAGTAATGAAAGTTTTAAAAAAAATGGCAGCAATTGTAGATAAGCAAAATGCCAATGATAAAAACTACATTCCAATGTCACAAAATTTTGAGAAGTCGTTTGCATTTGCTGCGGCATGTGATTTGGTTTTTAAAGGAAAAGATCAACCATCTGGATATACTGAACCTTTGCTTCACAAAAAAAGACTTGAAAAAAAAGCTAGTCACTAGAAACTGGAACTCTATTTTTAAAAGCTGAAACTAAAGTGCCATCATCTAATTGTTCGATTTCTCCACCTACTGGTAATCCTTGACCAAGCTTAGAAATTTTAATCTTATCATTCTTAATTACGTCTTCTATGTAATGAGCTGTAGTTTGGCCTTCAACAGTTGCACTTGTAGCAATAATAACTTCTTTTAAATTATTTTTTTTTACCCTTTTAACCAGAGAGTCTATTAGCAAATTTTTTTTTTCATATTTTTCATCGGAATTTAGTGTCCCTCCCAAAATATGAAAGTGTCCTTTATATATATTTGCAGACTCAATTACCCACATATCAGATAAATTTTCTACAACACAGATTTTGTCATAATTATTAGTTTCGGTTTCGCAGATACATTTTTGTGTAGTAATTTTAAGATTACCGCAATCATTACAACGGGTAACATTTTTATAAACATTCGCTAATAGTTTAGCCAAAGGTTTAATCATATTCTCTTTGTTATTTATTAATTTTAATATTATTCTTTTTGCAGATTTAGGACCAAGTCCTGGTAGCTTAGAAAAATTTTTAATAAGTTCTTCTATTTCTGGAATATTATTATTCATTTAAAACGGTAATTTAAAATCAATTGGAAAATTTGCGACACCTGTCGCTTTTAATAATTCTTCAGATGTTCGTTTTTTTAGCTTTTCTTTAGCATCATTGTGGGCAGCTATAATAAGATCATTAATTATTTCACTTTTTTCATTTTTTGCATCTGAAGAAATAGTTATAGATTTCATTTCATAATCCCCTTTTAAAATAACTTTAACCAAATTTCCTCCAGCAATACCTTCAACTTCGATTTTTTTTATATTTTCCTGGACCTCTTTCATTTGGTCTTGCATTTTTTTTGCTTTTGAAAGCATGTCCGAAAAATTATTCATTTTCTTCCTCTACTTTAATTAAATCGATATCCGGAAATATACTTGAAATTTCCTTATAAAGACCACTTTGTTTCTCCTCGTCTAATATCTTTTTATTTGCGTTTAATTTTTCCTCAAAAAATGTTTTTCCACCATCTTCTTTGCTTAAAGTTATAATCCATCTTTTCCCTGTCCATTTAAGCAAACTTTGAGATAATTTTTTTATAAAATTTTTATTTAATTTTTCATTAAAATTTATATCTATTTTTCCGTTTTCAAATCTTATTAATTTTACATTTCTCTCGAGATCATATTTTAGCTCAGCGTCTTTTTCCTCTCCAGAAATAGAAATTAAATCTTCAAAAGAATTGATGTTAAATTTAGGTTGCACATCATTTTTTTTATCAATATTTTTTTCTTTTAGAACTTTTATTTGATCAATACTTTTTAGTTGTTGTTTTACTGGATTTGTAAGATTTTGCTCTAGTTCTTTTTCCTCAATAATTTTTTTTTGACCAATTGGGTCACTTGATCCCTGTGAATATTGACTTTCAGGTTTGTCGAATTCTTCAATACTTTTCACGTGTATTAACTGAAGTAAATACATTTCTAACGCCAACTGCTCATTTGAAACTGTTTTTAAATCTTCAATGGTCTTTATTGTGATTTGCCAAAATAAAGCAAGGTCCTCATTATTTAACCCTTCAGTGCTCGACTCGATTAAATCTATCTCGTTTTCAGAAATAAAAAGATCTTTTTCAATTGAGCCTAAATTTATTCTTCGACTAAACAAATAAAGAACCTCTAAAATATCGTTTAAAAAAAGCTTACCATCCAAACCTCCCTGAAATATCTTTTGAAAATTTAACAAAGCACTCTTTTGATCTCCTTTTAAAACGTATTGAATTAAATTTATTATTTTAGACCTATCAACCAAGCCTAACATATTCCTGATTTCTTGTGCATCTAAAGCCACTTCAGGTTTTAAACTTTGATGAATTAAAGCTCTATCGAGTAATGAAATTGAATCTCTTACAGATCCCTCTGCAGCCCGTGCTATTATATCTAAGGCCTCTTCAGTTATTTTACCATTTTCTATCTTACATATTTTTTTTAAATGGTCTGAAAGAATATTTAAGCTTACTCTTTTTAAATCAAACCTTTGGCATCTAGATAGAACAGTGATTGGGATTTTACGTGGTTCGGTAGTAGCCAATATAAATTTTAATTTTGCAGGAGGTTCTTCTAAAGTTTTTAATAATCCATTGAAAGCTTGTTTAGAAAGCATATGTACCTCATCAATTATAAAAATTTTATACTCTGCACTGGTTGGATTATATTTTGAATTTTCAATAAGTTCCCTTACATCATCAATACCAGTTTTAGATGCTGCATCCATCTCAAGAACATCAATATGATTTGAGTTTTCAATTTCTTTACAGTGGCAAGATTCTTTTTCACCGCACATTTCTCCTACTTCTATATTTTTAGAACAATTTAATGCTTTCGCTATTAATCTTGCTGTAGTGGTTTTTCCAACACCTCTTATTCCAGTTAATAGATACGCATTAGGAGTTTTTTTTAATTTAATTGCGTTTGAAATAGTTTCTGCAATTACTTCTTGACCTATTAATTCTTTAAATATTCGAGGCCTATATTTTAATGCTAAAATTTTTGTATTATTTTTATTCATTCATTCAGGAGACCAAACAACCCGCTTTCAAAAGTTCGTGCTGCTGTTGTTACACCCTGACACATTAAACATATCAAAATCGCCTGAATGGCCTCCGAATTATTATATCAACATAAAAAACAATTCTACAAGACATGTTTATATAGATTTGTGGACTATTTTTTTTGCCTAAATGGAGCAGCTTCGTAAACTCCTAAAATATCTAAGCTTTCTGTGTGAAAGCCTAATTCTTCTAGAGCTTTTTGGACTGCTTGATCCTCAATGTGTCCTGCAATATCAAGATAAAAATTAGTTTGATCAAACGTGTTTTTTACAGAGAAACTCTCTAATTTAGTTAAATTTACCTGATTGGTTGCAAAACCTCCCAAGCATTTATACAAAGCCGCTGGAATACTTTTTAGTCTAAAAATACAGCTTGTAATAAACTTTTTATCTTTTTTATATTCTGGTTGATTTACTTTTTTCCCCATTATTAAAAATCTAGTCACATTACTCATGTCATCCTCAATATTGGCTTTTAAAATTTTAAGATTGTAAATTTTTGCAGATAGTTTTGAAGCAATTGCCGCAACAGAATTATCTTTACTTAAAGAAAGATCTTTTGCTGATCCCGCAGTATCTGCAGAAATAATAGTTTTGAATTTATGTTTATTGATAATTTTTTGACATTGATCAATAGCTTGTGCGTGACTTCTTACATACTTTATGTCCTTCAATTCTGTGCCTACATTAGCTAGAAGATTGTGTTCAACTTTTTGAAAATGCTCTGAGTAAATTTGAAGTTTATATTTTGTTAACAAATGATGTATATCAGCAACTCTTCCTGCTAATGAATTTTCAATTGGTACCATTATTTTAAGATTTTCATTTTCAAAAGCCATCTTGAATGTTTCTTCGAAAGTTGCACATGTTTTTATAGTTGCATTCGGAAAAGTTTCCTCGCAAGCTAAGTGGGAATAAGCACCTTTTTCTCCTTGAAATGCAATAATTTCTTTTGTCATTTGTTTTCCATGTTTTTTTTAATTTCTTGTAAATCTTCTTCAGTATCTACACTTAAAGGTATCGAGTTAACAAGGCCTACATGTATCTTCATATTATTTTCTAAAGCTCTCATTTGTTCTAAATCTCTTTCTAACTCTAACTTACTTCTTTTAAGATTTACATACTTTATTAATGCTTTATTAGTAAATCCATAAATCCCAATATGGTGATACGCAAAATTACTTTGGCCTGTGATAATATTTCTTTGAAAATCTATGGCTGAAGAAAATGTTAATTTTTTCATTTCTTGCTTGGTTAAAACTTTTACTACATTTTGATCTTCAAGTTCATTAGTTTTAAGAGGTGCAGCTAAAGTAACTATATCGCATAAACCTTTATTTAAATAATTGTTCAGAAATATAATTTCCTTTGGATTTAAATTTGGCATATCTCCTTGAAGATTAATAATAAATTTAGGATTATTGGAGAAATATTTCTCGTACGCCTCAAAAACTCTATCTGTTCCAGTCTGGTGATTTTTTTGTGATAAAAAAGATTTACCTTTATTTTTATTGATTAAGTCAGAAATTTTAGTATCTGGCGTTGCCACCAGGACATCACCCACACTAGATTTAGTTGCTAAATCTAAAACATGCAAAACCATCTCTTTGCCTTTTATAATTTTTAATGGTTTTTCTGGAAGCCTTGTGGCTTGTAAACGTGAAGGAATTATAATTACTGTATTTGTCATATAAATTCTGCGGCTCAAGGACGCAATGATGTTTAATTTAGTTAAAGTTTTTTTAATAAACTCATGATATATAATTTAGTAATTATCAAATTTATGAATGGTTTTGAAATAAATAAAATTATAGCAGCAATTATTTTCACTGTTCTTGTTGTTTTTGGAATTGATAAAGTAACAGATCTGATTTTTTACGTAGAAAAACCAAAAGAAGCTGCTTATGTCGTTGAAGCTCCAGTTGCAAAAACAGCGGTATCAACAGCAGAGTCTGGTGGTTTAAATATAAAAGATTTTCTGGCTCTTGGAGATATAGAGCATGGAAAAGCGGTTTTTAAAAAATGTTCTGCTTGTCACGTAGTTGCAAAGGGTGGAAAAAATAAAATTGGTCCAGTTTTATATGGTGTTTTAGGTAGAAAATCAGGTGCAATAAGTGATTATAAATATTCTAAAGCGTTAATTGCTCATGGAAAAGTTTGGTCTTACGAAGAAATGAATGGATATCTTTTAAAACCTACGGCTCATATCAAAGGGACAAAAATGGCTTTTGCAGGACTGAAAAAAGAAAAAGATAGAGCGTCAGTTATTTTGTATATGAATTCGCTGAGCGATAATCCTCTTCCGAAACCTTAGACTATTTTAAACACCACTCAATTATACTTTTTTGAGCATGTATTCTGTTAAAGGCTTGTAACCAAACTACAGATTGTTTTCCGTCCATTACTTCACTGGTAACCTCTTCATCTCTACTTGCCGGAAGACAATGCATAAAAATTGCATCTGTTTTTGCTGAGTTCATTAACTTTTTGTTAACCTGAAACTTTTTTAAAATTTTCTTTTTTTTCTTTTTGTCGCCTTTATCACTCATAGATATCCATTTATCAGTCATTACACAATCTGCGCCCTCGGCAGCTTCGAAAGGATCTTCGGTAATTAAGAGTTTACAATTATTTTTTTTTGCTTCACTTACTATTTTTTTATTTGGCTGGTATTTTTTTGGACAAGCAATTTTAAGCTCAAATTTGAACTTAGTTGCAGCTTCAATAAAAGAATTCGCTACATTATTTCCATCTCCAAGCCATGCAATCGTTTTTCCGTTTATATCACCTTTAGATTCCTCAAAAGTTAAAATGTCAGCCATTATTTGGCACGGGTGACTGAGGTCTGTTAGTCCGTTTATTATCGGAATATCTAAATGCTTTTGAAATTCATCAACATCATTATGAGAGTCTGTTCTTATCATCAAAATGTCTGCGTATTGGGAAAGAACCTTGGCTGTATCTTTTATAGTTTCATCTCCTTTACCATAATGAATTTCATCTTGGTTTAAAATAATTGATGATCCTCCCAATTGTTTCACTGCAAGATCAAAAGATATTCTTGTTCTTGTAGATGGTTTTCCAAAAAGCATAATCATAGTTTTACCTTTTATCGGTAAATCTACATCGGGTTGAGAATTAGGTATTTTTCCTCTTTCAGACTTTCTTTTTTTAGCACCATCAATAATAGCTCTAAGATCATTTTTTGATAAATCTGAAATATTAATAAAATTTTTCATTTTTAATTGTAATTTTCGCAAACTTTTCTAATTATTTTTACTGCAAGATCTATTTCTTGTTTTTTAACATTTAAAGGAGGCAGAATTCTGACTACATTTTCTCCTGCTCTTATTGTAAGTAATTTATTTAATTCTAATTTTTTGATAAAGTTTGATTGGTCTTCAAAAAGTTGTAATCCGATCAATAGTCCAATACCTCTTACCTCTTTAATTATATCTGGGTAATCTTCTTTTATTAGGTTTAATTCATTAATAAAATATTTTGATAATTTTTGTACATTTTGTAAAAATCCTTTTTTAAACATTTGATCCATAACAGCATTTCCAACGCTCATTGCTAAAGGATTTCCACCGAAAGTACTTCCATGAGATCCAGCTGTCATCGCGGGTGCCACCTTTTTATTCATTAAAACTGCGCCAATTGGAAAACCACCACCAATACCTTTGGCTATGGGAACAATATCAGGCTTTATTTTAGCATGTTCAAATGCAAAGAATTTACCAGATCTACCTACTCCACATTGAACTTCGTCAAGGATTAAGAGTATTTTTTTCTTATTACAGAGTTTTCTTAAACCCTTTAAACACCAATCAGGTATAACTTTTATTCCTGACTCACCCATCGCAGTTTCGCACATTATTGCTGCTGTTTTTTTTGTAATGGCTTTTTCTAAACCTTTATGATCAGCAAAGTCAAAATGATCAAACCCTGGTACTTTTGGCCCGAACCCCTCAGTCATTTTCTTAGATCCACTTGCAAAAATTGCAGCTAAAGTTCTACCGTGAAAAGAATTTTTTATACAAAGTATTCTATTTTTTTCAGGTTTTCCTTTTGAGTAAAAATATCTTCTCGCTACCTTTACAGCAACTTCAGTGGCTTCAGCACCGCTATTTTGAAAAATAACATAATCTGCAAAAGTTTTTTGTTTTAATCTTCTTGCAAGTTTTTCACCTTCTGGAATTAAAAATGCATTTGAAACATGCCAAACTTTTTTTGCTTGTTTATTCATCATTTTAGTTAAATAAGGGTTTGCATGACCCAATGAATTAACCGCAATACCTTGAACAAAATCTAGGTATTTCTTACCATTTGTAGAATAAAGAAAACTTCCCTTACCTCTTTTAAAAGAAATTTTTCTTCTGTTGTAATTTTTAGCTAATGCAGACATTTTAAGACTTTATTTTATATCCTTTTTTATAAAGTAAGTAAGACACGAACCAAAGTAAAATTGATAATCCTACAAGATAGATTGATCCAATAAAAATTGAACCATCTGATTTTTCTAAGAAACCATATCTGAAACCATCGATCATATAGAAGAAGGGATTACATTTGCTTATTGTTTGTAATATCTGAGGTAATCTTTCTATTGAATAAAATGTTCCTGACAAGAATGATAAAGGTATAATGATAAAACTAGTTACTGTTGCCATATGATCAAATTTTTCTGCCCACAAACCTGCTATAACGCCAATACAACCAAGTATAATAGATGAAATTAAGGTGAAAAAAATTACGGCATAAATATTTCTAATCTCAATATCTACTAAAAAATAAAATATTATTATTGATATGAAGGCAATCATAAAGCTTCTGGTTGCAGATGCTAAAACAACTGCGGTTGTAACTTCACCTGGTGAAAGGGGAGCGTATAAAATATCAACAATGTTTCCTTGAATTTTACCTATCATAAAAGATGAGGAAGAGTGTGAAAACGCTTGTTGAATTACTTGCATTGCAATTAATCCGGGTGCTAAAAAAGTAATAAAAGGATAACCTAAAACGTCTGCTCTTTCGTTACCTATCGCTAGTGCTAAAACTAAAAGGAACAGTAAGGATGAAATTATTGGCGATAAAAGGGTTTGAATCCAAACAATAAGGAATCTTAAAACCTCTTTTTTGTAAAGTGTCCACAACCCAATCCAATTTACAAAGCCAAAAGTTACAGTATTTTTAAGTTTATATTTTTTACTAATTTCAACCATACGTAGTCTTATATCTTCAAAAAATAATTTTTCTGTGAAAAACTTTTTTTACAACCTAATTATTAATTAATTTATTTTAATACTACTAGATTATGTATTAGTTTAGTACTTAGAAACTATATTTAGTTTCTTCGAATATGAGTTGGACACAGGAAAAAGAAGAAAAATTAAGACAATTGTGGGAAAAAGGCCATACAGCAAGCCAAATAGCCGAGATTCTAGGTGATACTACGAGGAACGCTGTTATTGGAAAAGCTCACAGACTTAAACTTGCTGCTAGAGCTCCTAATAAAAAATCAGTAGCTCAGAAAAAAGAAGTTTCTAATGTTCAAAATAGAAACGATAAACAGATCAGTAGAAAATCTAGATTTAAATCAATTCTTTTAGATAAAAACTTTGAACCTGAGAATCCAAAAAAACTTGAAGAATTAGGTGATAATAATTGCAGATGGCCCATAGGTCATCCAGATCAAGAAGGCTTTTATTTCTGCGGTAGATCTCCAATTGAAGGATTTTCTTATTGTAAATTGCACGTGCTTTACGCATTCCAGCCTAAAAATCAAAAAGAGGAGCTCATAGATAAAGAAGATGATGTTCCAGAATTTATTGAGAAAAAAGTTAAAGCTTCTAAGTAATTCCTTAATAAAACCTTAACAATACTTTAATATAACAATCAGGAGACAAAATATGAATAAAATAACTATAAAATATCTTAAATGGACAAGTACGTTTTTAACCTTATTTGGAATATTGGCATTCTATTTAGATTACTATCCTTACAGCATGATACCTCACGGACTTGGTATTATTGGATGGACAGTTGTAGGAACCATAACAAAGGATAAACCGCTACTTACAAACTTTGCATTGCAAATACCTATAATGTTTGCGGGTATAATAAAGTATTCGATATAGATTTATGAGGAATATTTTGTTTGTGTGCACAGGCAATTCAGCAAGAAGTATTCTTGCAGAAGCTTTGATCAATAAAAATTATAGTTTAAAATTTAAAGCTTTTAGCGCAGGTAGCAATCCAACAGGGAAAATAAACCCTAATATAAAAAAATATTTAGAAAAAAAAAATTTCGATATATCAAATTATTCTTCAAAGAATTTTGACCAGTTTTTAAAAAATAAAATAAAAATTCATCAAGTTATAACAGTTTGTAACAATGCCCATAATGAGGTCTGTCCGGTCTGGCCTGAAAAAAAAGATATAATTCATTGGGATATTGAAGACCCAGTTGAAAAAATTAAATCTGCTAGTTCTGATACAGAGATTGAAAAAGTAATTGATGAAACTTATGAAATATTATCTAATAAGATTAAAGAATGGGTCTCAAATGAAGAATAAAATATTTGTTGGTGAATTTATAGGAAGTTGTTTTTTAGTCATGATAATTGTTGGCTCAGGTTTAATGGCTGAAAACTTAAGTAATGACGTTGCTGTGATGTTAATTGCAAACACAATAGCAACAGGAGCAGGTTTATTTGTGCTTATTACAGTATTTGCTGATGTATCAGGAGCTCACTTTAATCCATTTGTAAGTATTGCCATGACAATAACGGGAAAATTAAAAAAGAAACTGCTACCCTACTATATCATTGCTCAATTGATTGGTTGCTTGATTGGTGTTGGTTTAGCCAATTTCTTTTTTGAACATGACATTTATGAATTATCTACTAAATCAAGAGATGGAATTTACATATTCACATCTGAAGTAATAGCAACATTAGGGCTTATAATAATAATTTTTGGCTCTATGAAGTCAGGAAAAATTGCTGTTGCTGCTAGTGTTGGTCTTTATATTACAGCTGGTTACTGGTTTACTTCGTCTACTTCTTTTGCAAATCCAGCTGTTGCGATTGCTAGAACTTTTACAGAATCGTTTACTGGTATTAGTTATTTAAACACTCCTTATTATATCTTAGCTGAACTTGTAGGAATGTTAATTGCTGTATTTATTGTTAAAAAGTTATTTTTAGTGAAAAATTGAAAAATACAAAACTTGCCAATCGGATAAGTTTAATTAAAAAATATTAAAAATTTGTAAACTACAGGTTGTATAAAATTAACTTTTAGATTTATGAATTCTGTGATTAAATTAATCATCTAATAATCTGGAGGTAAAAATGGGAAAAAAACTAAAAAAAAATGAGAAGAAAAAAACAAAAATTTTAAAAGCAATTGATAGACTGAAAAATAAAATTAAGGCCAAAGAAAAAAAATTGTCAAAAGTTAATATTAAAATTGCTGGTTTAGAAAAAAAGGTTGCAGAAAAAAAAGCAAAAAAGCTTGCTAAGAAAAATGCAGAGAAGTCTCCTGCATCTATAAATAATTAATATCAAAAAATTGTCTTTCTCCCTTCTCTTAAATAAGAGGGAGAAAGTAGTGAATTAACAAGATTTAACGGGGATAATAACGATTTAAACATCAAATTTTGTTAAGACTTCTTTTAAAGAAACTAAGTAACAAAATTTTTTAATTATTATTAAAGTTTTATGAATTTAAACATTATATCTTATAAAGAGATATATATTTGATTTATAATGAAATACGCTCGATAAATTTTACCGAGCGTATTTTGAGGGAAACGTAATAAATTAATTAAAATAAATATTAAGGAAGTCTCATAATTAATTAATAATATAGAAATGCTAAAAAAATATTTAAATTAAGTTAAAGATTTATTAATTTTCAAGAATAAATGATATTAGAGTCGACATTCATCTCTCTTGCCAGGTTTTTAAGTCTTTTAGTTACTTGTTTTGAGACTATATCACTATGATTGTTAGGTATTTTCAAAAAAATAGTCTTATTTCGTTTATAAATTTTAAATTCATCTAACAACAACGAAGACATGCTAGTAAGTGACTCTGCTAATCTTAAAGCAGATCCCACTTGCTTTGAGGATAAAATCTCGTTGTTATTTAATAAGGATAGAAACTCATAATCCGGGTTATATTTTAAGCCACAATGTCTCCAAAAACTTGCTGATGCAACTTTTACCCTATCTTTATGATTTAGTTTTAGTAATGGAGTATTTAATACTTCCATAAAAACTAACTCTGCTTTTTGAAAAGCGCCTAGGCCCCAATCCATTTTACTTAAGATACAAGCCAAAGTTAGTAATCTTCGATTAAAATATTCGTTGTCTTCAAATAATGGTGAAATAAAATTAAAATATTTCTCAAAACTCTTTCCATAGTCCCCTTTTTTAAATGATATACCATCAGTTTTTAATTTGAAAATTTCATCCTCGCTCACTCCTTGGTTTATAATTGTATTCATATGCCCCTCTCTCAGTCCACTGATTGAGCAAATAACTTTTGAGGGGCTTGCTGCTTCAATTATTTCGTTAAGTATTATAGAGCTAAAAGGTAAATAGGGGGTTCTAGATTTAGTAATATATTCCAGTGATTTCAAAGATGATTTATTAAATTTTGAAATCCTATTTAAGTAATTAACTGCTACATCTTTTGAGAGTTTGTATTGATGTAAAATATGTAATGGGTGTTTTTCTTTAAAGAGATGATATTTAAATAATGATCTCCAAGTCCCTCCTACCAAATAAATATTTTTAAATTTCTTTTTAGAAAGCCATTTTTCATCTCTTAAAAGTTTTCTAACATATTTTCCCAAACTTTTTTTTTTTATAATAGGATTATTTTTAAGTCTTAATACTCCAAGAGGTAAAGAGGTTGTTTCAATAATTTGATTTTTAGAAACCCTGGCAAGTTCTAAACTTCCACCTCCTAAATCCGCAACTAGTCCATCTACTTCATCAAATCCTATTATTACACCGTTTGCTGATGTTCTTGCTTCTTCCTCGCCAGATAATACTAGTGGTTTTTTATTAAATATTTTTTCAATTTCTCTTAAAAATTCACTTGCATCAGTGGCCTCTCTAAAAGCTGCTGTAGCAATAATTTCTAAATCTTGAACGTCTGAAATATCTAAAATTTCTTTAAATCTATTTAAAACTTTTAAAGAACTTTTAATTCCATCAGGATTTAATTTTTTAGATTTATCTAAATTTTTTCCAAGTTTGCAGACTGCTTTTTCATTAAAAACTGGAATTGGAGAAATTTTAAAATTGTCATATATGAGCATTCTTACTGAGTTTGATCCAAGATCTATTATGGCTTGTTTAGACTTTTTATTAGACTGAAATTTAAAAAGATTTTTAAATTCTGGTTTCATTTCACCAATCTTAAATTTTGAGGTTTAGCTTTTAAAAGTGACTTACCACGACCTGATAAACTTGAGTTTTCCATAAAATAGGTATGTGCTGAAAAGCCTTTTTCTTGTTCTTTATGATAGTTTCCTAAGCTATCTAAATACCATGTTTCTGATTTATCTTTAAAGTTGGCTAACATAATTTGATCTAAAATTTGCTCATGCACAGTATTGTTTTCTATTGGAATTATAATTTCAATTCTTCTATCTAAATTTCTAGGCATTAAATCTGCAGATGAAATATATACCTGATTCTCTCTAGAGGGCATAGAACTACCATTTGCAAAACAATAAATTCTTGAGTGTTCTAAAAATCTGCCAATAAGGCTTTTTACTTTTATATTTTCAGATTGAGCTTTAATTCCAGGTCTTAAGCAACATACGCCTCTTATTGATAAATTTATTTTAACGCCTGCGTTTGAAGCTTCGTAAAATTTCTTAATAATTCCAGGGTCTACAAGAGAATTCATTTTTGCCCATATTTCTGCAGGTCTTCCTTTATTTGCATTTGCAATTTCATTTTCAATTTTTTTTTCAAAGAAATTCCTACTATTTATTGGTGACATAAAGATTTTATTTAATTTTTTTGGTTTTGCATAACCAGTTACATAATTGAAAAATTTTTCAACATCTTTGGCCAGGTCTTGATTAGAGCTAAACAGTGATAAGTCAGTATAAATTTTTGCATTAATTGGATGATAGTTTCCTGTACCCAAGTGAACATAGCTTCGCGTTTTAGTTCCCTCTTTTCTTAAAACTAAACTTGCCTTTGCATGCGTTTTGTATTTTGCGAATCCATAAACAATTTGAACGCCAGCTTTCTCTAGTTTCCTAGATAATTCAATATTAGCTTCCTCATCAAATCGAGCTTTTATTTCTACTACAGCTGTTACAACTTTTCCGTTTTCTGCTGCTCTACTAAGTGCTTTTACAATAGGAGAGTCAGGAGTGGTTCGATACAAAGTTTGTTTGATACCGATAACTTTGGGATCTTTTGCTGCAGCTTCTAAAAATTGAATTACTACATCAAATGTTTCAAAAGGGTGGTGTACAACAAAATCTTTGCTTCTTATAGCTGAAAAAAATTTATTATCAAATTCTTTCAATCTTTCAACTTCTCTAGGATTAAATTTTTTAAATCTCAGCTTTGGATCTTTCTTTTTACAAATTTCATCTATATCTTGTATTCCAACCAATCCTTCAACCTCATAAATATGATCTTCATCCATTTTAAATTTTTTTGAAATAAAATTTAAAAGTTTTTTGTTTGAATTAGTGAGTACTTCGAGTTTAACTACGTTTCCCCTTCTTCTTTTCTTAATTGCTTTTTCAAAATATCCCACAAGATCAGCAGCTTCATCATCTATTTCAATTTCGCTGTCTCTAATTATTTTAAACTGCAAACTTGCCTCGATATTATGGTCTGGAAATATTTCATTAGCAAATTTACAAATTACGTCATCAATTGTGACAAATTCATTTATTGTTTCAGAATTGTTTAGAGATACAAATTTTGGAAGTGCTCTTGGTATAACTATAATTGCATTTAGTTCTCTTTTTTTTTTTATTCTAGTCATTCTTAGTAAAATTGCTTGGCCTTTATTTGGTATAAAAGGAAAGGGATGTGATGGGTCAATGGCAGTAGGTGTTATTATAGGATAAATTGTTTCCTGAAAATATTCTCTTAGATACATAAGATCCTTCTTATTTAGTTCTGATATTTTTCGAATGAAAATTTTTTCTTTCGATAGCTCTTTTTTCAACTCTAGGAATGCTTCGTTTTGCTTCTTTAATAGATCTTTAGTTTTTAATACGACCCTATTCAATTGATCCTCTGCAGTTAATCCATCTGCGCTTAATTCGTCAAAACCATCTTTAATTTGATTAAAAAGTCCAGCGACTCTTACCATAAAAAATTCATCTAAATTTGTACCTGCGATTGATAAAAATTTTACTCTTTCGAATAGAGGATTTGCTTCATCTTTTGACTCTTCTAAAACACGATCATTAAACTGAAGCCAAGATAATTCTCTGTTTATGAGTTGATTGCTAATATTAGATTTTTCTGAAAATAATGCTTTCGACATATATAAATGTTAAATTAAAAATATGTTTAAATTATATGCGATGAGACACGCTAAATCTAGTTGGGATTTTCCAGATTTAGAAGATCATGACAGGCCATTGAATAAAAGGGGGGTAAATTCAGCAAAATTAATTTGTGAATTTTTTATTAAAAATAAGTTAAAATTTGATTTAGTTTATTGCTCATCCTCTAAAAGGACAATACAAACATTAAATATATTGTCAGAAAAAATAAGTTTTAAAAAAATTATTAAAAAAAAAGCACTTTATCATGCTAGTGAGGATGAAATTATTCATATCTTAAAACAAACAGGTGATAATTATAAAACTTTACTTTTAATTAATCATGAACCTTCAATGAGTGAACTAATAAATCGAATTTGTCTTAAAGAAAATTCTGATCAATTTGAAAATTTAAAAAGAAAATTTCCTACTGCAGCCGTTGCTGAAGTAAACTTTAATTTCAATGATTGGGAGAAGTTATCAAAAGTTAAAGGAAAATTAATATCATTTACAAAACCAAAAGATCTTCAACCATCTAAGGAATAACCGGCAGATCTTACTGTTCTGATAAGATCTTTCTTGCCATCAATATTTATTGCTTTTCTTAGTCTTCTTATATGAACATCTATAGTTCTGGACTCCACATAAATATCATCTCCCCATACGGAATTTAAAAGTTGCTCACGCGAATATACTCTTTTTGGATTTTTAATTAAAAAATCAATTATTTTAAATTCTGTAGGACCAACTATAACTTGCTTATCTGCTCTATAAACTCTTCGTTGAACTCTATCTACTTTTAGATCCTCAAATACTACAACATCAGCAGCAACACTTGGTTTAGATCTCTTTAATAAAGCGTTAACTCTTGCAATAAGTTCTTTTTGGCTGAATGGCTTAGTTACGTAGTCATCAGCTCCTGTTTCAAATCCTTTTAGTTTGTCTTCTTCTTCACCTTTGGCTGTTAACATAATGATTGGGATATTTTTGTGAAGATTGCTTCTTTTCAAATTTTTACAGACTTCAACACCTGAAATATCCGGCAACATCCAATCTAATAAAATTAAATCAGGATTTTTCTCCTTTATATTTCTAATAGCTTCTTCTCCATTGACTGCATAATCAACTTTGTGACCCTCTTTTTCTAAATTGTATTTAAGCAAAGTTACGATGGGCATTTCATCTTCGACAATGAATAAATTTGCCCTCATTATCCTTTTGGTCGGTCTCCCTCTAAATAATCTCCTGTAATCAGAAAATAAACTTGCTCTGCAATATTAGTTGCATGATCTCCAATCCTCTCAATATTTTTAAGCATGAAAAGTAGTTGGGTTACTTTTTGTATATCTTTTTTATTTTTTTCTAAATGCTTTACTGCAGCTTCCATATTACTATTAGTCATTTGATCTATTTCTTCATCAGAATTCCAAACATTTTCTGCTGTATCTTTAGCTCTATGTAAATACGAGTTTAAAACTGCATTGACTTGTTTTGATGCTTTTAAACCAGCTATTTCGAAATTTTTAGTAATATCATTAGGTAAATCAGTTCCAATTTTAGTTAATCGTTTTGAGATGTTTTTTGCTAAATCACCAATTCTCTCTAAGTCTGAAGAAACTTTTAAGGCAACAACTGTTTCTCTTAAATCTATTGCCATAGGTTGCCTTAAGGCAATCAAATTTACAACTTGTTCTTCTATATTTATTTCATACTTATCAGTCAATTCGTCATCTTTGATAGATTTTTCTGCTAAACTAATGTCTTTTTTAACTAAAGATTGAATAGTGTTTTCAAGCTGTTTCTCAACTCCAGTTCCCATTTTCACTATTGTATCTTTTAATAACTGAAGTTGCTCTTCGTAAGATTTTACAATGTGCGGTTTTTCACTCATTAACCAAACCTTCCTGTAATATAATCCTGAGTTTGCTGATTATCAGGATTTTTAAATATTTTATCTGTTGGTCCAAATTCTATAAGTTTTCCCAAATGAAAGAAACCTGTTTTTTGAGATACCCTAGCTGCTTGTGACATTGAGTGGGTAACTATCACAATTGTGACCTCTTTTTTAAGATCATCTATAAGTTCTTCAATTTGAGCTGTTGCTATTGGGTCAAGCGCTGAACATGGTTCGTCCATAAGAATCACTTCTGGACTTACAGATATAGCTCTAGCAATACATAGTCGTTGCTGTTGACCTCCTGATAAACCAGTTCCGATTTCATCAAGTCTATCTTTAACTTCGTTCCACAAGGCAGCTTTTTTCAAACTTGTTTCAACTATTTGATCCATTTCTTCTTTGCTCTGTGCAATACCGTGAATAGTAGGACCATAAGCTACATTTTCATAAATTGTTTTAGGGAATGGATTGGGTTTTTGAAAAACCATACCAACGTTCTCCCTAAGTCTCACAACATCTAACTTTCTTGAATTCAGTTCTAGGTTGTCCATTTTAATACTGCCTTCAACTCTACAAATTTCTATGACGT
Source organism: uncultured Pelagibacteraceae bacterium (assembly GCA_902599805.1). Lineage (GTDB taxonomy): Bacteria > Pseudomonadota > Alphaproteobacteria > Pelagibacterales > Pelagibacteraceae > Anoxypelagibacter. Next base: position 22,957 of record CACKGP010000009.1, read on the forward strand.
CGTTCATCCTGTTCAAGCATCTTAAGAAAGTAGACTTTCCACACCCAGATGGTCCAATTAAAGCTGTAACTTCTTTTTCTGCTATATCTATAGAGACGTCAAATAATGCCTGTTTGGATCCGTAATAAACATTTACATTTTCCGCTTTTATTTTACTCATTTAGCTCCATTTCTTTTCAAATTTGTGTCTAACGATTTGAGCTGCCAAGTTCATTAAAATTAAAAAAGCTAGAAGCACCATAATACATGCAGATACTTTTTCAACGAAACCCCTCTCAGCACTTTCTGACCATATATATATCTGAACTGGTAAACTTGCAGCAGGATCAACTGGCGTACCAGGTATTGTATTCACAAAAGCAACCATTCCTATTAAAATTAAAGGGGCTGTTTCCCCTAAAGCTTGAGCCAAGCCAATTATCGTTCCAGATAAAGTTCCAGGCATTGATAGTGGCACAGTATGATGCATGGTTGTTTGCATATTACTTGCACCCATCGCTAAAGCAGCTTCTCTTATACTTGGGGGAACAGCTTTTAAAGAAGCTCTTGCAGCAATAATTATTGTTGGTAATGTCATAAGAGACAAAGTAATTCCTCCAACAAGTGGTGTCGATCTTGGTAAATTAAAAACTGCTAATAAAACACCAAGACCTAGCAAACCAAATACTATCGATGGAACAGCTGCTAAATTATTAATGTTTACTTCTATAAAATCTGTAAATTTATTTTTTGGTGCGAATTCCTCGAGATAAATTGCTGCTAGCACTGCGATAGGAAATGAAAACGCTAAACATACTAATATACTAAAAACTGTTCCCATAAACGAGCTAGCTATACCTGCTAGTTCAGCCTCTCTTGAGTCAGGACTTGTAAAAAAACTAATGTTAAACTCTGATAAAATATCTCCTCTTTCATTAAGCATATCGTAAATCTGCAACTGATAATCATTTACTCTTCTATTCTTTTCGGGGATATCTCTTGGATAATTTCCCTTATGAACTTGATCAACATCATCAGAAGCTGTTAATTTTATGGGCACTATTTTACCCAGAAAGTCTGGATTTTTTAAAAGTAGATCTTTAACCTCTGTCTCATATTTATACGAAACCATTTGTATCAATTGACGATCCTCTTCTTCAGGAAGTCCGGGATCTAATGAGGTCATAGCTTTGTAAGCAACATCATAATAGTCTGCATTTTCTAGATCATCTTTTGATGGGCTTTCTGCATCGATTAAAAGTAATTCTTTATCATAATGAACTTCTGTTACTATCCAAGTTTTTTGGAAAGCTGAGTAACCTTTTGAAAATATCTGAAACATAAAAACTGCTAAAAAGGTTAAAGCTAATCCTATAGCTATTTTGCCATACCATTGAAATCTTCTTTCAGCGTTATATCTTTTTTTTAATAAATTTTTCTTAAAACTATTCATATTTTTCCCTATATTTTTTAACAACTGAAAGAGCGATTACATTTAAGAATAAAGTTACTATAAATAAAGATATTCCTAAGGCAAAAGCTGATTGAGTTTTTGGATCTCCAAATTGTTGGTCTCCAATTAAAATTACTACAATTTGTGCTGTAATGGTTGAAGTTGACTCAAGGGGATTCATTGTAAGATTAGCCGCTAGTCCTGAGGCCATTACAACAATCATTGTTTCTCCCACCGCTCTTGATACTGCTAAAAGTATCGAACCTACGATACCAGGTAAGGCTGCTGGAAAAATTACTTTTTTTACAGTTTCAGATTTTGTTGCACCCATTGCGTAACTTCCATCTCTTAAATTTTGCGGTACTGCTGTTATAACGTCATCGCTTAGACTTGAAATAAAAGGAATTATCATTACTCCCATAACTGCTCCTGCAGCTAAAGCGCTCTCCGCTGAAACTTCTAGACCCATAGCATTACCTATTTCTTTGACAAAAGGACCGACGGTTAAAGCTGCAAAAAAACCATACACCACTGTTGGAATACCAGCTAAAATCTCAATAATAGGTTTCGCATATTTTCTTACGCCTCTTCCAGCATACTCAGATAGATATATCCCGCTCAGCAAACCTATGGGGATGGCAACACACATTGCAATAAAAGCAATAAAAAAAGTTCCAGCAAATAAAGGCACAGCTCCGAAAGCATCCTTCATTAATTCAGGATCTGGTTGGCCATCTCTTACAAAAGTTTTAGCAGGATACCAATGAGTTCCGAATATAAAGTCAAAGATTTTTACTGCTTGAAAAAACCTAATCGCTTCGAATAAAAGTGAAAAAACTATTCCGATTGTAACTAAAACTGCGCCTAATGATGCAACAAATAACACCCATTTAAGAAAAATTTCTACTGGTTCTCTCATGCGATCATTTTTCTGAACAGATCTATATGCAAAACTCAGAGATAAAATTAAAATTGCTAAAATAATTGCTACTTTAGCGCTGTTAGCTATTCCTTTTAATTGAATGTACTTATTAGCAGACTCATCTAGAAAATTAGTAATATTTCCCGTGTAAGTTCCTGCGGCTAATGCTTTAACCTTTGTGTAAATAAGCTGAAGCTCATTTTTAGTTAAGTTCTGATCAGTGTAATCTTGTAAAATAAATGTTTTAACTATTGATGGTTCAAAAACTGACCAAAGAGCAAAAATTATTAATGCTGGTGCAGCACACCAAGCAGCTAAATAATATCCATAAAATTTTGGTAATGCCGTAAGTCTTTGTGATGATTGAATAACTAGAGCTTTTTTTCTACCGAAATAATAACTTGTGAAAGCTAAGAGAATAATAAAAGTTACAAGTATTAAATTCATATAAAGCTTCCAGAGATAAAAAGGGGGTAAAATACCCCCTTTTTGTTTAATTGATACTACTACTTCTTAGCAGGCATGTTAACTAACTTCGTAGCGTTAGTTCTAGATGTTTTGTATAACTTGCCATCTAGAGGTACTAGCCCGATATCAGTTAAATAACCTTTATTACCCATAGCTTTTTTACTTGTGAACTCTTTTACGAATTCATGTAAGCCAGGTACAACGCCAACGTGAGCTTTTTTCACGTAGAAGAATAAAGGTCTTGCAACTGCGTAACTGTAATCTTGAATCGAAGATAGACTTGGTTGACCACCTTCAATGCTTGCAGCTTGCAATTTATCTTTTGCAGCTAAGAAATAACTGAAACCAAAGAAACCGAACATTTCTTTGTCCGCAGCTAATTTTTGGATAATTAGTGAGTCGTTTTCACCAACCTCAATTACCGCACCATCTTCTCTTAACGCTTTATATTTAGCGCCAGCTTTTTTAGAAGCATCATCGATACCTTTTTTCATTACTAATGAATTCCAAGCATCTCTTGTTCCTGATGTTCCTGGAGGTACCATAACTTTGATAGGGTAGTTTGGTAATGATGAGTCGATATCACTCCAATTTTTATATGGATTTGGTACTAACGCACCATCTTTAGCAACTTCTTTTGCTAATGCTGCCCATAAATGTTTTTTTGTAAAGTTTACTGGTTTAGCATCTTTAGAATACGCTAGGGTAATTCCATCGTTACCAACTGTAATCTCTACGATTTCTTCAACACCATTTTTTTGACATAGCGCATACTCTTTAGCCTTCATGGCTCTAGATGCATTTGTTATGTCTGGGTGCTCTGTACCAACTCCGGCACAGAATAATTTAGCTCCACCACCTGTTCCTGTTGACTCGATTACTGGTGTTTTAAATTTACCAGACGAACCAAATCTTTCAGCAACGATTGTTGCATACGGGAATACAGTTGAAGAACCTACGATTTTAATCTGATCTCTAGCTTGAGCAGAAGTTACAACTAACATTGCAACTAATGAAGCTAAAGCGATTGATAGTTTTCTCATTGTTTATCCTTTCATTTATTTATTAATTAACAAACATAAGACTCATAGAATTAAGAGGACTCTTAAATATTACAGATGTGTTACAAATTTATTAAAATGATAACTTTTTAGTTGAACTTTCTAGTTATCTCGATTTGCTCATAATCAGAGGATAAAGACCCTCCGCAACTAAAAGGTCTTACTTTATTTTTAACTGCGTAGGATTGAGTTGGCTTTAATGTAACTTCTAGTTGTACAAAGTTAACTAATTTTTGAGTA
>CACKGP010000010.1 GCA_902599805.1 uncultured Pelagibacteraceae bacterium
CTTCCATTTGAAAAAGTTCTAACAAAAATTGGATTTAAAAAAGTAACTGCTGGTTATAGCTCTTTTTCAAAAGGAAATAATAAATCCATTATTACAATTAATTTTGATAAAAATGAAATAAATTTACTTCCACTTATTTGTTATGAAATTATTTTTCCAAGTTTAATTAAAAAAAAAAATAATCAATTCAATTTTATAATAAATATTTCTGAGGATGCATGGTTTGGAGAAAGTATAGGACCGCATCAACATTTTGCGAAAGCAATTTTCAGATCTATCGAAAGTAGAAGTTTCACAATAAGATCTGCAAATAAAGGCATTAGTGCATTTATTAGTCCTGAAGGTAAAATTTTAAAAACTTTAAAAACTACTGAGTCTGGAAATATTGATATAGATTTACCTATTTTAAAATCAAAAAATACCAATATGAATAGGGATTTAATATTTGCTTTACTTTTAATAGTATATGCTATTACTTTCTTAATATTAAAAAAATTTAAACTTTAATGAATTCAAAAAATTATTTATTTACAAGCGAGTCAGTTTCTGAGGGTCATCCAGACAAAGTTTGTGACCGTATTTCTGATATGGTTGTGGATACATATATTTCCAAAGATCCATTTGCTCGTGTAGCTTGCGAAACACTAACCACGACTAACAAAGTAATTCTTGCAGGCGAGGTAAGAGGGCCGGAAACATCAAAAGAGGATTTGATAAGCAAAGTAAGAGAATGCATTAAAGATATTGGTTATGAACAGAAAGGTTTTCACTGGAAGAATTGTAATATAGATGTTCATCTTCATTCACAATCATCAGATATAGCTATGGGAGTTGATTCAAAGGGAAATAAGGACGAAGGAGCTGGAGATCAGGGAATAATGTTTGGATATGCTTGTAACGAGACCGAAGTGCTGATGCCTGCACCAATATATTATTCACATAAAATTTTAGAATTAATGGCTCTAGACAGAAAAAAAGGTATTGCTAAAGATTTAGAACCTGACTCAAAAAGTCAAGTTACAATGCTCTATGAAAATGGAAAACCGATTAAAGTAAAGTCCGTAGTGATTTCAACACAGCACTCATCAAAAGTAGACCAAAAAAAAGTAAAAGAGATAGTTAGACCATACCTAGAAAAATCAATACCAAAAAAATTATTATCTGAATTAAAAGAAGAAGAATTTTATGTAAATCCAACTGGTCAATTTATAATTGGGGGACCTGACGGAGATAGTGGTCTTACCGGTAGAAAAATTATAGTTGATACTTATGGTGGAGCTGCACCTCATGGAGGTGGAGCATTCTCAGGCAAAGACCCTAGTAAAGTTGACAGATCTGCAGCTTATGCTGCTAGATATGTTGCTAAAAATGTAGTAGCTTCAAAAATTGCTGACAAGTGTTTAATTCAGTTAGCATATGCAATTGGAGTTTCAAAACCACTATCTATTTACGTAAATCTTTTTGATGGAAATGAAGAAAAATCAAAAAAAGTTGAAAAACTTATAAAAAATAATTTTGACTTAAGCCCGCGTGGAATTAGAGAAATGCTATCTTTGAACAAGCCTATTTATGAGTGCACTTCTGCCTATGGCCATTTTGGTAGAAAACCTGGGTCTGATGGTTCATTTTCTTGGGAAAAAACAGATAAAATTGAAGTTTTTAAAAAGTAGTTATTGAAAATATTTCAAAATTCTATTAAATAAACTTAAGTTATTTGGAAGAACAAAATGGGCTTTTGCCCATTTTTTTTTAGTACAAGCAAAAAATATGTTGAACAGAGGATTAGATAAACAAGAATTACTCAGAATTGTTGATTCTGTAGCAAATGAAAAATCAATTGATAAAGAACTTATTCTAAGTTCAATGGAATCCGCTATTCAAAAAGCAGCATACAGCAAATTTGGATTTGATAATGAGATTGAAGCCACCATAGACAGAGAAAAAGGAAGTATTAAAATCCAAAAAGTACTTAATATTGTTGAAAAAGTAGAAGACACATCAAAAGAAATATTATTAAAAGATGCGATATCTATAAATAAAAAAAATAAAAATTTGAAAGTCGGTGATAAGATTTACGAAGAATTACCCCAAGTTGATTTTGGTCGTATAGCCGCACAAAGTGCTAAACAAGTAATTTCACAAAGAGTTAAAGAAGCGGAAAAAACAAGGCAGTACAATGATTTCATAGAAAAACAGGGACAAATTTTAAGTGGTATAATCAAAAGATTAGAATACGGCAACGTAATTGTTGATTTGGGCAGAGCAGAGGGAATTATAAGAAAAGAAGAATTAATTCAAAGAGAAATTTTAAAAAACGGGGACAGAGTCAAAGCTTATTGCTACGAAGTAAAGAGAGATAATAAAGGGCATCAAATTTTTTTATCAAGAGCTCATCCTCAGTTCCTAGCTAGATTATTTTTTCAGGAAGTTCCCGAGATATATGAAGGAGTTATAGAAATAAAAACTGTTTCAAGAGATCCAGGGAGTAGAGCCAAAATTTGTGTTCATTCAAAAGACTCATCTTTAGATCCTGTTGGAGCCTGCGTAGGAATGAGGGGAAGCAGAGTTCAAACTGTAGTTAACGAGTTACAGGGTGAAAAAATTGATATAATAAAATGGACAGAAGATTTACCAACACTTGTAGCAGAGTCATTATCCCCGGCTGAAATTCAAAAAGTATTGATTGATGAACAAAATAAAAGAATTGATGTTATTTTAACTGAAGAAAATTTAAGTAAAGCTATTGGTAGAAGAGGACAAAACGTGAGACTTGCGTCTAAGTTAATTAATTATGAGATAGATATTTTGACCGACAAAGAAGACTCTGATAGAAGGCAAGCAGAGTTTAAAGACAGAAGTCAAAATTTTATAAAAAATTTAGAAGTGGACGAAACTCTTGGTCAACTTCTTGTTTCAGAAAACCTTCAAACTATTGAGGAAATTGCGCAGTCAAAGACAGAAGATATTTCAAAGATTGAAGGTATCGAAGACTCTACAGCGGATGAATTGATCACTAGAGCGAAAGAGTATCTAGAAAAAGAAAAATTAGAGATATCAAACAAACTTAAAGAACTTGGTGTAGAAGACTCACTTATTAATTTGAAAGGTATGACACAAGGTATGTTAGTAGTTTTAGGAGAACAAAATATTAAAAAACTAAAAGATTTTGCAGAGCTCTCTTCGGATGAGTTAATAGGTGGAATGGATGAAATAAAAGGAAAACGTATTAAAATAGATGGTTATCTAGAAGATTTTGCACTTACTAGAGAAGAGGCTGATAATTTGATAATGGCCGCTAGAAGCATAGTATTTAAGGACTAAAATGGTAGAAAATAAAAAAAAAAGAACGCTAACAATCTCAACTTCTTTTGATAAAAAAAAATTAGTAGAACCAAATTTTAGATCAGGAGAAAAAAAAGTTTATATTCCAGAAAAAAAAAAGAGAACTAAAAATTTTCAAAAAAATACAAATTTTATAAATCCAGGTAGTCAAAAAATAGTTCTAAATAAAAAAAATTTTGCAAGAAAGTTTGCAGAACAACAGGCTACTAAAAGATTTATTCAACCAGACCAAAAAAAATTTGAAAAAAATAGAGAAAAACAGATTGATAAAAAATTTTCGCAAAGAAGAGAAAATAAACTTACTATTTCACGAGCGATGGACGTGGAGGAATTTGAGATCAAACAAAGAAGTTTAGCATCAGTTAAAAGAGCGAGACTTAAAGAGAAGAAGAATCTTAAAACTGGTGATGATACAAAAAAAGAGTTTAAAAAAGTAATAAGAGATGTAAAAATACCTAAGCAAATTACTATTCAAGAGCTCTCTAATAGAATGGCAGAGCAATCCTCAAATATTATAAAATTTCTTTTAAATATGGGTGTTAAAGCAACCATAAACCACTCAATAGATAAAGATACTGCTGAGTATATCGTTAAAGAATTTGGACACACAGCTGTGGTAGATCAAACACCAACCGAAAATTTTGAAAAAAAATATAGTGTTGACGAGTCTAAATTATATCCTCGTCCTCCAATAGTTACTATTATGGGCCATGTTGATCATGGAAAAACATCTCTTTTAGATGCTTTAAGAAGTACGAATGTTGTTTCAGGAGAACATGGTGGAATAACCCAACATATTGGAGCTTACCAAGTTTATAACGAAGATAAAAAATTAATAACTTTTATTGACACCCCTGGACACGCGGCTTTTACAGAAATGAGAGCCAGAGGATCAAAAGTTACAGATATTGTAATTTTAGTAATAGCAGCTGATGATGGTGTCAAACCGCAAACAATTGAAGCTATTCAACATGCAAAAGCAGCAAAAGTTCCAATAATAGTTGCAATTAACAAATCTGATTTACCAAATTCTCAGATTGGAAAAATAAAAGACGAATTAATGAGATACGAGTTAATAGCTGAAAGTTTAGGAGGCGAAACTCTCTTTGTTGAAGTTTCTGCAAAAAATAAAACAAATTTAGACAAACTTAAAGAAACTATTCTCCTTCAGTCAGAAATTTTAGATTTAAAAGCTGAAAATACTGGAAATTCAAAAGGTATAGTCCTAGAAGCAAAAATTGACAAGGGGAAGGGACCAGTTTCAACAATTTTAATAACTAGCGGAAATTTAAAAAAGGGAGACTTTTTTGTTTGTGGTAACACATGGGGAAAAATTCGAGCAATGATTGATTTTAATGGAAAAACAATAAATGAAGCTACACCTTCAACTCCTGTAGAAATATTAGGAATGAATGAGTCAGCAAACGCAGGAGATGAATTTACAGTAGTCAATACTGAGGAAGAGGCCAAACAAATAAATTCTTTTAGAAAAACAGGTACTAAAGAAAAAAGTGCATTAGCTTCGCAAGAAAAAACAAATATTTTTGAAAATCAAAATACAAAAAAGGAACTCAATATAATTTTGAAATCCGATGTAAGAGGATCTAGCGAGGCTCTTAAAAATGCAATTACTAAGATTGCACATTCGGAAGTTCAACCAAAGATAATTTTATCTGATATTGGAATGATTAATGAGACAGATGTTTCTTTAGCTAAAGCATCAAATGCAATTATCATTGGATTTAACATTAAACCTAACAGAGAAGCTAAGCATTCAGCTGAACAGCAAAAAATTAGAATAGAATTTTTTAATATTATATATAAAGCCATCGAATTTGTTGAGAAATCTCTTTCAGGTTTATTAGAGCCAGAAAAAAAAGAAATAATCCAAGGAACTGCAGAAGTACTACAGATTTTCAAACTTTCAAAATCAGGAAAAGTAGCTGGTTCAAAAGTAATAGATGGTGAAATTACAAGCACATCAAAAGCCAGGATAATTCGTGACGGTGCGGTTATTTATGATGGAAATATTTCAAGTATATATCGTGAAAAGAATGCCGTGAAAGAGGTAAAAAACGGTTTAGAATGTGGAATATCACTTAAAAATTATGGAGACTTTAAGGTAAAAGATAAAATCGAAGCTTATAAAATAAATATAATACAAAGAGAATTAAAATAATGAATAGAAGACCAGGTAGTTCCAGTTTAAATCATAGGCATCTTCGAGTTGGTGAACTAGTCAAGCAAAATTTAGGTCAGATTTTTTTAAGAAATGAGGCAAAAATACCATCACTCAATACTAAGATGGTTACTGTTACAGAAGTAAGAATGAGTTCAGATTTGAAATCAGCAAGAGCTTATATTATTCCTTTAGGCGGAAAAGAGACAAAAAAAACAGTAAATATCTTGACTGATTTTTCTCATCTTGTTAGAAAAGCATTGTCAAAAAAGTTAGATATCAAGTTTCTTCCCAAATTGCACTTTGTAGGAGATGAGTCATTTGATTATGCCGAACGTATTGAAAAATTAATAAAAAAAAATAATGAATAAATGAAATCGAAAAAAGACATAATCAAATCTCTTGCAACAAATAGTAAAGATGTAGGATCAACCGCTGTTCAAATAGGTCTACTGAGTGAAAAAATTAATAGACTGTCAGAACATTTTAAAAGTTTTAAAAAAGATAAACATTCTGCAAGAGGACTTACTAAGTCAGTAAACCAAAGAAAAAGACTTTTAAGCTATTTGAGCAAGAATGATCCAGAAAAATATAACGAAGTTTTAAAAAAATTAAATTTAAGAAAATAGATGTTTAAAATATTTAAAGAAGAAATAGATTTTGGTGGAAAAAAAATAACCTTGGAAACTGGAAAGATTGCCCGACAATCAGACGGTGCAATTATTGCTACCATGGGGGAAACAGTTGTTATAGCTACTGTTGTTGGAGCAAAAAAAGTTAATCCCGAGACAGATTATTTTCCATTATCTGTAAACTATCAAGAAAAATATTATGCAGCAGGTAAAATACCAGGGGGATATTTTAAAAGGGAAGCAAGGCCAACAGAGTCTGAAACTTTGATATCAAGATTAATTGATAGACCTATTAGACCGTTATTCCCAGAAAGTTTTAGAAATGAAGTTCAAGTTTTACCAACAGTTCTATCTTATGACAACGAAAACGAAGCAGACATTTTATCTATAATCGCCTCATCTGCAGCTTTGTCAATTTCAGGGTTACCATTTAATGGACCCGTCGGCGCATCAAGGGTTGGCTTTATTGATGGAAAATGTGTTTTAAATCCAACAAAAAAAGAACTTGAAAAATCAAAACTGGATTTAGTAGTAGCTGGGACAAAAGATGCTGTTTTAATGGTTGAGTCAGAAGCATCAGGGCTCACAGAAAAAGAAATGTTAGACGCTGTCAAATTTGGTCATGAGAGTTTTATTTCAGTTATAAAAGGTATTGAAAAATTAGCCAAAAAGTCTTCAAAAGAAAATTGGAAAATAGAAGAAAAAGATTTTAGTAAGGTATCAAAAAAGATTGAAAAAGAGCTAACGAAAGATTTAGAAAAGGCCTTTTCAGAAAAAGATAAAAAAACCAGATCAGAATTAATAAGTCAGGCTGGCGAGAAATGTAAAAGTTTGTTCGAAGGCGATGAAACACTTTTAGAACACGAAGTAATGTTACAACTTAAAAAGCTTGAAAAAAATATAGTTAGAACAAGAATTTTAAAAAATAAAAAAAGGATAGACGGAAGAGGTTTGTCAGATGTAAGACCTATTAAATGTGAGGTTGGAGTCTTACCAAGAACACATGGATCAGCGTTATTTACAAGAGGGGAAACCCAAGCTCTTGTTACTACGACTTTAGGAACCACAGATGACGAACAGAGAATTGAAAGTTTAGAAGGTTTGAGAAGAGAAAGATTTATGCTTCATTATAACTTTCCACCATTTTCAGTAGGTGAAACTGGCAGAATTGGAACTGGAAGAAGAGAGGTAGGACATGGAAAATTGGCTTGGAGAGCTCTTAATTCCTCTCTTCCAAAGAAAGAAAATTTTCCGTACACACTTAGAATTGTTTCAGAAATTACTGAGTCGAATGGATCGTCTTCAATGGCTACCGTTTGTGGATCCTCACTTGCATTAATGGATGCAGCAGTTCCTATAGCCGAACCCGTTGCTGGTATAGCAATGGGCTTAATAAAAGAAAAGGATGATTTTTCAATCTTATCAGATATTTTAGGTGACGAAGATCATCTTGGTGATATGGATTTTAAAGTTGCCGGTACAAAAGATGGAATTACCTCACTCCAGATGGATATTAAGATAACAGGTATTACATTTGAAATTATGGAAAAAGCTCTTGCTCAAGCAAAAGAAGGCAGAGTCCATATTTTAAATGAGATGAACAAAACAATTAAATCTTCAAGAAAAGAAGTTGGAAAACACACACCAAAAATGGAAACTATTAAAGTTGATAAAAAAGATATCGCAACTGTTATTGGTAAAGGTGGCGCTACTATAAGGGAAATTGTAGAAAAATCTGGTGCAAAAGTAGATGTTAAAGATACTGGTGAAGTTACAGTGGCAGCTGCAAATGAAGAAACTAGAAAAATAGCAGTGCAAATGATCAATGATCTTGTTGCAAAACCAGAGATGGGAAAAACATACAAAGGTAAAGTGGTAAAAATTATGGAATTTGGAGCTTTTGTAAACTTTTTAGGAAAACAAGATGGTCTTGTTCATATCTCTCAACTTGCAGCTAAAAGAGTTCAAAAAGTTACAGATGTAGTGAAAGAAGGTGACGAGGTTTCAGTAAAAGTAATTGGATTTGATAGGGGAAAAGTTAAACTTTCAATTAAGGAAGCCGTTTAGAATTATTTAAATTTTATACTCAAAATTTTGAGTTTTTTCATTAACACTTAGTTCTTTTGCTCCATTCCTCAAGTGAAAATTTCGAGCCATCTCTGTTAGAGGCGATAAAGTAACTAATCTGTTTAAATGATTAGATTTCTTAATTTTTTTAAACACCTCTTTAACAATTAATTTTCCACCACCTTTTTTCTTAGACCAAACAGTGTAAGCAATAGCTATTTTTCCTATATTTTCATTTCTCCAAGATGCACTTTGTAAGTGAGCATCTTTGGTCATCAAGTCAAATTCTTCTATTGTTTTTGGGATATCATTGGTGAAACCAAAACACATTATTGCGCATATTTCTTTTTTATATTTTACCCCAAAAATCTTTCTTCCATAACTCGTTCTAAATTTAACATCTAATTCAGGTCTGATTGGATCTTCATTTATATTACAAGTTTCAAGTTCAACCAATTCTGCACCCTTAATCCAATCAAAGAAATTTTCAAATTTTTCTTTTATTTTTTTATTAAATTTAGACACTTTTTTGATAATTTTTATTAAGTAATGTTTTTAGGATCTGGCATTCCTGCTTTATTATAACCAGCATCAACATAATGTATTTCTCCAGTTACACCGGCAGAAAGATCACTTAACAAATAAAGTGCAGATTTTCCTACATCATCGATATCAACGTTTCTTTTTAAAAAAGAATGGTCTGAACTCCATTTGTATAAAAACTTTGCATCACCAATAGCTGATGCTGCTAGAGTTTTAATTGGTCCCGCACTAATAGCGTTTACTCTAATTCCTTTTGTACCTAGGTCCCTAGAAATATACTTCACACTCGATTCTAGGGCAGCTTTACAAACTCCCATTACATTGTAGTTCGGTATTACTTTAGTGGATTCGTAAGTCAAAGTTAGCATACTTGATCCACTTTTCATTATTTTTGAAGCCTCTTTAGCAATTTCTGTAAACGAAAAGCATGATACCAACATACTTTTTGTAAAGTTTTCTCTTGACGTGTCAATATACTGACCTGATAGTTCTGCTTTATCTGAAAACGCAATTGCATGAACTACAAAATCAATTTGTCCCCACTTTTTTTTTATTTCCTCAAATGTTTTTTTAATATCACCTTTATTTTCTACATTACAATCTAAAAGAAATTTTGAGTTAACAGATGCAGCTAGAGGTGTAACTCTTTTTTTAAGTGCTTCTCCAAGATATGTGAAAGCAAGCTCAGCTCCATTTTCTGATAGTTTTTTTGCTATACCCCAAGCTATGGATCGTTCATTAGCAACGCCCATTATTAATCCTTTTTTATCTTTAACTAGATCCATTTTTAAACCTTTTCAAAAATCAAAGTTGCGTTTGTTCCACCAAAACCAAAACTATTTGACATTACAGAATTTAATTTCACATCTTTCTCCACCTTTGTAACAATTGGAAAGTTCTTAGCCTCATCATCCATTTCATTCACATTTGCTGAAGCAGCAATAAAATTGTTTTTCATCATTATTAATGAGTAAATTGCTTCATGAACCGAAGCTGCACCTAGCGGGTGTCCAGAAAGAGATTTAGTTGAACTTATTTTTGGAACGTTATCTTTGAAAGCACCTTTTATGGCCTTTAGCTCTGTTATGTCCCCCACAGGTGTTGAGGTTCCATGTGCATTTATATAATCGACTTTGTTACGAGTTGTCTTTAATGCTAAATTCATACACCTAGTTGCTCCCTCACCTGATGGCGCAACCATATCATAACCATCAGAAGTAGCTCCGTAACCAGTGAGTTCAGCATAAATTTTTGCTCCCCTCGCTTTTGCATGTTCTAATTCCTCTAAAACTAAAACTCCTGCTCCCCCCGCTATTACAAAACCATCTCTAGTTTTGTCGTAAGGTCTAGATGCTTTTTGTGGAGAATCATTATATTTAGAAGATAGCGCAGTCATCGCATCGAACATTGCAGTCATCGCAAAATGTATTTCATCACTACCACCGGCAAATATAATTTTTTGTTTTCCAAACTGAATAAGTTCCATTGCATTTCCTATACAATGTCCACTAGTTGCGCAAGCAGAGCTAATTGTATAGTTAACACCTTTTATTTTAAAAGGAACAGCCAGGGTCGCAGATGCGGTACTCGCCATTGTTCTTGGTACAATAAATGGACCCATTTTTTTTGGATTTTTTTCCCTCGTTTTGTCCGCAGCTAAAATTACATTTTCTATAGAGGGACCCCCTGATCCCATTACCATACCAGAATTAATATTGCTTACATCTTTGTCCTCTAAACCTGAGTCACTAATCGCCTCTTTCATCGCTACATAGTTATATGCTGATCCATTTCCCATAAATCTTAAAGCTTTTCTATCAACATAATCGGCAAGTTTAATATTTGGTTTTCCATGGACATGGCTTTTTAAATTATGTTCTTTATACTCTTCTGCAAAAGAAATTCCTGATTTGTTGTTTATAAGAGATTCGTAAACCTCTTTTTGATTGTTACCTAAACAAGAAACAATTCCAATACCTGTTACAACGACTCTTTTCATTGCTTATAAACTCCAACTTTTAAATTTTCCGCAGTATATATTTGCTTATCGTCAGCTTTTAAAGTACCATCTGCAAAACCAACAGTTCCACCTTCCGTTTTTAAAACTTTTTTCATATTAACTTCATAAGTTGCTATTTTAACTTTTTTAATAACTTCTCCTGTAAATCTAACAGAATTTACGCCTAAAGCACGCCCTTTACCTGGTT
Organism: uncultured Pelagibacteraceae bacterium; assembly: GCA_902599805.1. Taxonomy (GTDB): domain Bacteria; phylum Pseudomonadota; class Alphaproteobacteria; order Pelagibacterales; family Pelagibacteraceae; genus Anoxypelagibacter. Next base: position 10,971 of record CACKGP010000010.1, read on the forward strand.
CACCCATCCATCCTAAATAAAACCCAACTAATTGCCACATTGCATCCAATCCAAGACACCCAGGCATCACAGGATCACTTTTGAAATGACAATCAAAGAACCACATATTATCCTTAATATCTAATTCAGCTTTTATTATACCTTTTTTGAATTTTCCTTCACCCGATTGAATTTGAGTAATTCTGTCAAACATCAACATTGGAGGCGATGGTAAACGTGCGTTCCCTTCACCGAAAAGGACGCCATTCGCGCAGTCAATTAATTCGTTGTAGTTGTAATTGTTTTTTTGTTTCATTTTAAAAGCTAACAATTGCTTGAGTTTTTATCAATATCATATATAAAATTGAAAAATTATACAGTAAGTTAATGCACAAAATGAACAGCAAAAACAAGACTTTTATAGACAAACTCAGATCTTCAGGTCTCAGACCTACAAATCAAAGAGTGGAAATAAGCAAATTTCTTTTCAATAGAAAAAAAACATTTCATTTCACAGTTGAAGAATTAAAAAATTCTATGAATTTAAAAAGGTCAAAAAAAATTTCTACTGCTACTTTTTATAACACTGTGCATGCACTAAAAAGTGCAGGGCATCTAAAGGAGTTCTCTTTAGAAAATAATACCTCATATTATGACACTAACATTAAATCTCATCATCACTTTTTTGACAATGGGAAAGTGATTGATATTAAGAGCGACAAAATTACCTTTCATAAACTTCCAGATGCGCCAAAAGGCAAGAAAATCAAAAACGTTGAAGTTGTAATAAGATTAGAAAATAATAATTAATCCAAAAAAAAGATCTTGTTGTATTGACACATACTTTAGAATAATTATAAAGTAGTTATAATTAAATTTTTAAACGTTATGAGCGAAGGTCTTAAAAAAAACGGAAACGGTAAATGCCCTGTAATGCACGGGGGCGTTACTAAAGCGGGCGAGTCAAACACTTCGCGACAGTGGCCTAATAGTATCAATCTTGATATTTTACATCAACATGACACAAAAACTAATCCTTTACCAAAATTTGATTACAAAAAAGAGGTAAAAAAATTAGACTTTAAAGCGCTTAAAAAAGATTTATTAAAATTAATGACCGATAGCCAAGAATGGTGGCCAGCAGATTTAGGAACTTATAGTGGCCTTATGGTAAGACTAACTTGGCACCAAGTTGGAACTTACAGGGAATTTGACGGAAGACCAAACGTGGGATCACATAGATTTTCACCTCAAGATTCTTGGCCAGACAACACAAACTTAGATAAAGCAAGACGTTTACTTTGGCCAATCAAAAAAAAATACGGAAATAGATTAAGTTGGTCAGATCTTATGGTTCTAGCTGGAACTATGGCTTACGAGCACGCTGGATTTAAAACTTTTGGTTTTTCATTTGGCAGAGAAGATATTTGGGAACCTGAAAAAGATGTTTATTGGGGTAAAGAGACAGAACCATTAGCAGTAAATAGATATGGTGATCCAAAAGATCGTTCCTCTTTAGAAGCCCCACTTGCGGCATCTCATTTTCAACTGGTATATGTTAACCCTCAAGGAGTAGAGGGAAAACCTGATCCAGTGAGAACTGCAATGGATGTGCGTGAAACTTTTGGTCGAATGGGAATGAATGATGTCGAAACTGCCGCTCTTACCGTCGGAGGCCACTCTATTGGAAGAGCCCACGGAAATGGTAATCCAGAAAATTTAGGTCCAGAACCTGCTGGAGCTGATATTCACGAACAAGGTTTTGGATGGAACCAAAAGAATGGAACAGGTGTTAACCAAATAACCTCAGGCCTCGAAGGAGCTTGGACTACTAACCCTGACAAATGGGATCACCAATACTTAGATCTTTTACTGAACTACAAGTGGGAAAGTAAAAAAAGCCCAGCGGGTGCTTGGCAATGGGAACCTGTTAATCTTGAAGAAGATAAAAAACCAAGAGATTTAGGAGATCCGAAGAAAAAAGCAAGATTAATGTTTACTGATGCTGACATGGCAATGGCAATGGATCCTGAGTATAGAAAAATTTCAGAAAGATTTTATGCTGATCCAAAGTTTTTTGAAGACTCATTTGCACGTGCTTGGTTTAAGCTTACACATAGGACGATGGGGAATAAAAGTAACTATATTGGTCCTTGGGCACCTAAAGAAGATCTGCTCTGGCAAGGAAACGTTCCATCCCCAAAAAAGAAGTACAATGTAAATAAAGTAAAAAAAATGATTTCAGTTTCTGGTTTATCAGTTGGTGATTTAATTACAGTTGCTTGGGATAGCGCTAGAACATATAGAAGAACTGACAAAAGAGGAGGAGCTAACGGCGCAAGAATTCGATTAGCACCTATGAAAGACTGGGAAGCAAATGAGCCAAAAAAACTTTCAAGGACTTTAAAAATAATTGAAAATATAGCTAATAAAACAGGAGCAACTATAGCTGACACAATTATTCTTGCAGGGAATGTTGGGCTTGAAAAAGCAATTAAGAAAGCTAATTCGAAAGTTAAAGTTCCATTTAGTCCTGGTAGAGGAGATTCATCTCAAGAGCAAACAGAGTTAAAAAGTTTCAAATGGTTAGAACCTTTACACGACGGTTTCAGAAATTATGCTAAAGCAGATTACTCTGCGATGCCTGAGGAACTTTTATTAGAACGTGCTTCTCTGATGGGACTGACTGCACAAGAAATGACTTGTCTAGTAGGAGGCATGAGAGTTCTTGGAACTAATCATGAAACTGCAAAAGATAAAGGAGTACTTACAAATAAAGTTGGTGCTTTAACAAATGATTTTTTCACTAACTTGCTAGAAATGAAATATATTTGGAAACCCACTGGCAAAAACTCTTATGATATAGTCGACCGCAAAACAAACAAAGTAAAATATACCGCTTCTAGAGCTGACTTAGTTTTTGGTTCAAATTCAATTTTAAGATCCTATGCGGAAGTGTATGCCCAAGATGATAATAAAGAAAAATTCATAGAGGATTTTGTTAAAGTCTGGACAAAAATTATGAATGCAGATAGGCAAGATCAAAAAAAATTAAATTAAAATGACAGAGTTAACATCAGGTATATTTAACGCCTCAAAAAAAGTCTACACTTCAAATAGAGGGTCTATATTAAGAACGATTGTTTACACAATTGGTCACTTCGGAATTGCTATTACTGTTTTAATGTTGGTTGCAGATGTATCTTTCTACATAGCCTTAACAGATGCAATTGTTGAGCCACTTGCAAATTCTGTATGGTATTTTATTTTGGATAAGTTTTGGACTTCAAAAGTAATGAAAAAATCTAAAAACTAAAGTCTTCCTCTCAAATTTTGTTTTTCTACCCAGCCTGAGTACCCGCCAGTTTTAATTTTGCACCAGTTATTTTTACATCTTTTTACCAAACACAGTCTTCCAATTTCTAATTTTACCAATGGCTTGGAATAAATAGATGGTTTTTGAAAAACAATTAATTCATCTAAAACATTTAGTGCTGCCTTTTTTTTTGAAAGTTGCGATATATGTATCCAACCAGAATTATTTTCATGGTCTAAAACTTTTCTAAAATTTCCTGATTTATCTTGTATTAAAATAGGTAAAAATTTTTTTTCATAAATTAACTTGATCGGATAATTTAGCGATGGACCTTGCCTTAGATTTACTTTATCATTTCTTAACGTAAGGTAATATTCCTCTTCTGCAAAACTTATTGGGCTTATTAATACAATAAAATAAAAAAAAAGTAGTTTATTTATCCAAAACATGTAAATGATTTTTACAACTCGAATTTTTATTTAATTTTACTTTTCTAAAACTGAGATCCAATGTATTAAATATCATTATTTCTTTACGCATATGCTTTCCAATATTTAAAATTGACTTAATGACTTCATTTGCTTGAATAGATCCAGCTATTCCAGCAAGAGTAGACATAATTCCTTCAGTTTCACAATTTTTTTCTAAAGACGGTATATTTGGCATAAAACACCTTAGACAAGGTCCATCTTTCCTAAAATCAAAATTAAAAATATGCCCGTCATACTTACTAATAGCCGAAGAAATCAAAATTTTTTTATATTTAATACAATAATCATTTATTAATAATCTTGATTTAAAGTTATCAGTTCCATCACAAATATAATCATAATTTTTTGCAATAGAATGTATATTTTCTTTATTAATTTTTTTTAGATAGGTTTTAACTAAAATTTTACTATTTATTCTTTTAACAAAATTTTTAGATATTGAGGCCTTAAATTTCCCCAGATCTTTTTTTGTAAAAAGTATTTGTCTACTTAAATTTGAAATTTCAATTTTATCATTATCAACAATACCTAAATTACCAGCTCCTGAATAGGCCAAATAAAGTAATAAAGGACATCCCAATCCACCAGCTCCGATAATCAAAATTTTAGAATTAAAAATTTTTCTTTGCCCTGGAACTCCAATATTTTTTAAAATTAATTGGCGAGAATATTTTTTAAGTTCAGAAGTATTTAATTCCATTACTAATTAAGTCTTTTTTTAATATCTAAGAAAGAATTAACGATTTTTTTGGCTATGATAGAAGCTATAAATTTTTTGGAATTTTTTTTAATTTTTTGTGTCTCACCATTTTTATCAATTACAATTACCTCATTATATTCCGAGTTAAAACCAGTTTCTTTATTTGATACATCGTTTGCAATTATTATATCGCAGTGTTTTTCTCGCATTTTTTTAATTGAATTCTCTAAAAGATTTTCTGTTTCTGCAGAAAAACCAACTAAAAGTTTTGGTTTAAACCTATTATTTTTCCCTAAGAATTCAAGTATATCAGGATTTTTTTCTAGTCTGATTTCATTCAAATTCAATTTTTTTTTAAGTTTTTGTTTATTTTTAAGAAGTGGTGTAAAATCTGATACAGCTGCTGTACATACCACAATATCTGTAGGAAGATTTTTTTTTACTTCACTTAGCATTTGTTTTCCAGAAATTATTTTTTTTACTTTAATATCTTTTGAATAATTTATATTTGTAGGTCCAGATATTAAAGTCGTTTTAATTCCCAATCTAGATAGCTCTAGAGCAATTTCATAACCTTGTTTTCCACTAGATTCATTAGAAATATATCTTACTGGATCAATATATTCTCGTGTGGGCCCAGTAGTTACTGTTGCTTTTATATTTTTCTTTTTTAAATAATCTTTTTGTCTAAAATATTTTTCTAAATGTGAAACTATTTGTCTAGGACTCGACATTTTTCCTTTTCCGTATTCTCCACACGCCATCTCCCCATCAATAGGACCAATAAATTTATATCCATAACTATATAATTTATTTAAATTTCTCTGAGTTGCATTGTGTTCCCACATTCTTACATTCATAGCTGGAACAAGAAAAGTTTCTTTGTCAGACGCAAGAATGACAGTTGTAGCTAAATCATCAGCCGAACCTCTTGAGAGTTTTGACATAAAATTAGCAGTTGAAGGTAGAGCAACAATTACATCAGCCCATCTTGAAAGGCTAATATGATCCATTTTACCATTATTTTTTTCTTCAAATGTATCCTCAAAAACTCTATTTTTTGATAAAGATGAAATGGATAAAGATGTTACAAATTTTTTCCCTGTTTTTGTTAAAATTACTTTAATTGAACAATTTTTTCTTTGTAACAACCTAATTAAATCTAAAGATTTATATGCAGAAATGCCTCCACCGATAACTAACAATATTTTTTTGTTTTTTAAATCCATTTGTAATTAAAATACTATATAAACAACTATTACAATACTTAAAAAAATTATAAGCATGTTATTTCTTAAATTTTTAAGTTTTAATTCCTCTACTTCAAAATTTCTTCCATTTAAGGCGCTTAGGTTTAACTTCCCTTCTGCAATCATTTGTAATGTAGTATTTGCATTATCCATAACTTTTGGTAAATCAGGTATTCGGTCTAGTATATCTTTTGATATCTCGAGTGTTTTTTTAATTGTAGACTCTGGTCCTTTAACACCTTTTATCCAATTTTCTAAAACTGGTCTTGAAACTTCCCAAATATTTGTATCTGGATCTAATTTTCTAGCAACACCTTCAACCACTACCATGGTTTTTTGAAGCAATAACAGTTGCGTTTGTGTATGCATATTAAATTTTTCAGTAATCTCAAATAATTGTCCTAATAAATTACCACCAGAGATATCTTTTATTGATTGCCCAAATATTGGTTCACCAATCGATCTAAGCGCTTGGGCCAAGTCATCTTTGGAAGTATTTGGGGGAACAAGTCCTGCTAAAAAATGTATCTCAGCTACTTTGTTATAATCTCTTTCGATAAAACCAAAAAGAATTTCAGCCAGGTATTTTCTGTTATTTTTATCTAGTCTTCCCATAATTCCAAAATCAACTGGCATAATGTTTCCATTTTTATCAACAAAAAGATTTCCTTGATGCATGTCTGCATGAAAAAAACCATCTCTCACTGCTTGTTTTAGAAATAACTGGATTAGATTTCTAGAAACTTTTTTATGGTCTATATTTAATACTTTGAGTTGCTCAACTTCTCGAATTGAAACACCATCTATTCTATCTAAAGTTAAAATTCTTTTAGATGTATAATTCCAATAAATTTTAGGAACAATTATACCTTCGTCATTAATAGTATTATCTCTTAACTCACCAGCAGCAGCAGCCTCAAACCTTAAATCCATTTCAACGTTTGTTATTTCTTTTAGAAGACTAATAACCTCAACTAACTTTAATCTTCTAGTCTTTTTGAAAATATTTTCGATCAAAAATGCTAAAAACATTAAAGCATCAAGTTCTTCGTTTACTAGAGAATGTATATTTGGCCTCAAAATTTTTATAGCAAGATCTTTTTCTTGATCGTCAATCTTTATTTTTGCGAAGTGTACCTGAGCAATAGATGCTGCTGCGATTGGCTTGCTTAAAGACAAGATATTTTTAAATGATTTTGATCCTATTTCTCTTTCTATAATAGTTTTAGCTTGTCCAGTATCAAATGCAGGAAGTTTGTCTTGAAGTTTCTCTAAATCTCCAGCAATTTTATCACCGATTATATCAGGTCTTGTCGCCAAAAATTGACCAAGTTTAATAAATGTTGTACCCATATCCTCTAAAGATTCACATAGTCTTTCACCAGGCGATGCATCTAGAACTTTTTTATTTTTATTTGATCCTATCGAAAATACTTTGAATAAAATTTTTAGACCTAAAGGCAGAGGTTTAAGTTTGTCCAAGGTCTCAACCGCCCCAGATATTGATAGCTTTCTTAAGATTTTAAATAAATTATAAATTTTTTTAAACATTCTTATATTTTCCAGCCCGAATGGATAGCTGCAATCCCTCCCGATAGGTCTCTATACTCTGTATTTTCAAAACCAGTTGATTTAATTAAGCTTAATAACTCATCTTGATTATAAAAATCATTTATACTCTTTATTAAATAATCATAGGGTTCGGATTTACCAACTATGTATTTACCTAAATGTGGAATTAATTTCGAGTATCTTCCATAAATCGTAGACAGAACTTCATTATTAACTTTTGAAAATTCTAAACATAAAAATCTACCTCCTGTTTTTAAAACCCTTTTACTTTCTTTAAGTGCAACCTTAATATTTGAAAAATTTCTTATACCAAAACTTACAACATATGTGTCAAAGGTTTCATCTTTAAACGGCAATTTTTCTGCTGAAGAACAGAACCATTCTACATTTTTAAATCTTTCTAATTTTTTTTTTCCTATCCCAAGCATATTTTTATTTGGCTCGACGCATTTTACAGTCCCGGTAAAATTAGTTCTTCTTAGGAAAGCTTTAGCTATATCACCCGTACCAGAAGCAATATCGATTACATGATCATTTTTACCTGGGTTCATCCAATCTATAAGTTTATTTTTCCAAATTCTATGAGCTCCAAAAGACATTATGTCGTTCATTAGATCATATTTATTGAAGACATCATCGAAGACTTTTGTTACATTTATTTCTTTTGACTGATTAATATTTTTCATTTTTACACTAAGTTATATGCCAGAATTACCCGAAGTTGAAGTTGTTAGAAGATCGCTACAATCATTTATTAATGGACTTAAAATTAAAAAAGTGACGATTTTTAATAGAAATTTAAGGTATAAAATTAAAAGAAACTTCGAAAGAATTATCGAGCAGCAAAAAATAATATTTGTCAAAAGAAGATCAAAGTTTTTGCTACTCGGCCTTAAAAATAATTTTATTATTTTAATACATCTTGGAATGACAGGAAAGATATTTATTTCAAAAGAAAAATTTAAAAAAATTCTAAAAACAAGTTTTTATTTTGAAAGCAAAATGAATAAAAAACATAGTCATTTTATTATAAAATTTAATAAAAAAGTTGAGTTAATTTATAATGATGTAAGAAAATTTGGATTTATAAAATTAATTTCACCTAATCAACTATACACAAACAACCATCTCCGAAATTTAGGACCAGAACCTTTAAATTCAGAATTTAACTATATTTATTTAAATAAAAAAATTCGAAATATCAAAAAAAATGCCAAAAGCCTTTTAATGGATCAAAAAATAGTATCAGGTTTAGGAAATATTTATGTTAATGAGATATTAAATTTAAGTTCAGTTAATCCAAAAAAAAAATCTAAAAATTTAAGCCCTTTGGAAACAAAAAGGATTATCCGAAATACAAAGATAACTTTAAAAAAGGCAATTTCTCTTGGAGGATCAAGTATAAGTGATTTTAAAGGCGTTTCTGGAAACAATGGTAATTTTCAACAGAATTTTATGGTTTATAACAGAAGTGATCAGATGTGTAAAAAACCAGGTTGTAGAGGATTAATTAAAAAAATATACATTTCCAATCGTTCAACATTTTATTGCTTAAAATGTCAAAAATAGTTAAATGTTGACCTCATTATTCTTAAGATATATATCTGCCATAAATGCCAAATACCAAATCAGCAATAAGAAGAGTAAAAAGGGTTAAAAGACAATCATTGGTTAATAAATTAAGGCGAAGTAGATACAAATTGGCAATTAAAAAAATTAATAAGTTAATCGAAAAAAAAGATGTTAAGGAAATCAATAAGTTTTTCCCAACTTTTCAGTCTGAGTTAATGAAAATCGCTAAAACTGGAGTTGTAAAAAAGGAGAATGCATCAAGGAAAATAGCGAGAGTTTCTAAAAAAATAAAAAAAATCAATAAATAGTTGTAATCAATTTCTAGTTGTCAAAACCCTCAGAAAAAGTTTGATCAGGTTTTTAATTCGAAACTATATATAGGAATTTATTATTCCAAGTTGAATTTTATTTTTTTATTTCGACCACAGCGATAATTTTTTTTTAATTTTTTTTTGGATTTCATCTTCAACGATTATTCTACAACTTCACTCCGTTTTTTTTTTATAATTCATAAAAAAAAGTTGAATTAAAAAATAATATTAATTAAAAAAGAAAATCTTTTATTATGGAAAAATCATCTAAAATTGAAAAAAATTTAGTCTCAGAAGAAAATATTTTAAATTGGAATTCTGTTCAAGACAGCTTTCAAAAAGCATTTGGTAGTGAAATATATTCAAGTTGGTTAAAAAATATATCTTTATTAAAAGAATTTAATCATTACGTGGTTTTAGGAGTACAAACTAGGTTTTTTAGAGACTGGATTACATCAAGATATGCAGATAAAATTCTTAATGAATTACAAAAGCATAAGCTAAGTATAAATCGAATTGAATTTAAAATAGAGGGTGACAGGTCTAATAGTATAACTAAATCTCAAAAACCAGAAATCAATAAAATATCCGATATTAAAGATGGAGTATTAAACTATAACAGACTAAATCCTAATCTAAGTTTTGAAAATTTTATTGTTGGGAAAAGTAATAATCTTGCTTTCCTGTCTGCAAAAAAAATTACATCAGAGCTTTCAAGGTATAATCCACTATTTATTTATGGTGGTGTTGGGTTGGGAAAAACACATTTGATAAATGCTATCGGTCTTGCATTAAAAGATAGTTCCAGCGTTATGTTTATTTCAGCAGAGAGATTTATGTATCAATTTATTAAATCAATAAAGAAAAATGAAATGGTTACTTTTAAAGATTTTTTTAGAAAAGCTAATGTTTTTATTATTGATGATATACAATTTATAAGAGGTAAAGAGGGTTTGCAGGAGGAATTTTTTCATACATTTAATAGTTTATTCGATAAAAGTGCTCAAATAATAATTTCCTCGGACCGTCCACCAAATAGACTAGATAGAGTTCAAGAAAGAATAAAATCAAGATTGTCTGGCGGTTTAGTCGTAGATATTGGAGTACCAGATTATGATTTAAAACTGAAAATTCTAAAAAAGAAAATTACTGAATTTCAAAGTTCTTTTCATGAGTATCCAAATTTGAATGAGGAAATAATTGATTACATGGCTAGAGAGCAGAATTTAAATATAAGGGAGTTGATTGGAATATTCAATAGAGTTGTCGCATTCAGTAAAATGAGCAAGAAGCCTCTTAGCGTAAATGACTGCAAGATAATTCTTAAAGACGTACATAACAATAATAAAGTAATTAGTATTGATAAGATACAGAATGTTACCTCAAACTTTTTCAGTATAAATCTGCAAGAGATGCTTTCTCAAAGAAGATCAAGACCCTTGGCTAGACCAAGGCAAATCGCTATGTATTTAGCAAAAAAATTAACCACAAGGTCTTTACCAGAAATAGGTAGAAAATTTGCAAATAGAGATCATACAACTGTAATTCATGCTGTTAAAACTATAGAAAAATTATCCCAAGATAACAGTTTAATGAAAAAAAATATTGACGAAATAACATCAATAATTTTGAGCGATTAGAATGCAATTTCGAATAAATCGTGACATTTTACTCAAGTCACTCGCTATAGCACACAACATAATCGAAAGAAAAAATACGCTACCAATTCTCTCAAATGTTCTTCTTGAAATTAAAAATAATAAACTCAATATAATAGCAACAGATTTGGATATCTTATTTCTTGATGAAATATCTGACTTTAAAACAGAAAAAGAAGGAAGCACGACTACATCAGCGACAGTATTATACGATATACTTAAAAAGTTACCATCAAATGCAGAAGTTTCTTTTGCTTTACAAAGTGAAAATAAACTAAATATTTCTGCTGATAAATCAAAATTTAATCTTCTTTGCTTGCCAGTAGATAATTTTCCTAACTTAAATGAAGATTTTTCTTCAGATGGTTTAATTATAAATGGAGTAAAATTTTTATCCCTTTTAAATAAAACTAAAATTTCAATGTCTAATGACGAAACAAGACATTACCTAAACGGTATCTATATTCATCTTACAGAGTCTGATAGGAAATCTTATCTAACAGGTGTTGCTACTGATAGTCATAGGCTGTCATCGAGTAGTATTTCTTTAAATAAAATAGACAATTTTAGACCATTCATTTTACCAAAAAAAACAGTATTTCAACTTTGTAATTTGATACAAGGGAATAATGATGATGTAATTCTTAAATCTAGTGATACCAAAATTCAGTTCCAAATTGGTAAGTCAAAAATCATTTCAAAAGTAATTGATGGGAAATTTCCAGATTATAAAAAAGTTGTTCCGCAAAATAATCAAAAAATATTAAAAGTCGATACTAAAGATTTTATAAATTCAGTAGAAAGAGTGATAACAGTATCTATTGACAGAAAAGAGGGTGTTAAAATAGCTCTTAAAAAAGATCAGATTGAATTATTTGTGAATAGTTCCTCTTCTGGTGAGGGTAAAGAGAGTCTAAAAGCTGATTATAATTCGGAAGATTTAATTATTGGCTTCAATTCAAGATATCTTTTAGACATTGCTTCTGAAGTCAATGATCAAAAATTAACGATGAATTTAAATGACGCAGTTTCTCCAGTATTAATACAAGATAACTCTGATACAAATAGTTATTTCGTAATAATGCCTATGAAAATATGATATTTAGAGTTTTATCAAAAAAAAATAATTTGTCCTAAATTATCCTTATCAGTCAATGATAATTTAATCTCTGCTTGAAGCATGGTTTTATATAATTATAGAAAGATGATATATTTGTTTTCCGTTTAAAAATGAAAAATAGCACAAATACTAACTCTAATAAAGAATACAAAGCTGATTCTATCAAAGTTCTCAAAGGATTGGACGCTGTAAGAAAAAGACCTGGTATGTACATTGGTGATACAGATGACGGATCTGGTTTGCATCACATGGTTTTTGAGGTTTTGGACAATTCTATTGATGAGGCGATAGTTGGTTTTTGCAAAAATATTAAAGTTACGATGCACAAAAATAATTCAGTCACTGTAGAAGATGACGGTAGAGGTATTCCTGTAGATACACATAAAGGAGAGAAAAAGTCAGCCGCAGAAGTAATAATGACTCAACTTCACGCAGGAGGAAAATTTGACCAAAACTCATATAAAGTTTCAGGTGGATTACATGGAGTAGGTGTTTCTGTTGTAAATGCTTTATCAGAAAAATTAGATTTAACTATTTATAGGGATCAAAAAGAATATTTTGCGTCTTTTGAGAACGGAAAAACTATAAAGCCAATAAAATTTTTAAAAAAGACAAAAAAATCTGGGACTAAAATAAATTTTCTACCGTCGAAAGAAACATTTTCATCAATCAAATTTAGTGCAACTATATTACAGAAAAAAATCAGAGAATTAGCTTTTTTAAATAAAGGTTTAAAAGTGGATTTAATAGACGAGACACATTCAAAACCAAAAGTTTATGAAAATAAATATGATGGGGGAATAAGTGAATTTGTTACATTTTTAGATCAAAAGAAATCTATCTTAATTAATAAAAATGAAAAGGCCGTATTTAAAAAACCTCTATATTTACAGGGCCAAAAAAACAATGTAACAGTTGAATGCTCATTGCAATGGAACGCAGGTTATTCTGAAGAGGTTTTACCATTCACAAATAATATTCATCAAAAAGATGGAGGTACACATCTCCTAGGGTTTAGAAGTTCATTAACCAGGATTATCAATAAATATGCATCTGAAAAAAATCTTACCAAAAAAAACAAAGTAACTATTGGAGGTGAAGATATAAAAGAGGGTCTTACAGCAATTTTGTCAATCAAAATGCCTGATCCTAAATTCTCATCCCAAACAAAAGATAAATTAGTTTCGTCAGAAATTAGAAATATTGTAGAGACAATTGTTGGTGAAAAAATCGCAGTATGGTTTGACCAAAATCCATCAATTATTAAATCTGTTTTAGATAAGGTATTACAAGCAGCTTTAGCTAGAGATCTAGCTAGAAAGGCCAGGGATAGTGTTAGAAGAAAAGGAACGTTAGAATTATCCGGTTTGCCGGGTAAATTAGCAGACTGTCAAATTTCATCTATGGAGGGCACTGAATTATTTATTGTAGAAGGAGACTCAGCAGGAGGATCCGCAAAACAAGGAAGAAAACGAGAATTTCAAGCAGTTTTGCCATTAAGAGGAAAAATTTTAAATACATATGTAAATGAAAATAAAAAAGTTAATGGGGCTAATGAAACGAAAGCATTATCCAAAATGATGTCTTCAAATGAAATTGTTACACTTATAAATGCTTTAGGAACTGGTTCAAAGGACTTCGATATTGAGAATTTAAGGTATGAAAAAATTATTATTATGACAGACGCCGACGTTGATGGTTCACATATAAGAACTTTATTATTAACTTTTTTTAATAATAAGCCCTTTAATGAATTAATAGAAAAAGGTCATTTATATTTAGCTCAGCCACCTTTGTTTAAGGTAACGAGAGGAACAAAAAGTACCTACATAAAAAATGAAAAAGATTTAGAAAAATATATTTTAAAGTCTTCAGAAAATGGAGCAAAAAAATTGAAAAAATCTGACTTA
>CACKGP010000011.1 GCA_902599805.1 uncultured Pelagibacteraceae bacterium
TTCAGAGAGCCAGGAGCAAATAATGCTGAAAACTTAGAAAGCGGAAGTAGAGCAGCAGTAGCTGGCGGTGTAACCTCTGTGTTTGAAATGCCAAATACAAATCCACCCACTTCAACTTTTGATGAATTTAATAAAAAACTAGATGCTGCTAAAAATAGAATGTTTTGTAATTATGCATTTTATTTCGGAGCGACCCCGAATAATATGAAAGAGCTTGCTGCGGTTGATACTTTAAAAGGATGTTGTGGGGTTAAACTTTTTGCCGGTTCCTCTACAGGGAATCTTTTAGTAAGCCAAGAGAAAGATATTGAGAAAGTTATATCAAATAGTAGCAAAATTATCTCCGTACATTCTGAAGATGAAAATATTCTTTTATCTAGAAAAAAATATATTAAAGATGGTGATGTTCACTCACATCCAATTTGGAGAAACGAGGAATGTGCACTTGAGTCAACAAAAAGGGTGGTAAGAATTGCGCAAAAATATAAAAAGAAAATTCATATACTTCATGTAACAACCAAACAAGAGATAGATTTTTTTTCAGAAAAAAGAGACAACGTAACCTTTGAAATAACTCCTCAACACCTAACTATATATGCGCCTGATTGTTATGATAGTTTGAAAACTTTTAGTCAAATGAACCCACCATTAAGATCAAAGGATCACTATGATAGATTGTGGAATGCTGTTGATGAATCTTTAGTAAGTACAATCGGATCTGATCATGCACCTCATACAAAAGAGGAAAAAAATAGGAAATATCCTTTATCACCATCTGGAATGCCAGGAGTGCAAACTTTACTTCCTATTATGCTCGATCATGTAAATAAAGGAAAACTAAAAATAGAAAATTTAATAAAATTGGTATGTGAGAATCCTTGTGATTTATTTGGTATTAAAAATAAAGGATATATAAAAGAAAACTTCGATGCTGATTTGACAGTTATTGATATGAATAAAGAGGTTGTGATTAAGGACGATTGGATCGAAAGTAAATGCGGTTGGACACCCTTTAATAATTATAAAGTAAAAGGCTTTCCTGTAGCGACAATAGTTAATGGAGAAATTGTGATGGAAAATAACAAGATTGCATCACCTGCCAAAGGCAAACCATTAAATTTTAATTAAAAATTTATAAAGAGCTAATTAACTCTTTAGCTATTTTAGTAGATTTACCGTAGAACTTAAGTTGTTTTATAGCATCTAAGTTAGATTTATCATTTCCCACAACTACAAAACCTATCATTCCCATACTTTTGTGTGGTGTACACCAATAAGCGTATATTCCAGGAGTTTTAAAAGTATAACTAGTATCTTTATTATACTTTGATTTAAATTTTTCTACTCCCTCAGGAATTCCACCTTTTATAAATTCCACATTGTGGCCAGGATTTACAGATTTCCAATTTACAGTATCACCCACGTCTACATTAACAATTTTTTTTGAATAAACATTAATCTCTTTCCCTAATCTATTTAGCATATCAATGTTTTCATCCGCACTAAAAGCTGGACTGCAAGTCATTAGAATAAACGTAAATTTTAAAACTATATTTTTCATAAATTTTTAATTTTATATTTTGTTAAGGCGCGTTATCAAACACGCCTCAAACTTAAATTTAACTTTTAAAAAGATCTAAAGCTTTATTTAATAATTCTTCAGATTTTTTATGGTCTCCATTTTGATGTGCCTTTAAGCCAGCAGCATGAAATTTTTTTGCTTCTTCAATTTTCTTTTCAACTTTATTTGCCATCATTGGACATGATCCAGCAAATACGCTAGTTGAAAAACTTAAGAGTGCAATAATTATAATTATTTTATTCATATTTTCCTTTCAAAAACCCATATTTGACCAATTATCTTTTTTATTAAATCTCTTTAGTTCTTCCTTAGATGTAGGACGTAAGAGGTAAAACACAAAATAAAAAACAATTAGTAAAACTAAGGTTATTTCCATAATTGCTTTTAAATTAAAAAATTCTTTTTTTCTCTGCGACAAGTTAATGATCAGAAGAGTGCGACAAGTTGATATTTAGCTAAAGTTCATAAATTTGATAATTTATTCTCATGAGACTATTAATACTAATACTGTTTTTAATACCAAACATTGTATTTGCGGGACCAATGAAGATGATTGGTGAAAAAGGTAATCCTTCCGAAGCGAATAGAACTATAACAATCAAAATGTATGATAATTATTTTGAGCCTGCTCAAATACAAATAACAAAAGATGAAACAATAAAATTTATCGTATTAAATGTTGGGGAGCTTGTTCATGAGTTTAATATTGCAACAAAAGAAATGCATATAAAACATCAACCAGAAATGATGATGATGGTTGAAAATGAGATATTATTATCAGATAGAGTAGACAAAGAAAAAATGAAACAGATGGCTAAAAAAAATCCATCAATGAGCCATTCTCACTCAAACAGCGTTTTGCTTTCACCAGGTGAAAAAGGAGAATTAGTTTGGAAATTTAGCAACAAAGCTAAAATAGAAGCAGCTTGCAACGTGCCAGGACATTATGAAGTTGGTATGATTGCAAAAATTACCGAAATTTAATTAAATTTTAAATGAACCCAACTGACATCCTATTGAGTATAGCAATTGTGGGTATATACACTGTGATTTATATTTATCTGCAATCACAATTTAAAAATGACAAAATTAGATTAAAACTATTTACTAAAGGTTTTGTATACGCAACTATAATAACTGGATTTCTTTATTACTTAATTAAATTTATAGCTTCTTAAGTTTTTAAAATATTATTATCTTTAAGGTCTTTTTTAATCTCGTCCAAAATTGCTGGATCATCAATAGTAGGTGGTACTTTATATGTTTCACCATCAGCAATTTTTCTTACTGTTCCCCGTAAAACTTTACCCGATCTTGTTTTTGGTAATCTCTTTACAACAATAGCTAATTTAAAAGCAGCAACAGGCCCAACCTTTTCTCTGACCAAAGCCACACACTCTTTTGTAATTTCTTTGTTATCTCTATTAACCCCAGCTTTCAATGCAATCAATCCAATAGGAAGTTGTCCCTTTAATTTATCTGCAATTCCAACTACGGCACACTCCGCAACATTTTTGTGTTCTGCCAAAACTTCTTCAATTGCTCCAGTAGATAATCTATGACCTGCTACATTTATGATATCGTCAGTACGAGACATGATCCAAACATACCCATCTTCATCGACATGTCCTGCGTCGTAAGTTTGGTAATAACCATCATAAGTCGACATGTAAACTTTTTTATATCTTTCATCTGCGTTCCACAGAGTTGGAAAAGTTCCTGGTGGTAAAGGTAATTTCACAACAATATCACCCATTTGACCAGCTTTGTTTTCTTTTCCTTCGCTATTTAAAACTTTTAAATCATATCCTGGTACTGGTTTAAATGCTGAGCCATATTTGATAGGAAATTTTTCTATTCCAGCACAATTTGCACTAATTGCCCAACTTGTTTCTGTTTGCCACCAGTGATCTATAACAGGAGCATTAGAGAGCTTCTCAAACCATTTTATTGTATCAGGATCTGCTCTTTCTCCAGCTAAAAACAAAGTGTCAAATTTAGACAAGTCATATTTTTTGAAAAATTTCCCATCAGGATCTTCTTTTTTTATTGCTCTTATTGCAGTTGGTGCTGTAAATAAAGATTTAACCTTGTGCTCAGAGATAATTCTCCAAAAAACTCCCGCATCTGGTGTTCCAACTGGCTTTCCCTCAAATAAAACAGTTGTACATCCGTAAAATAACGGGGCATAAACAATATAAGAGTGTCCAACAATCCAGCCAATATCACTAGCAGACCACCAAACATCATCTTGATCTATGTTGTAAATGTTTTTCATTGTCCATTTTAAAGCAACAATGTGACCACCGATGTCTCTAACAATCCCCTTTGGTGTTCCTGTTGTCCCAGAGGTGTAAAGTATATAAGCATAGTCATTTGAATTCATTTTTTCACATTCAGTTGGTTTTGCACCTTTTAAAGCATCCAGCCAATCAATATCTTTTTTTGGATCAAGCTCTGCTTTATCTTTTTCTCTTTGCCAAATAATACATTTTTCAGGTTTATGGTTTGCAATCTCAATAGCTTTATTTAAAAGTGGTTTATAGTGAACAGTTCGCCCAGGTTCATAGCCGCAAGACGCAGAAATAATTATTTTTGCTTTTGAGTCATCAATTCTACTTGCCAATTCATTTGCCGCAAAACCACCAAATACTACCGAGTGTATTGCTCCTATCCTTCCACAAGCTAGCATAGCAACAACAGCTTGAGGAATCATTGGCATATAAATTATAACTCTATCTCCTTTTGAAATTCCTTGATTTTTCAAAGCTCCAGCAAAAACTGAAACTTTTTCTCTTAGTTCTTTGTAAGATAATTTATATTTTGTATCTGTTATTGGGCTATCATAAATGATTGCTGTTTTATCGCCTCGACCTTTATCAATGTGAAAATCTAAAGCGTTGTAACAAGTGTTAGTTATACCGTCCTCATACCATTTATAAAATGGTGGGTTAGATGAATTTAGTATTTTTGTTGGTTTTTTATACCAAAAAATATCTTCAGATACTTCTTTCCAGAAATTCTCCTTATTTTTTATGGACGAATCATAGATTTTTTCATATTTTCCAGACAAATTAGATACTCCCTTTTAACCCGATTTAACCACTATTATCCCCAAAAAAAAACAAAAAAGTCAATAAAATCAACACTTTTTATTAAAGAAAAAGCTTCAAATTAACTTTTTTTTTGGATACCGTTCCGTTTATTCAAGGTGAGGGAGATAACTTTATCTTGAATGTTTAAATTTAAACTAAAGAAAACTAAACGAAAGGGAGGTTTTCATGAAAAAACTAAGCATGATTGCACTAGCCGCTCTTGCATTCTTCGGAATCACTAGCTCTGCTAATGCTGCAACTGCCATTTTAGCTACTAACGACTTCGTAGGAATTACGTTTTGGTTAGTATCTATGGGTATGTTAGCGGGTGCTGTATTTTTCTTCTTAGAAAGAAATACAGTTGCTGCATCGTGGAGAACATCTGTAACCGTCGCTGGATTAATTCAGTTCGTGGCATTTGTTCACTATGTTTACATGAGAGACATCTGGGTTACGACAGGCGAAACTCCAACAGTATACAGATATATTGATTGGTTAATCACTGTTCCAATGCAGATTGTTGAATTCTATTTAATCTTAGCTGCTATTAGAAAAGTTCCGAGCTCAATGTTCTGGAGACTATTAATAGCTTCATTAGTAATGTTAATCGGTGGATACTTAGGTGAAGCCGGTTATATCCAAGAATTTGTCGGTTTCATAATCGGAATGGCAGGTTGGATATACATTCTATTTGAAATCTTTTCAGGTGAAGCTGGAAGAGCTGCTGCGAAGGGTGGTAACAAAGCTGTTGCTACATGTTTCGGCGCTATGAGAATGATAGTAACAATTGGTTGGGCTATTTACCCACTAGGTTACGTATTTGGTTACCTAGCTGGTGGAATTGACTCTAACACGTTGAATATCATTTACAACTTAGCTGACTTCGTAAACAAATTAGCATTTGGTCTAGTAATCTGGGCTGCTGCTATGCAGAATACATCTTTAGCTAAGAGATAGTAAAAGATAGTTAATTATATAAAATAGGGCGAGTTTAACCACTTGCCCTATTTTTTTTTGTACTTATATTAAGTATTAACCTAATGCCAAAAATTACTTATATAGATTCAACAGGGGAACAAAGAACAATTGATGTTCAAAAAGGACTTTCTGTGATGGAAGGCGCTATTCAAAATAAAATCCCTGGCATAGATGCTGATTGTGGAGGGGGCATGGCCTGCGCTACTTGCCATGTTTATGTCAAAGAAGAGTGGTTTAATAAATTACCTAAAGCAGGAGATGGTGAGCAAGATATGATAGATATGGCATTTGAACCAAAAAAAAATAGTAGATTAAGTTGTCAATTAATTGTTTCCGATGAATTAGATGGAATGGTAGTTACGACACCATCAAAACAAACTTAAATATGATTAAAACAGACGTAGTAATTGTTGGAGCTGGTCCAGTAGGACTTTTTGCGGTTCATCAACTTGGAATAAAAGGATTAAAATCAGAAGTTATTGATAATTTAGATAAAGCTGGAGGCCAATGTATCGAGCTTTATCCAGATAAACCTATTTATGATATCGCGGGAATTCCAGAGTGTACGGGTGAAGAATTAACAAATAATTTACTTGATCAAATAAAACCATTTAAAACAAACTTCCACTTTAATGAAAGAGTTCAGGAAATAAATAGCGAGGGTGATAATTGGATAATAAAAACGAGTCAAAATAAAGTTTTTAGTTCACCGAATATTATAATTGCTGGTGGAGTCGGATCTTTTGAGCCAAGAAGACTGTCTGTTAAAGATGCAGAAAAATATGAGGGAAAAAATATTTTTTATTCGATTTCAGACAAAAATATTTTTAAAAATAAAAAAATTTCAATTTTTGGTGGAGGGGACTCAGCTTTGGATTGGGCTCTAGAATTATCAAAAATAGCCAAAGTTACTCTTATTCACAGACGAGAAGAATTCAGAGGCGCTCCTCACACATTAAATCAAATAAAAAAAGAAGGTAAAGTTGACATAAAAACTAAATTTCAATTATCTTCAATAAGCGGCCAAAATAACATCGAGTCGATTAAAATTAAAAATGATGATGGAAAAGAGACAGAAGTTAAAACAGATTATATTTTAAGTTTCTTTGGATTAATTATGAAGTTAGGTCCTATTACTGAATGGGGTCTAAACATGGATAAAAAAACAATTAAAGTTAATACTGAAAATTTTGAGACAAATAAAAAAGGAATTTTTGCCATAGGTGATATTTGTACATACCCAGGTAAACTCAAACTCATATTGTCCGGTTTTCATGAGGGCGCCCTAGCATCTGTGGAATGTTTTAAAAGAGCAAGACCTAATGAAAAATACCGTTTTGAATTCACCACTTCCTCAAAAGAGATTCAAGCACGGTTAGGTGTAAAAACTAAGTGATAGAACTACTTACTGCAAACACACCTAACGGAAAAAAAATTTCAATAATGTTGGAGGAAATAAAATTTGAATATAAAGTTACTAAAGTAAATATTCAAAAAAATGAACAATTTGATCCTAAATTCAGAGCTATCAGTCCTTTTAGTAAAATTCCTGTTATTATTGACCATGATAATAAAACATCATTATTTGAGTCTGGAGCAATACTAATGTATCTGGGTGAAAAAAGCGGTAAACTTTATCCAAAAAAAAACAAAAATCTAATTAACCAATGGTTGATGGGACAAATGGCATATGTTGGACCAATGTTAGGTCAGCACCATCAATTTCATCATTATAATTCTGGGAAAAGTAATTGGGGTGAGGAAAGATACTTTAAAATAGCAAAAACAATTTATAAGGATCTTGATGAAAGATTAGGAAAAAGTGAATTTTTGGCAGGAGATTACTCCATTGCTGACATAGCAACTTTTCCATGGATTGCTCGTCATGAGTGGCACGATATAGGTCTTAAAAATTTTAAAAACCTGTGTAGATGGTATGAAAATATTTCAAAAAGAGAGGCTGTAATAAAAGGATTTGATCTTTTGAAAAGAGATGAAAAAATTCCTACAATTTAGTTATCTACGTATATTTTTTCTTCTTGCTCATGTTTCTCTTGAGCTTGAATACTTAAAGTAGCAATTGGCCTTGCAATCAATCTTTTTAAACCAATTGGCTCCCCAGTTTCTATACAATAACCATAAGTATCATCTTTTAGTCTTCTCAAGGCAGAGTCGATTTTATTTACTAATTTTCTTCTTCTATTAGATGCTCTCATCTCTACAGTTTTTTCCGTGTAAGAAGAAGCTTGATCAATAATATCTGCTGATGCACTATTATCATCAAGATTACTCAAAGCTGCACTTTCATTGTTTGATTTGATAATCTCTTTTCTCCACTCAAGCAACTTTTCAGTAAAAAATTTTTTGTGCTTGGCACACATATATTTCTCTTTACTATTTGGAATATATTTTTTTTTGATAGCCTTTTTGACCATATTTTAAACTTGGGGAGTATATTAACGTTTATATTAGTGTCAATATAATTTAAGTTATAAATACACTTAAATTTTATGACAAAAGATCCATCAAAGATATTTTTTTTGTTACTAATTGTTCATTTGTTGATCTGGACACTGATTCCTTCTTTAACAAACAACAATCTACCTTTGGATACTATTGAGGCTTTAGCATGGGGCAGTAACTTAGATTGGGGATTTAATAAACATCCACCTTTAAGTGCTTTTGCAGTTGAAATTTTTTATCAAATTTTCGGAAGCCAAGATTGGGCCTACTATTTGTTAAGTCAAATTTTTGTAGTAGTAGCTTTTTTTGCGGTCTATAAATTTTCATGGGAAATTTTAAATAATCAAAAACTCGCTCTTTTATCAGTGTTTCTAATTGAGGGTATTTACTTTTATAATTTTACAACTCCAGAATTTAACGTAAATGTTGCTCAATTACCTTTTTGGGCACTAACTATTTATTGTACTTGGAGATGTATTAAATATGATAAGGCAATAGACTATGTATTTTTAGGTTTATTCGCTGGTTTAGGAATTTTATCAAAATATCTTTTTATTTATTTAATTATAGGTATAAAAATTGTTTTTATTTACTTTATAAAAAAAGGAAAAAAAATTAATTTTTCACATTATTTTATTGCAGGTCCAATAACCTTATTAATTTTATTACCCCATTTAATTTGGTTAACTGATAACAACTACATTACTCTATTTTATGGTCTTCAAAGAACTGGTGGAGTAGGGGATTTTCTAGACCATTTAATTTATCCTCTAATATTTCTAGGGAAGCAAATCGGTCTATTAATTCCTTTTCTTTTAATGTCTTTTTTTCTTATAAAAAAAATAAAATTTAAAATAAATTTTAAAGATGAAAAATTGATATTTCTTCTTTTAACAACTATTGTGCCAATATTTTTGATGTTATTAACTTCAATGATAATGGGGGCAAAAATAAGAACAATGTGGATGACACCTTTTTACTTATTTGCTGGAACCTTTGTTATTTATATTTTTAAATCACAAATAAATTTAAATAAACTAAAAAATTTTACCGCTGTATTTGTATTTTTATTTCTTATTTCACCATTTACTTATGCATATATTTCAATTACCAAAACAGATAAAAGAACAGATTTTCCAGGAAAAGAAAAGGCTGATAAAATTCAGAGTACGTGGAATAAAAAATATAAAAGCGAAATAGAATTTGTAGTTGGTGATGAATGGTATGGAGGAAATTTATCCTATCATCTTGAATCTAGACCTAAATGGATATCAATAAATGATAAAAAGGCATATGAGCTCATAAAATCAAAAGATAGAATGAGTGGAGCAATGAGTCTTGAAAATATTTATCCAGCATTGATTATAGGGAATAAATGAAAAAAATTAAAATTTTAATACCTATTTATAACGATTGGGAATCCTTACTTAAACTTCTAGATGAAATAAATAAGGTTATTTCAGATATTAAAAATACCGAATTTGATTGTATGATAGTGAACGATGCATCCACTATCAAATCACCTGAAATCAAAGTTCCTAAAAATATTAAAAAAATTGAGATATTTAACATGAAACAAAATAGGGGACATGCTAGATGTAATGCTTTTGCTATAAGGTATCTATCAAAAAAGGATAACTTTGATCATTTAATTGTTATGGATGGCGATGGTGAAGATAGACCTGAGGAAATAAAATATTTAGTCAACCAAGCCTTGGAAGATCAGAATATATCTGTTGTTGCAAAAAGAGTAAAAAGGTCCGAGGGATTTTTATTTCAAATATTTTACGAGATTCACAAACTAATAACTTTAGTTTTCACAGGCAAACAAATAAATTTTGGAAACTACAGTTGCTTAACAAAAAAAGATGTTGTTACTTTGTCCCAACAAGAAAGTTTATGGAGCAGTTTTTCTGGAACATTAAAAAAATCAATTAGCAGATTAAATACAATTAATTCCACTAGAGGCTTAAGATATTTTGGCCCATCTAAAATGTCTCTTTTTAATCTTGGAATTCATTCTTTTTCAATAATTGCTGTTTTTAAATTTCAAGTATTTCTAAGAGGATTAATATTTGGAATATTAATTTATCTTTTTAAAAGTATATTAGGCAACTTTACTAATTATTTAATTTTAGCTTTAAGTGCTTTCCTAGCTCTAATATATCTTAACTCTTTTAGGGAGAGCATTCGGGATTTTGTTAAGTCAGAGGAAAACGTTGATAATATTAAAACATATACACAATAAAAGGTTGTATTTTGAGTCTGTATTAGAATCAAAAGTGAATCAAAACGTGAACATTCAAATAAATGATGTATTTTGTGTGGATATCTTTTATTAATTTAATTCTAAGGGAACCAAAATGTCAAAAAGAAAATTAAGTTGTCACTGTGGTGGAGTAGAGGGTCAGGTCGAAGTACCGGAAACTGGATTTGAAAAAATTATGCGGTGCAATTGCTCTATTTGCAAAAGAAAAGGTTACATTATTGGAGTTGCAGGTCCAAATGACTTTGAAATTACAAAAGGAGAAGAACTTCTAAAACTTTATCAATTCCATTCTAAAACCGCAAAACATTACTTTTGTACCATTTGTGGTATACACACACATAATAGACCAAGAAGAGATCCTAAAATTTATGGTATAAATATTGCGTGTGTAGAGGGAATAAAACCATTTGATCTAAAAAATATTCCTGTTATCGATGGTGAAAACCACCCTCATGACAAAAAGTGATTATTTAAAATATTTAAAAAAAAAAGAGGTTTTCGGCAAACCTATCGTCGACAAAATAGGAAAATTAAATAAATTTTACTTACCATTGTCAGAATGGATTTATTCAATTTATAGTAAAGATTTTAAAACAAAAATAATTGGTTTGTCAGGTGGTCAAGGAGCAGGCAAAAGCACAATTACAGGAATATTAAAATTAATTTTAAAGAAAAAATATGGTTTAAATATTTGCGTATTTTCTATAGACGACTTTTACAAAACAAAAAATGAGAGACTAAGAATGTCTCAGAAAAAACACCCATTATTTATTACAAGGGGTGTACCTGGTACTCATGATCTAGCGTTATTAAAACAAACAATAAGAAAACTTAAACAAAAAAAATTTAGAACAGTTTTAATACCAAAATTTGATAAATCTAAAGACGACAGATACAGAAAAAATAAATGGCAAAAAATTAAAACTAAACCAGATATAATTATTTTTGAGGGTTGGTGCGTCGGCACCACACATCAAAACAATAATGAATTAAAAAGACCAATAAATTTAATTGAAAAAAAATATGATGAAAATCTTAAATGGAGAAAAACGGTGAATAATTTAATTAAAAAAAGGTACAAAAATATATTCAATAAGATAGATAAACTAGTTTTCTTAAAAGTCCCTCATTTTAATTATATTATAAAATGGAGATGGCTTCAGGAGCAAAAAATGAAATTGACAACAAAAAGTAAAAAGACTATGTCAAAAACAGAAGTAAAGGAATTTATTATGTTTTATGAAAGATTAACCAAGCATATGATAAAAAATTACTCAAAGATATCAGATTTAACAATCTTCTTAGATGAAAAACACAGATCAAAAAAAATGATATTCAATTAAATTTATGAAAAAAATATTTTTTACCATTATTTTTTATTTATTTTGCACAAATATTAGTGCTCAAGATGTTATAAAAACTTTATCTGATGCGTTCAAAAACAATTCAAAATTAAATGCTGAAAGAGCAAGTTTAAATGCAACAAAACAAGATGTAAAAATCTCCCGAGGAGAATTTTTACCATCGGTAACTATTTCAGGAAATATATCAAGTCAGGAAGATACAAACAGAACAAATCAATCTGGAGAAAAATTAACAAATACAAATTCAACACCTGAGACCAGATCTATTTTAATTGAGCAAAAAATTTTTAGTGGTTTTAGTAACTACAATAATCTTAAAAAATCACAGCTCGAATTAGAGTACGCAAAATATGAACTTATAAAACTAGAACAAGAAGTTATATTAAGTGCAGCAACCGCATACTATAATTTAGGTTATAATTTTAAAAATCTAGAATTTAACCAATTAAATGTTGACCTTTTTGAAAGACAGGTTGAAAGTGATAGATCAAGATTGGAAAGAGGTGAAATAAGCCTAACCGATTTTGCACAATCAGAATCATCGCTCGCTGGCGCGCAAGCAAAATTAATTACTGCCCGAAATGAGCTCATATCTGGCAAAAAGAACTTTCAAAAAATCATAGGTTCCAAGTCTCCTAATGAGATTAATCTATCATTTATACCTAATTTGAGTACACCAACGAGTTTAAGAACAGCCTCTGTGATCTCTGATCAAATAAATCCCAGATTAAATTTAGCTAAGATAGATTTAGAAATTGCAAAAAGAGAACTTTTTGCAGCAAGAGGCGATTTAAGCCCATCAGCTTCCATATCTTACGAAAAGAAAAAAAACTACGACTTAAGCACCACAGTTGATGAGAGAGAACAAGAAGAAGTGAAAGCAACTGTTAAGTGGCCACTTTTCAAAGGTGGAAAGAATATATCCTCAGTAAAAAAAGCGGAGTTTAGAGTAGAGGAAAAAAAACTACTTTTTGAGGATATATCAGATCAAGTTAGTATAGATACTGCAAATGCTTGGACAAACTATAATTCATCAAAAAGTATATTAGATGCTACAACAGCCCAGTTAAAAGCAGCTGAAATAGCTAATGAGGGCATCACACTTGAATACGATACAGGTAACGAGAGAACTACACTAGAAGTTATTCAATCCAGAACACTTCTTTTAGAGGCTAGAACAAGCTATGCAAACGCACAAAAAAATTTTGCAATAGCGCAATTTAGTTTGCTCGCGTCTATTGGCGATCTTTTATTAGAAAATATCAGATAAATTAATATATTATTTTAAGATTGATTAAAAGAACAAAATGTGTACATTTAAAACATTGATTCGTAATTAAAAAAAGGAAACAAAAATGACTAAAAATAATTTAAAAGTAGTTAAGTCCGACTCTAAGAAAGAGCAAGAAATTAAAGAAAAAAACAAGGCATTGAACGCCGCGATTAGCCAAATCGACGATAATTTTGGTAAGGGCTCAGTAATGCGTTTAGGTCAACAACAAGCAATGGATGTCGAGTCCATTTCAACTGGATCTTTAAGTTTAGACTTAGCATTAGGAATAGGCGGACTCCCTAAAGGAAGAGTTATAGAAATTTATGGACCAGAGTCATCAGGAAAAACAACGTTAGCTTTACAAGTTGTTGCTGAAGCTCAAAAAGCTGGTGGAATCTGTGGCTTTGTTGATGCAGAACATGCATTGGACCCAATTTATGCTAAGAAATTAGGTGTAAAAACCGATGACTTGTTAATTTCACAACCAGATACAGGTGAACAAGCATTAGAAATTGCTGATACACTAATAAAATCTGGATCATTATCAGTTTTAGTAGTCGACTCGGTTGCAGCTTTAACTCCAAAAGCTGAATTAGAAGGAGAGATGGGAGATCATCACGTTGGTTTACAATCAAGACTGATGAGCCAAGCTCTAAGAAAATTAACCGGTTCAATATCAAAATCAAATACAATGGTCATTTTCATTAACCAAATAAGAATGAAAATCGGAGTGATGTTTGGTAATCCAGAAACAACATCAGGAGGAAATGCACTAAAATTTTATTCATCAGTTCGAATGGATATAAGAAGAATAGGTGCAATTAAAGAAAAGGATCAAATTATTGGTAACAGTACACGAGTTAAAGTTGTTAAAAATAAAGTAGCTCCACCGTTTAAAATGGTTGAATTTGATCTAATGTATGGAAAAGGTATCAGTAAATCGGGTGAACTAATTGATCTCGGAGCAAAAGCAGATGTGGTAGAAAAATCTGGAGCATGGTACGCATACAAAGGTGAAAAGATAGGTCAGGGGCGCGAAAACGCTAAACTCTATTTAGAAAAAAATCCAAAAGTTGCAGAAGAGATTGAAACAGCTATTAGAACTAAAGCTGGGTTGGTATCAAAAAAAATCGAAGGAAATCCAACTCCTAAAGAAAAAGAAACAGAAAAATAACGATATTTTCATTATACTCTCCACACGAAAGGTGCCCCTCGCACCTTTTGTGTGTTTTCTTATTATAGACATCAAATAAAATATCTGTATTTAATAGACATATGAGCAAAATTCTAATGAGCGATATTAGAAAGAAGTTTCTTGGTTATTTTTCAAGAAACCAACATGAAATTATAGAATCAAGCAATATAGTTCCAAATAACGATCCAACATTAATGTTTACGAATTCAGGTATGGTTCAATTTAAAAATGTATTCACGGGTGTAGAAAATAAGTCTTATAAAACTGCAACTACTTCACAAAAATGTATAAGGGCAGGTGGAAAACACAACGATCTAGAAAATGTTGGTTATACCCCCAGACACCATACATTTTTTGAAATGCTTGGAAACTTCTCTTTCGGAGATTATTTCAAGGAAAAAGCAATTTATTATGCATGGGAACTGCTTACTAAAGATTTTGGTATTTCTAAAGACAGACTATCAGCTACTGTTTATTCTGAGGATGAAGAAGCCTATAAACTATGGAAAAAGATTGCTGGATTACCAGAAAGTAAAATAGTTAAAATTTCAACATCAGATAATTTTTGGTCAATGGGTGAAACCGGACCTTGCGGACCTTGTTCTGAAATATTTTTTGATCATGGTGATAAATTAAAAGGAGGCCCTCCTGGAAGCCCTGATCAGGACGGAGATAGGTTTATCGAAATTTGGAACCTAGTTTTCATGCAGTTTGAACAAATTTCTAATAGTAAAAGAATTGATTTGCCCAAGCCATCAGTTGATACAGGTATGGGTCTAGAAAGAATAACGGCTGTTCTACAAGGTACTCATGATAATTATGGAATAGATCATTTTAAAAAACTTATAACAGCGTCATCTGAAATTACGAATACCAAAATTAATAATGATACTATTGCAAGTCATAGAGTAATTGCTGATCATCTGAGAGCAAGTAGTTTTCTTATAGCCGAAGGAGTTTTACCTTCTAACGAGGGAAGAGGTTATGTTCTTAGAAGAATTATGAGAAGAGGCATGAGACATGCTCACACACTCGGAAGTAAACAGCCAATCTTTTTTAAACTATTTGATGTCCTCTTAAACGAAATGTCAAAAAGTTATCCCGAATTAAATACTGGAAAAGATCTAATTATAGAAACATTAAAAAACGAGGAAGAAAAATTCTCATCTCTTTTGGATAGAGGTATGAAAATTTTAGATCAGAATTTAGAAAAAGTTAAAAACAATATCCTTCCCGGGGAAATAGCCTTCAAGTTATACGACACATATGGATTCCCATTAGACCTTACTGCTGATATTTTAAAAAATAAAAATATAAAAATAGACTCTACTGCCTTTGATAAAGCAATGCAGAAAAGTAAAGAGTTAGCTAGAGCAAGCTGGAAAGGATCAGGTGATAAATCAGTAGAGGAAAAATGGTTTAAAGTAAGAGAACAATTGAATCCAACAGAATTTTTAGGTTATGAATTTGATAAAGCGGAAGGCATTGTTTTAAAAATATCAAAAGGAAATAAGTTTGTTGAAAACGCAAAAGAAGGTGATGAAGTTGAAGTCATAACAAATCAAACGCCTTTTTATGGTGAGTCAGGCGGACAAGTTGGAGATCAAGGGACTATTTCAAGTTCTAAATGTAAAATTAATATTCAAGATACCCAAAAAAAAATAGGCGACCTATTTGTTCATTATGGAACAGTTCAAAAGGGATCATTCGCTGTCGGAGATAATGTAAATCTTGAAATAAATATCCAAAAAAGAAACAATGCAAGAGCAAATCACTCTGCAACACATTTACTTCACGAGTCTTTAAGAAGGACACTTGGTAAACACGTCACTCAAAAGGGATCATTAGTAAGTCCAGATAGATTAAGATTTGACTTTAGTCACAATAAGCTTATTGAAAAAAATGAAATGGTAAAGATTAATAAAATTGTTAACGAAATAATAAATGGTGCAAGTGATGTACAAACAAGAATTATGACGCCTAAAGAGGCTGTTGATTTAGGAGCCTTAGCTTTGTTTGGCGAAAAGTATGGTGAGGAAGTCAGAGTAGTTTTTATGGGTAAAGAAAAAAATGGTTTCTTTTCCACAGAATTATGTGGTGGAACACATGTAAAAAACACGAAAGAAATTGGAGAATTTAAAGTAATTAGTCAGTCATCAATAGCTTCAGGAATTAGAAGAGTAGAAGCTTTAAGAAAAAAGCAACTTCAAGATTATGAAAAATCACTTAAAGAAGACAAGTCTATAAAAGAAAAAAACCTTAAAGACAAAGTTGATTTAATAAAAAAAGATTTATTAAAACTTAAAGTTAAACCAGATTTTAAGGATAATGTTGATTTGTCAGAAAATTTAAAAAATCTTAACAAACAATTTGAAAAAATCACAATTAAAAAGATTATTGAAGATAAAAATAAAAATATTATAAAAGATAAAAAAATTGGTAGTTTTTTATTCAGGCAACAGGTTTTGAAAGATTTTCCGCCAAAGGAATTAAGAAGTGTAATCGATCAAGGAAAAAAAGATATTAAAAATGGTATCGTAGTAAGTATTTCGACTTTTGAAGGCAAAGTAGGAGTAGCTGTTGGTCTGACTAAAGACCTAACTAAAAAATTTGACGCTGTTGAACTAGTGAAAATAGTTTCTAAGGTTCTTGGAGGAACAGGTGGGGGAGGAAGAGTAGATTTTGCACAAGCAGGGGGATCTCACAAAGATAAGATTGAAGAAGCTTTTAAAACCTTAAATGATAAAATTAGTTAAGATTTTTTTTAAGATTAGAGTCTATTGCTTCTAAGAATTGATTTGTGGTAAGAAATTTTTGGCTCTTACTAATTAAAATAGCCAAGTCTTTAGTCATTGATCCACTTTCAACTGTTTCAATGCAAACTTTCTCTAGAATATTTGAAAATTTAATTAATTCGTCATTACCGTCTAATTGACCTCTATGAGTCAATCCTCTAGTCCATGCAAAAATAGATGCAATTGGATTTGTTGATGTTTCTTTACCTTGTTGATGCTGCCTATAATGCCTCGTAACAGTTCCATGTGCCGCCTCAGCTTCTGCTATTTTACCATCTGGTGTTCTAAGTACACTAGTCATTAAACCTAATGAACCATAACCCTGAGCAACCGTATCAGATTGGACATCCCCGTCATAATTTTTACATGCCCAAATATATTTACCGCTCCACTTCATTGCGCATGCGACCATGTCATCAATTAATCTATGCTCATAGGTAATTCCAGATTCATCAAACTTTTTCTTAAACTCTTTTTGATAAATATCTTCAAATATATCTTTAAACCTTCCGTCATATACTTTTAAGATCGTATTTTTTGACGAAAAATATACTGGCCATTTTCTTACTAAACCATAATTTAAACATGCTCTAGCAAAATCCTTTATTGAACTATCTAAATTATACATTGATAAAGCAATTCCAGAATCGTTGAATTTAAAAACTTCGTGCTCTATTTTCTTTTTTCCATCTTCTGACTCCCATTTAATTGTCATTTTACCTTTTCCAGGAATCTTAAAATCTGTTGCTCTATATTGATCACCAAAAGCATGTCTTCCAACTATTACACTTTCAGTCCAATGCGGAACAAGTCTAGGTACATTTTTACAAATAATTGGCTCTCGAAAAATGGTTCCTCCAACAATATTTCTTATCGTACCATTTGGTGATTTCCACATCTTCTTTAAATTAAATTCCTTCACCCTGGCTTCATCTGGTGTAATTGTTGCACATTTAACACCAGCACCAAATTTTTGAATTGCTTTAGCACAATCAATTGTAACTTGATCATTTGTTTTATCCCTATTTTCTATTCCAAGATCAAAGTATTTTAATTCAATATCCAGGTACGGTTTTATTAATTTTTCTTTAATAAATGACCAAATAATACGGGTCATTTCATCGCCATCTAGCTCTACTACTGGATTTTTAACTTTGATTTTTGCCATAATAAAAATTTAAATTGATAATTTAAGATTTTTATACATATTAACTCATTATTAGCAAATTATAAGTTATGATGTTTGAAAAAATATTTCCAAAAGTTCACCCAGAAGGATATAAATTTCTGATTATTTCCTTAATAATAACACTTATTATTTTGTCAATATCTAGCTTTTTTGGGTTTATTTTTATTTTTATCACAATTTGGGTTTATTATTTTTTTAGAGATCCAGAACGAGTTGTCATAGAGGATCAAAATTATTTAACAAGCCCAGCAGATGGAAGAATTTCATCTATTAGCGAAGTAAAAGGACCAGTTGAATTAGGTTTAGATAGCAAGCAATTTACCAGAGTCAGTATTTTTATGAATGTTTTTGATTGCCATGTTAACAGATCTCCTTCAAATGGTGAAATAGAGGAAATATTTTATAAACCAGGAAAGTTTCTTAATGCTTCTTTAGATAAAGCAAGCGAAGAAAATGAGAGAAATTATTTTAAAATTAAAGATGAAGAAAATGAAAATATTGTTGTTGTTCAAATTGCAGGATTAATAGCTAGAAGAATTGTAACGCAAGTACAAAAAACTCAAAAGATTAAACAAGGCGAAAGACTTGGTATGATTAGATTTGGGAGCAGAGTTGATATATATTTCAGTAAAAGAAATACAATGGTAAAAGTTGGTCAAAACGTTATTGCGGGAGAAAGCTTAATCGCAAGAAAGTAAATGAATAAAAAAAAATTTAAAATCGTATCTGTAAGTAAAACTAGATATATACTTCCGAGTGTGCTTACACTTGTGGGAGTTTGTTTGGGAATAAGTTCAATTAAATTTGCAATGGATGGAAACTTTACATTTGCAGTATTATTTTTAATTGTAGCTGCAATTTTAGATGGACTAGATGGAAGAGTTGCAAGATTAATCAAGGGAACATCAAATTTTGGAAAAGAATTAGACTCATTAACAGATTTTGTTAGTTTTGGTATTGCGCCTGCATTTGTAATTTATTTTTGGGAATTAAATAAATTAGGTAAGATTGGATGGTTAATCGTTTTGTTTTATGCAGTATGTTGTGTTTTAAGATTAGCAAGATTTAATTTAACTAAGTTTGAAGATAAAGAGGAATGGAAAAATAATTTTTTTCAAGGGATTCCATCGCCTGCTGGCGGGTGTCTAATATTGTTACCTTTAATTTTTGAATTATCTAACTTTTCAAATTTGATGAGTTTAAAAATTATTACACCGTATCTAACTATAATAGTTTCATTACTTTTAATTTCAAAATTACCTACTTACTCTTTCAAAAAAATTCAAATAAAAAGAAACATGACAATATTTCTTTTACTAGGTGTTGGTCTATTTTTTGTCTCTATTATACAATTTACTTTTGAAACAATATCTCTTGGATTATTTATTTACTTATTGATCATACCTTTGGGTATTTTAAATTATAATAAAAAATCTAAATCAGTTGAAAATGATATATTAGACGAAGATCAACAAGATATTTTGTAATTTTAAATGGATAACAAAAACTATCAGGATCATTTTTTTTTCAAGGCAAAAACATTAGGTTACCGTTCAAGATCTGCTTTTAAATTAATTGAATTAAACGATAAGTTCAAATTTCTAAAAAATGGTTTAAATATTTTGGATGTTGGATCATACCCAGGTGGTTGGTGCCAGGTAATCCAAAAAAAAAATAATAAAGGAAAAACTTTGGGAATAGATTTAAAAAAATTAGAGCAAATAAAAGGTATAAAATTAATTGAAGGGGATTTTCTTGATAGAAATTCAAAAAAAAAAATAAATGAATATTTTACAACAAGTATTGATTTAATTTTATCTGATATGGCTTCAAATACCACTGGTAACAAAGGCTTAGATAGTATGAGGACTAATCAATTGTGCCTTGATGTTTTAGATTTTTCTAATAATAAATTAAGTAAAAATGGCGTTGTTGTTTCAAAATTTTTTATGGGTGAAGAATTTAATGAAATAAAAATTAAGGCAAAAAAAAACTTTAAAAAAATTGATTTTTTTAAACCACAATCAAGCAGAGGTGAGTCAAGAGAAAGCTATATACATTGTTGTGGATTAAGTACATAATAATAAATAATTTATGACAAAAACAAAAAAATATTTATTTTTCATTATATTAATGAGCATATTAAATATGAATGGAATTACAAAAGAAAATTTTTTTTCAGAAGGAGTTAAACTTTTTAATGAAAAAAAATTTCCTGAATCTAAATTTAAATTTGAACAAGATATTGTTTTTAATCCAAAAAGTGAGAATTCTTATCTTTATTTAGCCAAAATATATAAAGAAAAAAAAAACGATGAACTTCAGGAACAAAATTTAAATACAGTTATATTAATAAATCCACAAAATGAAGAAGCCTTATATTTATTGACGCTTCTAAATATTAAAAAATCAGATTATGAAGAATCTGACAAATTAATTAATAAATTTAATAAAGTATGTAAAAAAATCTGTGAGAAAAAATCTGAATTAATTTTGAAATTAAAAACTTTAGAAACTAATTAAAAGTTTTTACATGAGCACTTTAAAAAAAATAAAAAATATAACAAACTTAAAAAGAAAAATCGTTTGCCTCACAGCATATTCAAAACCATTAGCTAAAATTTTGGATAAACATTGTGATATTATATTAATGGGTGACTCAGTGGCAACAGCCTTTTATGGAATGAAAAATACAAGAAAAATTAAGCTAGACACAATGATCAATCATGCAATAAGTGTTAGGAGGTCAATTAAAAAAAGTCTATTAGTATTTGATATGCCTTTTAATACTTACAGAAATATAAAAGAAGCAAAAAAAAATGTTAAAAAAGTTATATTCAAAACAAATTGTGATGCTATCAAATTAGAAAGCAATGGGAAAAATTTTAAAATTTTAAAAACTTTGGTTAATTCTGGTATAAAAGTGATGGGACATATAGGATACACACCACAATACAAAAAATATTTTTCACCACAAGGTCTTAAACATGATGAAGAAATAAAATTAATTAAAGAAGCCAAAAATATCGAGGATGCTGGTGCTTTTGCAATTGTTCTTGAATGTGTAAATGCAGACGTAGCAAAAAAAATTACTAAAAATTTGCATATACCAACTATTGGTATTGGGTCATCCAAGTATTGCGATGGACAAATTCTAGTATTAGATGATTTAATTGGGTTGAGTGGTTTTTATCCTAAATTTGTTAAAAAATATATTAATTTAGAAAAAATTTTAAATAAAGTAATCAAAAAGTATAGGAATGATGTCATAAGAAATAATTTCCCTAAAATTTCAAACGCATATAAATCAAAATGAACTTTGACTCACCAGAAAATAACTTTATAAATTTTATTAGATCGAACTCAAAAATATTTATTTATTCATTAGCTATAATTTTCATAACACTAATAATTTTTTTTTGGCATCTTAATAGTAAAGAAAATAACAAAACTATAATTTCTGATAATTATATTAAAGCTCAGTCATTCTTAAAAAATGAAAAAAAAGACGAAGCAAAAAAAATTTTGTTAGATATTGTAGAAAAAAATAACTCACCATATTCAAGTTTGGCACTTTTCCTCATCATAGAAAACGATTTAGTTGAAAATAAAAGTATAATCTTGGATTATTTTGATAAAATTATCGAAAATAGTAATCTTCAAAAAGAGGATCTCAATTTAATTAAATTTAAAAAAGCTATTTATATTTCAGATTTAAAAAATGAACAAGATATATTAAAACTGCTGAATCCGATTATCAATTCAAATTCAGTGTGGAAAAATCATGCTCTGAAATTTTTAGGAGATTTCTACATTTCAAATAATCAAACTCAAAAAGCAAACCAATACTATTCATTACTATCTAACAATAATTAACAAGCAAAAATGATATTTTTAAAAAAAAATTTACTTAGAAAAATATTATTTTTAAAGCTATCATTCTTACTTATAAGTTGTTCATTTGGGGCAGGTAAATGGGATAATATTGAGGAAGACCTTAAGATAGCTAAGCAAAGAGAGAGAGCTAAAATAATTTTTTCTACTAAAAAAAAATTTGATTTAGAAATAAACGGTC
>CACKGP010000012.1 GCA_902599805.1 uncultured Pelagibacteraceae bacterium
AATTACTGTATTACCTAAATCTCTAAGTTTTTTTAATGCAGCAATTAATTTTTTATTATCTCTTTGATGAAGACCTATAGAGGGTTCGTCTAAAACATAAAGAACCCCCGTTAATCCTGACCCAATTTGTGATGCCAATCTTATTCGTTGTGACTCTCCCCCTGAGAGTGTTCCCGACTCTCTTGATAGAGTTAAATAGTTTAAACCAACATTTAACAAAAAGTTTAGCCTCTCGTTAATTTCCTTAAGTATATGTTGTGCAATTTTTTTCTCTCTAGAAGATAGTATATTTTCAAGATTTACAAACCACTTCTGAGAGTCCTCTATAGAAAATTTTGTTATTTCGCTTATGTTTAATTTATTAATTTTTACACACAAAGCCTCCTCTTTAAGCCTCATACCATTACATTTTTCACAACTACTTTCACTTTGGTACTGGGCAATTTCATCTCTTTTCCAATCACTATCTGTCTCTAAATATCTTCTCTCAAGATTATTTATTACACCCTCAAAAGTCTTTTTAGTGTCATATTTTTCATATCCGTCGTCATAATAAAACTTTATTTCTTCATCATCTGATCCATAAAGAATTATATCTTGAAATTTTTTTGGTAATTTTTTCCATTTTGTATCTAAAGAAAATTTATAATGTTTCGCGATAGACGATAATGTTTGAGCATAATACATTGAAGTAGATTTTGCCCAGGGTTCAATTGCTCCATCTGCAATAGTTTTATTCTTATCTGATACAACTAAATTCGGATCAACGTTTAAATTATGTCCTATACCTTCACACTCTTCACATGCTCCAAAAGGGCTATTAAATGAAAATAGTCTTGGTTCGATTTCTTCAATTGTAAAACCACTTTCTGGACATGAGAATTTGGATGAAAACAAAATACTTTCTTTTTTTCTGAATTTTTTTGGCAAAGTCTCGTTTTCATACTCAGCTATAAGCAAACCATTTGATAGATTTAATGCAGTTTCTATACTATCAGCTAATCTATTACCTAGTTTTGAATTTAAAACTATTCTATCAACAACAATAGAAATATCATGTTTTACTTTTTTATTTAAATCAGGAAAATCATTAATATCAAAATATTTTCCATCAACTTTAATTTTTTGAAATCCTCTTTTCTTATAATTTAAAATATCCTTTTTATATTCACCTTTTCTACCTCTAACTACTGGTGCCAATAAAAATATTGTACAATTTTTTGGTAAAGCTTTAACTTTATCAACCATTTCACTCACAGACTGCGATACAATTGGTTTTCCAGTAAAAGGTGAATAGGGCACACCAACTCTTGCAAATAGAACTCTCATGTAATCATAAATTTCAGTTACTGTGGCTACAGTAGATCTTGGATTTTTTGGAGCATTTTTTTGTTCAATTGAAATTGCTGGGCTTAGACCTTCAATTAGATCAACATTTGGTTTTTTCATTTTATCTAAGAATTGTCTTGCATAAGCTGATAAACTTTCAACATACCGTCTTTGCCCTTCCGCATATATTGTGTCAAAAGCTAATGATGACTTTCCTGATCCAGAAAGACCTGTTATTACCACAATCTTCTCTTTAGGAATTTCTAAAGAAACATTTTTTAAATTGTGTTCTTTAGCCCCTTTTATCAATATCTTTTTAAGCATACTTTTTAACAGCCTAAGTAGTTAGTCCTTATAATTATAGTTAATTTATGTTATATTATCTTTTATTCACTAACAATAAACCTAAGAATTATGTCAGGAAGTTTAAATAAGGTTCAAATTATAGGAAGACTGGGTGCTGATCCTGAAATCAAGCAAATGGTTAACGGAAAAAACGTCGCAAGGTTAAGCGTTGCTACAAGTCAAAGTTGGAAAGACAAATCTAGTGGAGAGAGAAAAGAGAAAACAGAGTGGCATAGAGTTGTTATATTTAATGAGGGACTTGTAAACATTGTACAACAATATCTTAAGAAGGGCGCAAACGTTTATCTCGAAGGACAATTAAGCACAAGAAAATGGAGAGATGAAAAATCTGGACAAGATAAATATTCAACTGAAATTGTTCTTCAAGGATACAATTCCTCTTTAACAATGTTAGGAGGAAAGAACGCATCAAATAATAGTCAGCCTTCTCAGGAAAGTTCTCTTCCAAACGATCAAATGTCACAAGATAATTCTGATCTTGATGATGAAATTCCTTTCTAAATAAATGCAAAAGACTGAAGTAAAAAATAATTCAAATTATAAACCAATTTTTGTTCATCAAGAAATGAGCTCATCATATCTTTCTTATGCTATGAGCGTAATAGTGAGCAGAGCACTTCCTGATGTAAGAGATGGTCTTAAACCTGTACATAGAAGAATTATTTACGCTATGTATAAAGGTGGTTATGATTGGAGTAAGCCTTTTCGTAAATCTGCAAGAATAGTTGGAGATGTGATTGGTAAATACCACCCACATGGTGATCAGGCTGTTTATGACGCTTTAGTTAGATTAGTTCAAGATTTTTCAATGAGTTTACCGTTAATTGAGGGACAAGGAAATTTTGGTTCAATTGATGGAGATCCTCCTGCAGCTATGAGGTATACAGAAACAAAACTTTCAAAAGTTTCTCAATTTCTCACTGAAGGATTAGAAAAAAATACTGTAGATTTTAGAAATAATTATGACGAAACAGAAAGGGAGCCAACTGTACTTCCGTCACAATATCCAAATCTTTTAGTTAATGGTGCTGGTGGTATCGCTGTTGGTATGGCAACAAGTATCCCACCACATAATCTGGGAGAAATTATTGATGGCACTATCGGGTATATAAAAAATAATGACATTACAATTGGTCAGCTAATGAAACATATTCCTGGTCCAGATTTTCCAACAGGAGGTTTAATAATTGGAAGAGATATAATTAAACAAGGTTATAACAAAGGTAGAGGTTCATTTAAAATAAGAGGAGAAATCGAAGAAGAAAGTTTAAAAAATGGGAAAACAAGACTTGTAATAAAATCAATACCTTATCAAATAAATAAATCAGTTCTAAATGAGAGGATTGCTGATCTTTCACGACAAAAAAAAATTGAGGGTGTAAGCGACATTAGAGATGAGTCTAATAGAGATGGCATAAGAGTGGTAATAGATTTGAGAAGAGGAGTTGAAGCAGAAACAATACGAAGGCAACTTTATAAATTAACGAGTATAGAATCTTCTTTTGGTTTTAATACTTTAGCAATTGTAGATGGGAAACCTAAAATATTAAACTTAAAAGAGTTTATTTCACAGTTTGTTTCCTTTAGAGAAAAAACAGTTCTTAGAAGAATTAAGTTTGATCTTAAAAAAACCGAAGACAGAGCCCATATACTAATTGGTATTGCCACTGCAGTCGAAAGTATTGATGCAATAATTAAAATTATTAAAAGTTCTAAAGATACCGAAACTGCTAAGAAAAACTTACTAAATAAAAAATGGCCAATTAAAAAAAGCTCAAAATTGGTCTCCATGATTGAAAAAAAACAAAATTTATCTAAATATCAATTAAGTGAAATACAAGTAAATTCAATTTTAGAATTAAGACTACAAAAACTTACAGCATTTGGAATAAATGAAATTGAAACTGAAATAAAAAAATTATCAGAATTAATTATTTATTATAATAAAATTATAAAATCTAAAAAAGAATTATTCAATTTGATAATTAAAGAGTTGGAAGAAATTAAGTCAAAGTTTGCAATAAAAAGAAGAACGAAAATAATTGATACTGTTTTAAATTATAACATTGAGGAAACAATTCAAAAAGAAGCTGTTGTAATCAACATCACAAACCAGGGTTACATAAAAAGAGGATCATTATCATCTGTTAAAACACAGAAAAGAGGAGGAAAGGGAAAAACTGGTATTACTACAAGAGAGGAGGATTTTGTTGTTAGAATTTTAACTGGAAACTCTCATAGTCAAGTTTTATTTTTTTCTTCGCAAGGTCTAGCGTACAAACTTAAAGCATGGAAAATTCCAAAAGGAAGTCTTTCTTCTAAAGGAAAATCGTTATTTAATTTATTACCACTTAAAAATACCCAATCTATTACATCAACACTTCTTTTACCTGAAAATGATAGTGAGTGGCAAAAATTATACGTTGTATTTGTAACCGCAAAAGGAAAAGTTAGAAAAAATTCATTAATTGACTTTTTAAATGTTAACGCAAGTGGAAAAATTGCAATGAAACTTGACGAAAATGACAAAATTATTGGTGTAGAAAAGTGCAAGGAAAATCAAGACATCGTCTTGGGTACAAAGTTTGGAAAGTGCATTAGGTTTATGTCAAAAAAAATGAGATTATTTAAAGGTAGATCTTCTAAAGGCATAAGAGGTATAAATTTGCAAGATAATGACAGCGTAATGTCTTTATCTGTAATTGATAGTTCTAAAAGCTCAAGTGATATTTCAAAAAAAAATGGATCAAAAAAACTTTCATTAAACGAATATGTTTTATCAATAACAGAAAATGGTTATGGTAAAAGAAGCTCTTTGTCTGATTTTAGAGTAACAAATAGAGGCGGAAAAGGAATTATTGGAATAGTAAACTCTAAGAGAAACGGCAATGTCACATCAAACCTTATAGTTTCCGATAAAGATCAAATCATATTATCAACCGATAAAGGGAGAGTAATAAGAGTTCAAGTAAAAGAAATAAGAATAGCTGGTCGAAATACCCAAGGAGTAAGGATAATTAAATTATCTGGCGAAGAAAAAGTTGTTTCCGTTATTAAGATAGAAGATAATATAGATTAAAAATGCCAAAAACTGCAATTTATCCAGGCACATTTGATCCAATAACTTTTGGGCATATAGACGTTATAAAGAAATCTTTAAAGATCGTTGATAAATTGATTGTTGCAACAACTGATAATATAGAAAAAGATTATTTATTTTCTTTAGATGAAAGAATTGAAATATTAAATAAATCTTTGTTTAATGATTTAGGATTAAGTAAAAATAAAATTAAAATTATAACCTTTGATGATTTGACTGTAAAAATTTGCAAAAAGTATAAAGCATCAATTATTATAAGAGGTTTACGAGCTGTATCAGATTTTGAATATGAATTCCAACTAGCTGGAATGAATAAAAAACTAGATAAAAGTGTTGAAACGATTTTTTTAATGTCTGATATAGAAAATGAAATAATTTCTTCTAAATTTATAAAAGAAATTGGGAAATTGAAGGGTGATTTAAAAAAATTTGCTACAAAATCTGTAATAAAAGCTATTAAATCTAAATTCTCGTGAAAAGATTTCATTTAGTATATATAATAATATTATTATTTTTTATGAATACAGCTACAGCAAATGATAAAATGTTAATGAAACTTGAAACAGGTGAGGTTGAAATTCAACTATTTCCTGACGTCGCACCAGGACATGTCAAAAGAATTAAAACTTTAGCAGAAAATAAAGAGTACGATGGAGTAGTTTTTCATAGAGTTATTAATGGTTTTATGGCTCAAACAGGAGATGTGAAGTTTGGAAATTCAAAAAATTTTAATGCTGATTTAGTTGGAACTGGTGGTTCTTCTTTACCAGACCTAAAAGCTGAATTTAGTAACCTTCCACATCAAAGAGGAACTTTATCTATGGCAAGATCAATGAATCCAAATAGTGCCAATAGTCAATTTTTTATTTGTTTTGATGCAGCTCCTCATTTAGATGGTCAGTACACAGTTTTTGGAAAAGTGACCAAGGGTATGGAATTGATAGATAAAATAAAAAAAGGAAATGATCCAAACGGGTCTGTTGATAATCCAGATAAAATAATAAGTTTTTCTGTTATAAAATAAGTAAATGAATTCAAAAAAAGTTTTTTTTGAATTAATAAAAACTCACAAAGAAGCAAGACTTGGACAGATTAGAACTTCACGAGGTTTGATTGATACACCCGCATTTATGCCTGTTGGTACACAGGGCACTGTAAAAAGTATTTTTGTTGATGATATTATCAAGACAAATTCACAAATAATCTTGGGAAATACTTACCATCTTTTTTTAAGACCAGGATTAGAAATCTTAAAAAATATTGGTGGTCTTCATCAATTTATGAATTGGCACAAACCAATTTTGACAGACTCTGGAGGTTTTCAAATAATGTCACTATCGAAGTTTAGAAAAATTGATAAAGAAAAGGGAGCTATTTTTCAATCTCATCTTGATGGTAAAAAAATTGAACTTAGTCCAGAAAAAAGTATTCAAATACAAAAAATAATTAATTCTGATATTTTGATGGTTTTAGATGAATGTCCGAAACTCACTAATGATAAAAAAATAATTTCAAACGCCATTGATGTTTCAACATACTGGGCAAAAAGATCCAAAATTGAGTTTGATAATGCTGAAAATAAATCTCTTTTCGGAATTGTGCAGGGTGGATTGTTTGACGACCTAAGAATTGAAAGCTTAGAAAAGTTGTTAGAAATTAATTTTGATGGATATGCTTTAGGCGGATTGGCTGTTGGAGAAAAGCAAAATGAAATGTTTGAGGTTCTAGATAATATTACAAATAAAATGCCAAAAAACAAACCGAGATACCTCATGGGTGTTGGAACCCCATCAGATTTATTAGGTGCTGTTAAATCTGGTATAGACATGTTTGATTGTGTTTTACCAACCAGATCAGGGAGAACTGGACTTGCTTTTACTTGGGATGGAAAAGTAAATATAAGAAATTCAAAATATAAAAAAGACTTGAAGCCGCTAGATGAGAATACAAATTTGAGAAGTTTAAATAAATATTCAAAAAGCTATCTAAATCATTTAATTAATACCAACGAAATATTAGCGTCCATGTTAATTTCTTTACATAATATAAACTTTTACCAAGAATTTATGAAAAAAATTAGAACCTCAATAAAAGATGGTACTTTCGATGATTTTTATAAAGAAAATATTTCTAAATTTAATTAGATTTAAGTTATTATTTCCAAACCACATTCACTTGAGGTTTTTTTAAGATAATTAAAACCAATTTTAGCATATTCAAATGGATTTGCTTTTTTTGGATCCTGTTCTGCTTCAACAACAAGCCAACCTTGATAGTTATTCTTTGCAAGTTCATTAAAAATAGGTCTATAATCTATACATCCATCTCCAGGAACAGTAAAAGCACCCTCTAAAAAAGCATGTCTAAAACTTAGATCCTCAGATAATGATTTTTTTAAAACTTTCTCTCTCATATCTTTGCAATGAACGTGTGCGATTTTCTCCTTAAAATCTCTAATAATCTTCAAAGAATTACCACCAGCAAATAACATGTGACCAGTGTCTATAGTTAATTTTACTGTATCGTTTGTTTCATTCATCAGCCTTTCAGTATCTTCATGTGACTGTATTACAGTTCCCATATGATGATGATAGGCCAGTGGCATATTTTCACCCTCTAATCTTTTTCCAACTTCATTAATTTTTTCACAGAATTTTTTCCAATCATCTTTATCTAATTTTGGTCTTTTTGATAAAGATTTTGATTCATCGGCTTGTATTGAATTAGTGACCTCGGCAAAAACTATGCAAGGTGCATTGCAATCTTTAAATAAATCTAATTGAGTTCTAATATTTTCCATTTCATCTTTTACAGTCCTTTTTAATAGATTTGCACCATACCAACCAGAACATAAATTAATATTGTGTTTATTTAATATGGGTAATAATTCTTTTGAAGTTTTAGGAAATTTCCCTCCAGACTCAATTCCAGTAAATCCAGCTTCTCTAGCTTCAGACAAACAAGTTTCTAGAGATGTATCACCGCCTAATTCTGGCATATCATCATTACTCCAGGCTATTGGTGCTATTCCTAATTTTACTGACATATTTTTTTAATTTGTTAGAATAAAGGTTTATATCATCAGTTTAAACAAAAAAGTGATTAGTTCATGAAAAAAAATGTTGCATTATTTGGTTTAGGTAGAATAGGGGTAATGCATGCAAAAAATATTGTATTAAATTCTAAACTAAAGCTTAAGTATGTATACGATATAAATCAAAAAATCTCTAAAATTTATTCAAAAAAACTTAAATGTATTAATTTAAAAAATCCATCAAAAGCATTTTCAGATAAATCAATAGATATCATTTTTATATCTTCAACAACCTCTACACACATACCGTTAATAACCAAGTCCGTAAAAAGTAAGAAAATAGTTTTTTGCGAAAAACCTTTAGATTTAAATATTAATAAAGTTATAAAATGCAAAAAATATATAAAAAAATATAAACCAAAAATTCAGCTAGGTTTTAATAGACGTTATGATCCAGGCCATTATGCTTTAAAAAGATCATTATTATCTGGAAAAATTGGAAAATTAGAGAAAATTATTATTACAAGTAGAGATCCAGCTCCTCCGTCCTTTAAGTATTTAAAAAGTTCAGGTGGAATTTTTAGAGACATGACAATACATGATTTTGATATGGTTCGTTTTTATCTGGGTAATGATGAAATAAAAGAAATCTTTGCAACTGCGTCAAATATTTCGAGTAAAAAATTTAATGATATTAAAGATTACGAATTAGCAACTTGTGTTCTTAAATCAAAAACTGGAGTA
Source organism: uncultured Pelagibacteraceae bacterium (assembly GCA_902599805.1). Taxonomy (GTDB): domain Bacteria; phylum Pseudomonadota; class Alphaproteobacteria; order Pelagibacterales; family Pelagibacteraceae; genus Anoxypelagibacter. The sequence continues at coordinate 8,574 of CACKGP010000012.1, forward strand.
ATTTGCACAATTAATAATTCACGACATTACAAATATGGTTATGATCAAAGAATTGAGGTTTTTGGTAGCAAGGGATGTTTAATATCTAAAAATATAAAGAAATATAATTTTTTTATTGATAGATATAAAACAGCTTATAAATTACAACTTCAAGATCTTGTAAATCTTGCTAATAAAAATAAAAAACCTAGAGCTTCATTTATTGATGGGGAAAAAGCCCTTCTTCTTGCTAACGCCGCATATAAATCTTTATCTAGTAAAAAAGTTATTAAAATTAGATAGTTTTTTAAAACCTAGGGTTGAATAAAAAATAACACCACCTTTTCTTTTGATATTATTTTTGTTTAAATAAAAGATATTAATTAATTAATATTAACAACAAAAGAGGGAAAAATGAGAAAAATATATTTAACTTTATTAGCTTTTCTTTCGTGGGCAGCAATGTCAGTAGCATCCTTTGCTATTGATGTAATCGTTGTTTCACATGGTCAAGCTAATGATCCTTTCTGGTCGGTTGCTAAAAATGGAGTCGACTCTGCTTGCAAAGATATGAAAATCAAGTGTAAGTATACAGCTCCAGGTACTTTCGACATGGTTGAAATGGCAAAATTAATTGACAATGCTGTTTCACAAAAACCAAAAGGAATTGTAATCACTTTACCTGATGCTGCAGCTCTAGGAAAATCTGTAAAAGCTGCAATTGCTGCTGGAATTCCAGTAGTATCAATGAACTCTGGTTCTGATGACTTTGCTAAATTAGGTATTAGCGCTCACGTCGGTCAAACTGAGTTTGAAGCAGGTGTAGGTGGTGGTCAAAAAATGAAAGCTGCGGGCGGTAAGAAAGCTCTTTGCGTTAACCACGAAGTAGGTAACGTAGCTCTTGATAGAAGATGTGCAGGTTTCAAAAAAGGTTTTGGAGGTTCAGTAGAAATACTTGGTACTTCTAATGACCCAACAGAAATTCAAAAAGCTGTTGCTGCTAAATTAGGTGGTGTCGACACTATCCTTACTTTAGGCGCGGGACTTTCTGGTGAAGCTGCTTTAAAAGCATTAAAATCTGCTGGAAAAGTTGGTTCGATAAAACTTGGAACATTTGATATGTCTCCAGATATGTTAAAAGCTGCAGCTGCAGGAGAAGTTGAGTTTTTAATTGACCAACAACAATATCTTCAAGGATATTTGCCTATCGCAATTTTTGCTCAGTATATGAGATGGGGAACAATGCCAGCTGGTGTTGTTATGACGGGACCTGGTTTCGTTACTCCAGATAATGCTAGCAAAGTAATTAAGTGGGCAGCACAAGGTTATAGATAAAAAATCTTTAAAGAGGGCCTGGTTATAAAATCAGGCCCTTTTTTTTTAAAAAAATTAAAAATTATGTCAACTAAGTCAAAAAGTATTCAAAACAAATCTAGTGACGAGAGATTAAGAAAAGTTTCTAAGCTTAAAGTATTATTAAATCGACCCGAATTAGGTGCCCTTGGTGGTTCAATTTTAGTATTTATATTTTTTGGAATTATAGCTGGTGATACTGGAATGTTCAGTGCATATGGAACAATAAACTTTTTAGAGGTATCAGCAAATTTAGGGATCATCGCTGTAGCTGCAGCTTTACTAATGATTGGTGGAGAGTTTGATTTATCAGTTGGATCAATGATTGGCTTTGCCGGAATTTGTATTGCTATACCAGCAATATATTGGGGTTGGCCTCTTTGGATGAGTATTTTATTTGCTTTTTCTATGGCTGTTTTAGTTGGTTATGCCAACGGTATTCTTGTAGTAAGAACTGGTCTTCCATCATTTATTGTAACACTAGCTATGTTATTTATATTAAGAGGTGCAACTTTAGCTATTACAAGATTGATTACTGGAAGAACACAAGTTCCAGGATTGAGAGTTCTAGTAGAGGATGATCCAATAGCCTGGATTTTTTCTGCAGATGCTTTTAAATTTGTTTTTACATGGTTGGGATCTTTAGGACTAATTGAATTAAGACAAGACGGCAGCCCATTAGCAACTGGAATTCCCGCATCAGTTATTTGGTGGATAGCCATGACTCTTTTTGCGACGTGGCTTTTGATGAAAACTAGATATGGAAATTGGATTTTCGCCTCTGGCGGAGATAAGCTTGGAGCAAGAAATGTTGGTGTTCCTGTAGGAAGAGTAAAAATTAGTTTGTTTATTGGAACAGCAGTTGCTGCTACTATTTATGCTTGTGTGCAAGTGCTAGATGCTGGTTCAGCAGATACAATGAGAGGTTTTTTAAAAGAATTAGAAGCTATTGTTGCAGCTGTGGTAGGTGGCTGTTTGTTGACAGGCGGATATGGTTCGGCAATTGGTGCAGCCTTCGGCGCTTTAATTTTTGGAACTGTCTCAATGGGAATTTATTATACAGACGTTGACACAGATTGGTTTAAAGTTTTTTTAGGAGTAATGATGTTGATAGCTGTAATATTTAACAACTATATAAGAAGAAGAGTAACAGAGAATAAGTAAATGTCAGATAATTTAGTTGAATTTAATAATATTAGTAAATTTTTTGGTTCTGTAATTGCATTAAAGGATGTAACTATGCATATTAAAAAAGGTCAAATAATGTGTTTGTTAGGTGATAATGGCGCTGGCAAGTCCACATTAATTAAAACTTTATCTGGAGTTCACAAACCAGATGAAGGAGAAATTATTGTCGAGGGTAAAAAGACTGTTTTTGACTCGCCAAGAGATGCATTAGACATGGGTATAGCAACTGTTTACCAAGACTTAGCATTGGTATCTTTGATGAGCGTAACAAGGAATTTTTTTATGGGAAGGGAGCCAATGAAAGGTTTTGGCCCATTCAAAACCTTTGATGTAAAAAAAGCAAACAGCATAGCTTCTGAAAGAATGGGGCAGATTGGTATTGATGTTAGAGATCCTTCGCAGGCTGTAGGTACTATGTCCGGTGGAGAAAGACAGTGTTTAGCTATTTCTAGAGCAATATATTTTGGAGCAAAAGTATTAATTTTAGATGAACCAACATCTGCTTTAGGTGTCCATCAAGCTTCAGTAGTTTTAAAATATATTGTTAAAGCAGCAAGTTCTGGCTTAGGTGTAATTTTAATTACGCACAACGTTCATCATGCCTATCCTGTAGGTAATAGTTTTACTATTCTGAATAGAGGAAAAAGTATGGGAACATTTAATAAAAAAGACTTATCCAGGGAAAAATTATTAGGAATGATGGCAGGTGGTGAAGAACTAGACAAATTAGAAGTAGAATTAAAAGAGATTGACAGAATTGTTAAAAACTAATGCAAATAGGTATTGATTTAGGTGCTACTAAAATTGAGTCAGTTCTTTTAGACGATAATGGATCTGAATTACATAGAAGTAGAAAAGATTCACCCAAAGATTATAAGGAAACTTTAGTTTCTATTACAGATTCTGTAAAACTGATTGAGAATAAGTTTAAAAAGAATTTAAATGTTGGTGTGTGTCATCCAGGTTCAACAAATTTAGATACTGGTCTTATTCAAAATGCCTATAATTCCCCCTGGTTAAACAACATGAAATTTTCAGATGATATTTCCAAAAGCTTAAATAGAAAAGTTTTATGTGAAAATGACGCTAATTGTTTTGCATTATCAGAAGCCTATGATGGTTCAGCGCAACATTATAAAATAGTTTTTGGAATAATTTTAGGATCAGGATGCGGTGGTGGTTTGGTTATTGACAAAAAAATTTTGGTTGGACCAAATTCATTTGCCGGAGAATGGGGACATGTTCCTATAGGAAAATCCAAAAAAGACCATAACATTGAGGAGTTTATTTCAGGTAAAGGTTTAGAGAGACAGTATTTATCTAAATTTGAAAAAAAACTTGTTGCAAAAGATATATTTAAAAAATCTAGAGAAAATTCACCAAATGAAAAAATGATTGTAGAGGAATTTAACAACAAATTAGGTCTAAGTTTATCACTTATAATTAATATAATTGATCCTGACGCAATTGTTTTTGGTGGTGGAGTATCTAACGAAATCAAATCTCTGGAGGAGATTAAAATAATCACAGAAAAATATTTGTCAGAATTTAACAATATTAAAAAGGTTGATCTTAAAACTGTTTTTTTAAAACCAAAGTATGGAGATGCGAGTGGAGTTAGGGGAGCTGCAATTTTAAATAGACAGAATCTTATTTAAGTATTTTTCTTATTTCACTTTTAGAAAATTGTTTTGGAATTTTGCAGGTAGATTTAATACTAATTCTTTTTCTTTTTCTGGCAGCTTTCATAATTGATTGTATTATATCCAAAACATGAAATGATAATTCTCCATTACATCTATGTTTTTTTTTGTTTTGAATACAGTAAGCCATTTCAGCTAATCCAACACCTCTGTAATTTGCATTTATCGGTGCTTCGTTTGCTCTCAGACTTTTCTGTCTAATATTAATTTTACCTAAAAACATTTTATTTGTTTTATGTTCTTTCCAAGTTCCTCCCAGTTTTTTACATGTATAAACTGAACCTCCAAACATGTTTGGGTCTGGCACGAGCATTGAACCTTTACTACCATATAGTTCAATATGATTTCTGTGATGTGCTATTACATCAAAAGACAGAGTAAATCTTATTATTGCTCCACTACTGAAAAAAATTGTTCCTAAGTAAGTGGTTGGACACAAAACTTTTATTGATCTACCTTTTCTTGGCCCAATGCCGATTATCCTCCTTTTTTTATTCCACATAAAGCTTCCCCAAACTTGTTTTGCTGGTCCTAATAAGTTTACTAATGCAGTCAAATAATAAGGCCCCATATCAATAACAGGACCTCCTTCTTTTTTTGCAAACCACGGTTCAGGATTTGGATGATAAGATTGAACCCCAGGGTAAGCAAAAATAATATTTCCTAAGTTAATTTTACCAATAAAATTTTTCTCTAATATTTCTTTTGATTTTTGATTACCACCACCTAGAAATGTATCTGGGGCGTTACCAATATAAAGTTTTTTTCTTTTTGATATTTTTAATAATTCCTTTCCATCTTTTAAATTTATAGCCATTGGTTTTTCAGTATACACATGCTTATTATTTAAAAGAGCTTTTTTCGAAACCTCAAAGTGCGCTTTGGGAACAGTAAGATTCAATATTATTTCAATTTCTTTATCTTTAAGCAAATTTTTCACGCTTAAAGCTTTTATTTTATAAGTTGAAGCGCATTTCTTTGCTGCTAAATGATTTATATCTGCACATTTTATAATTCTGAAATTATTAAAGTATTTATGGGCTCTAAAATAGGTTTCGGCTATGTGTCCACAACCTATAAGACCAACTTTAAAAACCTTAACCATTTGGATTAAACACCTTGTCTTTGTTTTGATTTACCTTGCAGATGTTCTTTTAGAGCTCTCTCATTTTCTTTAGTAGATGGTTTTGTTAGAGTAGGGCTCTCCCAAAATGCTGAACCTTCTAACCATTGATATCCATCTGTTTTAATAGATATTATATAAGTTGATTTTGACTTTTTGGCTCTTGTAAAAGCTTGTTCAAGCTCATTTATAGAATTTACATTTTCACCAGTTGCACCTAAACTTTCAGCGTGTTTAGCAAAATCTATTTTTTTAATGTTTTGAACTTTAGAACTTTCAAAAAGGCAATTAAATTCTTTACCGCCTTTGTAAAGTTGCAATCTGTTAATAACAGCATGGCCTCCATTATCGCAAACAATTATAATTAATTTATGGTTTGTCAAAACTGAACTATAAATATCTGAATTGTAGAGTAGGTATGATCCATCACCAACAAAAGCTATAACTTCTTTTTCTGGATTTGCCATTTTTATACCTAAGGCTCCTGAAATTTCATAACTCATACAGCTAAAACCCCATTCAGTTTCATGAGTATTTAATTCTCGAGGTCTCCAAACCTGCAAGACCTCTCCAACTAATCCTCCTGCTGCAGTTACAGCAATATCAGATGGATCTGATTTTCTATAAACTGCGCCCGCAACATGCGCATAAGATGGTAATTTTTGATTTGTAGGACCACTTTCTTTATCAAGGTAATTATTCCAAGATTTAACAGCACTTCTTGATTTTTTATACCATTCATCCGATGCTTTCCAACTTCCTAAAGCAACAGTTAAATCTTGAATACAAACTTTCGCATCACCAACAATAGATTGAGCCATATGCTTATTAGCATCAAATCTTGATACATTTATTGAAACTAATTTAAAATTTGGATTTTCAAAATTTGTCCACGATCCAGTCGTGAAATCAGCCAATTTTGTTCCTATAGCAATAGCTAAATCTGTTTTTTTCATGAAGTCGTTTGGAGCTTTTCCGCCAAATCCGCCAATAGCACCTAAAAAGTATGGATCATCTTTTTTCATAGTTGAATAACCCATTACAGTTTGTGCTGTAGGAATATTATGTTTTTTTGCAAATTGACTTAATTCTTTCATTGCATCAGAATAAAAAATTCCTCCTCCTGAAATAATTATTGGATTTTTTGATTTTTTAATTAAATCTGCTGCTTGTTTTATTTGATAATCATCAGGCCTTGGTCTTCTAATTGTATGAATCTTTTCATTAAAAAATTCTTCCGGATAATCAAAAGTTTCGCCCTGAACATCTTGAGATAAAGAAATACACGCAGGTCCACAATCCGCGGGATCAATCATTGTTTGAATGGCTTGTGGAAATGTTTGAAGTATTTGTTCTGGTCTAGTGATTCTATCAAAGTATCGAGTTACATATTTGAAAGCATCATTTTGTGTTATGTTTGGATTATTAAAATGTTCAACTTGTTGTAATACAGGATCAGGCATTCTATTAGCGTAAGTATCTCCTGGTAAAAAAAGCATAGGCAATCGATTACTCATAGCAACCGCTGCAGCTGTAAGCATGTTTGTTGAACCAGGGCCAACAGAACTTGTTGCAACAAAAATTTGTTTTCTTCTTTTAGCTCTCGAAAAAGCAATACCTGTTAAAGCCATATTCTGTTCATGATGGCCTCTCCAAGTGGGAAGTTCTTTTTTATTTTCTTCTAGGGCCTGTCCTAAACAAGCCACATTTCCATGACCAAAAATTCCAAATGCACCTGCAAACAAGGGTAATTTTTTACCATCAACTAATATTTTCTGTGATATTAGATACTTAACAATCGCATGAGCACAAGTTAGTTGAATTTTTTTCATAAATTAATTAAAGTGAACCCTAAGAAATATTGTAGTTTTAAGCAATAAAAATATAAAAATGTATTCAAAATTTGGTCAATTCATACACGGTAAATGGCAGCCATCTGAAAAAAATGAAACATACGATGTCATAAATCCAGCTACAGAGGACGTAATTGGAAAAGCATCAAAAGCTACAAAAGCAGATGTTACAAAAGCATTAAAATCAGCTGAAGAAGGCTTTAAGGTTTGGAAGAAAACTCCGCCATGGCAGAGATCATATAAAATTAGAAAAATTGCAGACCTCATGCGAGAAAGAAAGAAAGAACTTGCAAAGTGGTTAGCGCTTGAGGTTGGAAAACCATTAGTTGAGGGCGAAGGTGAAGTAGGAGGCGGAGCAGATATTTTTGAATGGAATTCTGAAGAAACTAAAAGAATATTTGGACAAACTGTTGAAAGTAGATTTGAAAATACCAGAGTACAGGTCAATTACCAACCAGTAGGAGTTGTTGCCGCTTTAATCCCATGGAACTTTCCAATAATTTTAGCATCTCGAAAAATTTCAACAGCATTAGCTGCTGGCTGTTCTGTTATTGTAAAACCTGACGTTATAACACCTGGAGCTGTTATGGAGTTAATGAATATAATTAATGACGCTGGTATTCCTCCAGGGGTTGTTAATCTATTATCTGGAGATCCAGAAGAAGTGTCTAATGAATTAATTTCATCAAATATTATTAAAAAGGTTTCTATCACTGGATCTACAAGAGTAGGAAAACTAATATTAAAAAAAGCAGCTGATAAAGTTCAAAGAGTTACAATGGAACTTAGTGGCCATGCTCCTTTTATAGTGTTCGAAGACTCAAATATCGAAAAAGTTACTGATATGGCAATTACTTCAAAATATAGAAATAATGGACAGGTTTGTATTTCACCAAGTAGATTCTATATACATGAGAGTAAAAAAAATGAATTTGCAAAAACTTTTATTGAAAAAACGAAAAAACTTAAATTAGGTGATGGAATGAAAGAGGGTGTTCATCTTGGACCTATTACTACCAAAAAAAGATTAGAGGAAATTGAAAAATTAGTCGAAAAGACCAAAAAAGAAGGTGGTAAAGTACTATATGGTGGTAAAAGGCCATCTGGTTTTAATAAAGGATATTTTTATGAGCCAACTATAATTGATGGCATCAAAGATAATTTTACAGTAATGACAGAAGAGCCTTTTGGGCCGATAACAGCTATTACTACTTTTAAAGATTTTGATGAAGTTATTAAAAGAGCAAACAATCATGATTGTGGTCTAGCTGGATATATTTGTACAAATTCAATGGAGAAAGCATTCAAAGCTTCAGAACAATTAGAGACAGGAGTCGTTGCAGTTAATACTCCTGTAGTAGCAACCGCAGAAACACCGTTCGGTGGTATCAAACAAACAGGATATGGCCGAGAAGGTGGCTCTGTTGGGATAAAAGATTATTTAAATATAAAATATACTCACCTAGGCTTATCTGGTTAGTAAATGAGAAAAAATAAGCTTAAAAAAATTTTTTCTGAGGGTAAAGCTGTAATAAACGGTTGGCTTCAAATACCAAATTCATTTTCCGCTGAAGTGATGGCAAATCAAGGATGGGATTCTTTAACCATTGATATGCAACACGGTGTTGTGGACTACCCAAATGCATTGCAAATGCTCCAAGCAATTTCAACAACTGATGTCGTCCCAATGGCAAGAGTAAATTGGAATGAACCTGGACAAATTATGAAAATATTAGATGCGGGATCTTATGGAGTTATATGTCCAATGGTAAGTAATAGAAAAGAGGCTGAGCATTTTGTTAAAGCTTGTTTATATCCACCGAAAGGATATAGAAGCTTTGGACCAATAAGAGGTCTTTTGTATGGAGGTGCGGATTACGGTAAGCATGCAAATGATGAGTTATTAAAGTTTGCTATGATTGAGACTAAAGAAGCATTGGAAAATTTGGACTCTATAATGACCACGCCTGGTCTTAATGGAATTTATATAGGTCCAGCTGATTTAAGTTTAGCTATTGGTGAAGAACCAAGTTTTGACAAACCAGAAGGCGACAAGGTTTATGATACAATTATGAAAATACTGGAACATGCAAAAAAAAATAAAATAATTGCTGGTATACACAATATGAAGGCTGAATACGCCCAGAAAATGATAAATAAAGGTTTTCAATTAGTAACAGTTGGTTCTGACCAGAGGTTTATGTCTGGTGGTGCAAAAGAAGCTGTAAGTAAGTTTAAAAAGATAGATAAAAAAGAGAGCAAGGGTTATTAATTTAAATGCAGAATAATATTGCTGTTTTGTTACCTTATAAAGACCAGTTCATTAAAGATAATGCTGGGTCAGCTTCTATTTGGGTTAAAGACTTTTCAAAAGACAGTAAGTTAAAAAAAAATACGACCATTTTTGGTTATACATCAAACGTAAGTAAAACTTTTGACAATTTTAATTATGTAAATTTAAAATTTTCAAATTTTGGAGTTCAAAGTAAAAATTTAAAATACGTTAATAAATTCATCGAAGTATTAAATAGAAAAAAATTCTCTCTTATAGAAATTCATAATAGACCTTCTTACATTCTTCATATCGAAAAGAGTTTACCAAATCAAAAGTATATATTAGTAATTCACAATAATCCGCAAACCCTTCGGGGTGCTGTTACAGCAAAAGAAAGAAAACATCTTATAAAATTGTGTAGTAAAATTACATTTGTTAGTAATTGGGTTAAAGAAAAATTTTTTGAAGGCTTAGACATTAAAAATCACGAAAAAACACAAGTTTTATATCCAGCTATTAATAAAATTTCTAAAATGCCAAAAAAAGAAAAAATTATTACTTTTGTTGGTAAATTAAATCACTCAAAGGGATATGACACCTTTGGTCGTGCAATAATTAGAATATTAAAAAAATACAAAGATTGGAAAAGTATTGTCATAGGAGATGAACCTAGAGAGAAGTACAATTTTAAACATGACAGACTAATTCATTTAGGATGGATTACTCATGATGAAACTTTACAGATTTACAAAAAATCTAGTATTTCCGTCGTTCCATCACACTGGGAAGAGCCATTTGGACGTACATCGTTAGAAGCAGCATCTAGAGGCTGTGCTACAATTATTTCAAAAAAAGGAGGACTTCCAGAGACTATTCCATACGGTTTGTATCTTAATAAAATTAATCAAAATGAAATTTATAAAAAAATAAAACAATTAATTGTAAATAAAAAACTAAGAGAGGACCTACAAAAAAAATCAATTAGCTTCGT
>CACKGP010000013.1 GCA_902599805.1 uncultured Pelagibacteraceae bacterium
TGACACAATTAATTGAATTCCATCGTATCGTCTTGAAAATAAAGCTTCAGTATAAATTGTCGATACATTTTTACTATCTACTTCAAGTACTAAATCGTTTTTAGCTTGCTTAAGATCGTTTTTTAATCTTAAAAGTCCTAGATCAAAAACTGTAAGAGGTTGAGAACGTAAAGTTTTCTCAATTAAATTTACATCTGCTTTAACAGTTGTAAAAATTAAACTTAATAAAACCAGACTTATATAATTCATTAATCTAGTCATACTAAAACTTTAACTATTTTGCCGTCTATCTCAAGACAAAATTTAATAAAACTGTAATATTTGCTAAAATTTTGAAAAATGGACCTTTATTTCGGTGCCATTTTGAGCCTCGCTTTTTATTTCTAACTCACCTCTATGCTGATTAACAATGTGCTTCACGATCGCCATTCCCAATCCAGTGCCACCAACTTTTTTACTTTTAGCGGCATCAACTCTAAAAAATCTTTCAGTAATTCTCGGAAGTTGTTCAGTTGCAATCCCAATACCATTATCTTTAATGGACACGGTATAAGAGTCTCCTATAACTTTTCCGTTACCTTGCTTACAATTAACCTCAATTTTTTTATTTTTTTCTGAATATTTTATACTGTTATCAATAATATTTGAAAAAACTTCAATTAATTTTTCATGATCGCCTCTAATAAAGAAATCATCTTTTATATTATTTTTAAATTCAAAAGATTTTAAATTTTTTTGATGGATATCTTCAACGTTACTTAAAATTTCTTTTAAATTTACTTTATCTTGAGGCTGTACATGTTCCTCTAACTCAATTCTACTTAATGAAAGTAAATCTTTAATTAAGCTTTCCATCCTATCAGCTTGCTCAAGCATTATCGGTATGAATTTTTTTTGAGCTTCTAAATCATCTTTCGCATGTCCGCTTATAGTTTCTAAAAATCCTTTAATAGAAACTAAAGGCGTTTTAAGTTCATGGCTAACGTTTGCTACAAAATCAGATTTGAACCTTTGCGCTTTTATAATATCAGTTAAATCTTTTAGAAATAAAACAACTGAGTCAGGATCATCGACATATGAGGTCGGTCCAGAGAATAGATGAACTTTAAAGAACTGAAATGAGGGAGTGGATAATTCTAAATCCATAGTAATTGTCTCTTTTTTTAAAAGTACTAAATCAATATTTTGGAGTAAATCAGGAACTCTCAATAAAGTAGCCACGTGCTTATTTAAATTATTTTCTCCAAATTTTTTTTTTGCACTATTATTAAAAAATTTGATATTTTTAAATTTATCTACAATTAAAATTAGATCATCGATTTGATTTATAATCTTTACTTGCTCATTAGTTTTTTCAATATTTTCATTGGTGATGTCTTCTATCCCCTCTTCTTTATCACCTGATTTTAGTTTGTCTTTTTGTCTATTTATTTCTGATTTTGCGGCTATACCTGCTCCGATGCTTTTAAAAGATACGAATATAACAAATATAGCAAGACCTGCGCCTATTAATATAAATAGTAAATCCATTAATTAATTATAGTTGAAGTAAGGTTAATTTAAAGGGGAGATATGTCCTAGTTTACTGCAGTGTTATTGATAAATATCTCTGCACATCTCTTCCAAGTAAATTGTTTAGCAAATTCTTTACAGTTGTCTCTATCTGCTTTTAAAGCTGTCAAAGCCGCTTTTTTTAAATCTTTATCAAGACAACCAATTGATTTTCCATTAGCTAATTTAAAAATATCCATTGTACCTGGGCAATCAGCGTAACCTGCTACGGGTGTTCCAGCCATCAAAGACTCTATACATACAATTCCAAATGTTTCCGTTTTTGATGGAAAAACAAAAACGTCAGCTGATGCAAAATAAGAAGCTAATTCACCGTTCGTTTTTTGACCAACAAACTTAGCATCGGGATACTCTTTTGTGAGTTTTTTTAAATGGGGGCCTGTACCAACTAATATTTTTTTACCTGGTAAATCAAGGTCTAAAAAATCTTTAATATTTTTTTCCAATGCGATCCTTCCTACATAAACAAAAATTGGTTTGTTGTAATTTAATGTCATTTTCTTTGGTTCTCCTAAATGATCTGCCCCTCTTGTCCAAACAACCATTTTGTCATTAATTACCCCTATATCGCTTAATTCTTTTTTCATCGACTCTGTAGTGACTAATACCCTTTCAGCTTTGTTGTGAAAGTTACTTAAAAATTTTTGGGATATTTTTTCGGGTATTATAGGGAGATATAATTTTAGATATTTATCAAATCTAGTGTGAAAACTTGTAGTAAATTTTATCTTATTTCTACCTAAATATCTTCTAGCTGATAGTCCTATAGGTCCCTCTGTAGCAATATGTATTCTAAACTGTTCATTATTATTTTGTGCTTCGATCATTTCTTTTTTAATTAATTTACCAACCTTCCATACATTTATGGCTAATTTGATTTCATTATATTTGGGCATTGGAACTGTGAAAAATTGAGTAGGTTTAATGTAGCTAACTTTGTGACCCATTTTTTTTAATTCAATTTCTAATCTTGAATAAGATCTGGTCACACCATTTAAAACATGTTCCGGACAAGCATCCGTAACAATTAATATTCTCATAAATGTTAAACCACCTCTTTAAGCTGAGTTCTGTAATTTACTACTTCTTGTCTAATTTCATCCCACTTAATAATTTCCATTTTTCCATCTAGATGCTCTACAAGAGCAGTGCAGTTCTCTACCCAATCACCACAATTTAAATAGTTCACTCCATCAAAATTTTGATTTGAAGCTTTATGAATATGTCCACAAATAATTCCGTCGACATTTTTCTTTTTACCGTAGCTTGATACAGTTTTTTCATAATCACCTATATATTTAACTGCATTCTTTACTTTATTTTTTAAAAATTTTGCAAGCGACCACTTCTCCTTGCCAAAAATGTTTCTAATAAAATTTACTAAATTATTTAATCTTAATAAGAAATTATAAGCGATGGCACCCACTTTAGATAACCAGGGTGCATATTTCATAACACCATCCCACTGGTCTCCATGAATTACCACATATTTTTTTTTATCAACTGTTTCATGTATACATTTGTTTATTAACTCAACATCACCAAAATTTATTGGAACAAACTTTCTAAAAATCTCATCGTGGTTTCCTGTAATATATTTTACTTTTGTACCGTGTCTTGCCTTTCTAAGAGTTTTTTGAATGACATCATTGTGTTCTTGTGGCCAAAAAAAACTTTTTTTGAGAGCCCAAATATCGAAGATGTCTCCCACCAAATAAAGATTTTCTGATCTTGTGTGTTTATAAAATTCTAAGAGTTTATTTGCTTGGCAACCAACTGTTCCTAGATGAACATCTGAGATGAATATACTTTTAAATGTAAGTATTTTTCCTTCGGCGCTAGATTTTATTTGTTTCATTTTATAAAACGAATCTCTTCTTTTAGTTGAATCATAAATATGTTACAGAAATGTTAAAAAATGATTAAAAAATTAAAATTTTCCATCATTTTTAATGCTAACGCAGCAGGTGGAAGAAAATTAAAGCTTATCAACAAAGTAATAGAGCTTCTTAAAATAGATCATTCGGTAGAGTTATTTAAAACCAGCTCTGAAAAAGATGCTGAAAAAGTTTTTAGTGAATTATCAAAAAATAACACAGATAGAGTCGTAATTGCAGGTGGTGATGGTTCAGTATGTTTTGGAATAAATCAGATCATAAATAAGTACAAAGACATTGATAAGCCTATTATCGGTTACATACCTGCAGGAACAGCAAATATACTTCAGATTGAAACACAAATAGAAAAAAAAGCTAAAGAAATTTATAAAGTACTTGTTTCAGAAAACACCAAAAAAATTAATCTTGCAAAAATTAATGATAAATATTTCTTTCTTATGGCTGGGATTGGTTTTGACTCAGAGATTGTGCATTCAATAGACTCTCAAATTAAAAAATATTTAGGTAAGATAATTTTTGCGCTTAAAGGTCTGCAACATTTTATATTTCTAAAAAATAAAAAGATGAAAGTTAATGTCGATGGAAAAATAATTAAAGCCGATTGGGTACTTGTAACAAATTCAAAATATTATGCAGGACCACACTCTATTACGAAAAAAACAAATATTTTTGATAATAAAGTTATTGCTTATATATTTGAAGATCTTTCAAGAATTAAAATTTTATATTACCTTTGGCTAATATTATCAAAAGGGGATTTAAGTAGAGCAAAAAGTATTATTACTAAAGAGCTTGATAAGTTAGAAATTGATAAACTTGAAAATAAAGTTCTCTCACAAATAGATGGTGAGGACTTTGGTTTTGAAGACAAATTAATAATTAGAAAAAGTGATAAATCTTTTAACTTGTTAGTACCCTAGACTTTTGCGAATTCTCCACCTGATCGGTAACGCCACAGCCACTTTTCCATTTCTTTTTCAATATCCGTCGGTTTGATATTTAAATCTTTTAAAGTTAAGTGGTCGCCAGATACCACATTATCTTTTTCAGAAAGTATTAGACATTGATCTTTTGTTATAATTGGATCAATCGGTAAAATACTTAAAAGCGAACTTTGAATTTTAGCTAAAGTCATCGGCACATCAGCAACAAATCTTTTTTTTCCAATTGTGCTTAAAATTAGTTTTATCATATCGCCAAAACTAATCACCCTGCCGCCACCTAGTTCATAAATTTTTCCTTCATTATTTTTTGTCTCTATAGCTTTTAAAATTGCTCTTGCTACATCATTTACGAAAATAGGCTCAAATTTATAATTTACATTCACTACGGGAATTATTGGCGAAAGGCTTAATTTAGCAAATAAATTTGTAAAATTATCTTCATTACCAATTACAACGCTTGGTCTAATAATCACAGTTTTATCAAAATTACTTAAAGCTTTTTCTTCCCCTAAAAATTTAGATTGTTGGTATTTTGATTTAGAATCTTTGCTAGCACCAATAGCAGAAACATGAATAAACTTTTTTACTTTTGATTGTGCGCAAAGTTTTGCGATGCTTTCAGGAATATCTCCGTGAATACTATTAAATTTTTGTTTTCTATTTTCAAATAATATTCCACAAAGATTAATAACTACATCTGAATTTTCTACAGCGTTTTTAATTTCTTCAAAATTATTTTGACCAAATTTTATAATTTCTATTGCCCCTGG
This sequence comes from uncultured Pelagibacteraceae bacterium, assembly GCA_902599805.1. Lineage (GTDB taxonomy): Bacteria > Pseudomonadota > Alphaproteobacteria > Pelagibacterales > Pelagibacteraceae > Anoxypelagibacter. The sequence goes on from CACKGP010000013.1 coordinate 5,185, forward strand.
AGGTGCTTGGGTCTTCAAATAAACCTTAGTAAATGGGTTACGAGTAGGAATAATGCATCTATAGTTCTTCTTCGTCAAATTTCTGACAAGATACCGGCCTATAAAACCCCCACCGCCTAGAATTGTTGCTATCGGGTAATTATTCATGGTAATTAGAATGAGTATATGAAGATAAATAAATTTTCAAACGATTTGCCTAAGGAAATTGTCGCAAAAATCAAAGATAGTGTAGCTATTGATACTGAAGCAACTGGTTTGAAGATACCTGAAAGAGATAAGTTAAGCCTAATTCAACTATGTGACGCTTCTGGAAATGTTTACGTCATTCAACCTGACAGAAAAACTTATAAAGCACCAAATTTAGTATCAATACTAGAAGATGAAAAAATTTTAAAAATTGGTCATTATTTAAGGTTTGATAAAAATGCTCTAGAATTTTTTCTAAAATGCAAAATAAAGAATATTTTCGATACAAAAATAGCTAGCAAAGTTGTTAGAACTTATACTGACCAACACGGACTTAAAAATTTAGTTTATGAATTTTGTAATAAAAATTTAGACAAAAGAGCTGGAAGTAGTGATTGGAATAAAAATATAAATGAGCTAACAGACAAACAATTAGAATATGCAGCGAACGATGTGATCTATCTACATAAAATTAAAAATGAATTAGAAAAAATGTTGAAAAGGGAAAATAGAATGGATTTATATCAAAATTGCATAACATTTCTTGATACCAGAATTGCCTTGGACCAATCAGGATTTAAGTTTGATATATTCGAACATTAATGACTAAAGTAAATTACATAAGCGTAGCCAAAAAATCTGCTGCAATACAAATTAAAGAATTAAAAAAAATCAATAAAGTCTTCAATAAAAATTTTGTAAAAGCTGTAGATATAATTCATAAGGCAAAAGGTAAAGTTGTTTGCTCAGGTGTTGGCAAATCTGGATTAATAGCAAGAAAAGTTAGTGCTTCCCTTTCATCAGTTGGCATCAGTTCTTTTTTTCTTGATCCTAATTCAGCTATACACGGTGACCTTGGTCAAATTGATAAGAGAGATGTTCTGATTGTTTTTTCTTATTCCGGAAATACTTCAGAATTAACAAACCTTTTAAAATACTCAAATAGATTTGGAATTAAAGTTATCGGGGTTGCTTCAGGTGAAAACAGCTTGCTAATTAAAGCAAGCGATGTTCCAATAATTCTTCCAAAAGTAAAAGAAGCAGATCCAATCGGTATGGTTCCAAGTTCAAGCACATCAATTACATTATTGTTTGGTGACAGTCTTATGTCTGCCCTTCTTGCTAAACAAAAATTTACTAAAGAAAGATTTAAGATTTTTCATCCTGGAGGAAATATAGGTAAGACTTTATTGTTAGTGAAAGATATTATGTTGAAAGGTAATAAAATACCTTTGATTGACTTCAAAAATAATATTGATAAAGCTGTAAAAATAATAAGTAAAAAAAACCTGGGTATTGGAGTGATTACAAAAAAAAATAATGTAATAGGTATAGTGACTGATGGAGATATTAGAAGAGGGTCTAAAAATTTCTCAGACAAAACAAAAATTACGTATCTTATGACAAAGAGACCTATGTTTATTGGAGAGAACACTTCAGCTGCAAAAGCGCTATCTATCATGAGTGATAAAAAAATTACAAGTTTAATAGTTTCTTCTGATAAGGATTATAAAAAAAGAAAATCAATTTTTAAACCAATAGGAATAGTTCATATACATTCTTTATTAAATTATGGTATGAAATAAAATATGCCTAATCGAAGAAAATTTTTTCAAATTAGTTTAATTACTTTAGGATTAACTATTGTTTTTCTCACATATTTTACAAATTTACAAAAAAACCAACAAGAAGATTTTAAAGTAAGTGAAAACACTTCTGACGATGAAAGATTTCTTGAAGAAGGGGTTAATAGGTTTGAAAATGTTGAGTATCAGGGTATTGATAATTCTGGGAACAAATTTGTGATTGGTTCTAAGTTTGCTGAATTTGAGAAAGAAAGTCCTGAGCTAATAAATATGGAAAATGTGAAATGTTTGTTCACTTTCAAAGACAATACAGTTTTAACAGTTATTTCTGATAAAGGGGTGTATAATAATTTAACGAATGATATGAAATTTTCTGAGAATGTTAGAATGGATTATTTAGAAAATATTTTATACTCTGACAGAGCTGACTTTAATAACTACGAAAATCAATTATTGGTGGCTGGTAACATTAGTGGAGAGGGACCAACTACTAATTTGAATGCTGATGAATTAGATTTTGATTTAAACACAAAAGATTTAAAGATAAGTATGTATAGCGAGGAAAGAGTTAAAATTAAAACAAAGTTTTGATGAAAAAAAGTTTTAGAATAATAAAATTTAAAAAAAATAAACCTGCTTTACAAGTTAAGGGTGTAAGTAAGTCCTTTAGTGGAAGACCGGTATTAAAAAAAATAAATTTAGAAATATACCCTGGGGAAATAATTGGATTAGTAGGTCCGAATGGATCTGGTAAATCAACTTTATATGGAACTATTATTGGTCAGTATAAAGTTGATAGCGGAAATATATTATTAGGACAAAAAGACATTACGGAAAAACCTATTCATGAAAGAGCAAAACTCGGTATTACTTATTTGAGTCAACACAGGAATGTTTTTAACATGAGTGTATACGACAATCTTTTAGGTGTTTGTCAGCTATCGATAAGCGGAAGGCAGAAACAAAATGAAACTGTTGAAAAACTTTTAAACGAATTTAATTTACAGCATCTCCGTAGTTTAAATACCTCTGTTCTATCTGGAGGTGAAGTGAGACGATTACAGATTGCAAGAACCCTAATAAACAATCCAAAAGTTATCTTGCTAGATGAACCTATGGCGGCCTTAGATCCAATTATTGTTCAAGATATTCAAAAATTTATTTTAAAACTTCAATCTTATGGTTGTGGTGTAATAATTACTGATCACCAAGTCCAAAATCTTTTCGCAATTGTAGACAGAGCATATGTCATTGGTGAACATACAATAATAGCTGAAGGTAAACCAAAGGATATTTTAAAATCTACGAAAGCTAGGGAATTGTATTTTGGCTCTTTTGAAAATTAAAATTAATGGCTAACAAAAGTTTCTCTGTTATTTTTCATGAAAAAATAAATGCATTTAACAAAACCGTTCATATAGACTCTGATAAGTCAATTTCTCAAAGAAGTTTTATAATCGGATCAATTTGTGAGGGTACTTCAACAGTCAAAAATATCTTAGAGTCTCAAGATATTTATTCAACAATAAATTGTCTTCGAAAACTTAATTGTAAAATAAAACGAATTAGAAAAGGAGAGTACAAAATTTTTGGTAAAGGTCTTGGAAGCTATTACTGTAACAAAAACACAGTATTAAATTTCGGAAATTCGGGTACTGCTGCTCGTCTTTTAGGTTTTGGAGTATGTAGCACTAATCCTAACCTTCAAATAAAAATTACTGGAGACAAAAGTTTACGAAACAGAAGTATGTATAAAATTATAAAAGCAATGGAAAATTTTGGTGTAACTTTTCTGCCTAAAAATAAATTTAAACTGCCTATTACATTAATTTCTTCTCCCAGTCCTATTGGTTTCAAATTTAAAAACGATTTTTCAAGTCAAATAAAATCTGCAATAATACTTGGTGCAGTAAATTCATTTGGTAAGACTGAGGTGACTGAGGTTATAAAAAGTAGGGATCACACCGAAAAAATGCTCAAGCATAATACAAAAGTAATTAAAATCAAAAAAGGTAAAGAAAATTTAATTGAAATTAATGGAAAAGAGGTTTTAAACCCTTTTAATTTATTTGTGCCAGGTGATCCCTCATCTGCTAGTTTTTTTGCCGCTTTATGTCTAATTAACAAAAAATCCAGAGTTATTCTAAAACAAGTACATATTAATCCAACGAGAATTGGATTTTTTAATTTAATAAAAAAACATAATGGTAAAATCTTTTTCAGAAACAAAAAAGTTGTAGGAAATGAATTAACTGCTGATATTCATGTTAAGAGTAGCAGACTTAAACCAATTAAAGTTGATGAAAAACTTTTTGTTAGTTGCCAAGATGAATTTCCTTTAATGTTTGCAATGGCTTCGTTACTTCCTGGAAAGTCCGTATTTAAAGGTATAGGTGACCTTGCAAATAAGGAAAGTAACAGAATTAAAGAGATGGGAAAAATTTTAAAACAAATTGGAATAAAATTTTCAGCATCTAAAAACAAAATGATAATTAATGGTAATCCAAACCTCAGTAGTGACAAAAAGAGAATTGCTGTCTCAGGAGTTTATGACCACAGGATTTTAATGTCAGCAGCTGTAATTAGTTTAATTACAGGAATTAAGTCTAAATTATCAAATTTCGAACAGGTTTCTACAAGTTGTCCAAATTTTTTATATACTATTAAAAAATTAGGGGGGAGATTTGAAAAAAAAAATTAAAATTAAGGTAGGTATAGACTCGCCTGTGGCTGCAGGAGCGGGTACAATTTCAAAATTAATAGCAAAAAACTATAAACTTCTTTATCTTGACACTGGTAAAATTTATAGGTTTATGGCCAGACAAATCATAGATAAGAAACCTAAGAATGAATTAAAATTTTTAAAAAAAATTAGTAGAAACATAAATTTAAATAAGTTGAAACAAAGAAATTTACTTGATGATGATGTAGCACGTTTAGCCTCTCAAATTGCTAAAGACTTAAAAGTTAGAAACTTAGTAGTAAGATTTCAGAGAAGATTGGCTTATCATCCTCCTAATAAATATAATGGCTCAATACTAGACGGAAGAGATATTAATTCTAAAATAATTAAAGATGCAGATTTTAAATTTTATATCACTGCAAATATTAAAGAGAGAGCTAAAAGAAGATTTAAGGAGTACAAAAGTTTAAATAAGAAAGTCAAATTCTCTGAAATTTTTAAAAATTTGAAAAAGAGGGATTTAGAAGATCGTACTAGGCGTCATTCTAAGCTCAAAAAAACAAAGGATTCTATCTTGATAAATACTACTAACTTATCTATAAGAGAGAGCTTTTTAAAAGTAAAAAAAATTATGGACAGAAAACTAAAGTTTATATGGGCTTAGATACAGACACATCTAAAAATAGCAAAACCAAAGAATTCGAAACTCTTTTAAACGAAGATTTTAAAAAAAGAGACTTTAAAGAAGGTAAAATTATCAAAGCAGTAGTAAGCGAAATTGGAAAAAAACATATCTTTGTTGAGACAGGTCTGAAAAGTGAAGGTGCAATTCCAATTGAAGAATTTAAAATTTCAAAGGAATTGGATAAACTAAAGGTTGGATCAAAAATTGATGTGTATCTAGAGAAAATCGAGAGTTATAAAGGCGATATTATAGTCAGCAGAGAAAAAGCAAAACGCATGGGGTCTTTAGCGAAAATGACCAAAGCTTTTGAAAACCAAACTGAAGTCGAAGGTATAATTACAAATAAGGTTAAGGGAGGGTTCATTGTAAATATAGAGTCTTGTCTTTGTTTTTTACCAGGATCTCAGGTTGATACGAAACCAATAAAAAATATGGATACGTTGATGAACGTTCCTCAAAAATTTTTATGTGTCAAACTCGATAAGGCAAGAGGTAACATTGTTGTATCTAGAAAAGCTGTGCTTTCTAAAACTCGGGACAAAGAGCTTGCGAATATTTTATCAAAGATAAAAGAGGGCGACATTGTAAATGCTCAGGTAAAGTCTATTTTAGACTGGGGAGCATTTTTAGATTTAAACGGTGCAGATGCACTTTTACACGTAACAGATCTAAGCTATTCACGTGTAGATAAACCTTCCTCTTTGTTATCAGTTGGGCAATCAATAAAGTGTAAAGTAATTAAAATTGATCAAGAAACTAAAAGGATAAGTTGTGGAATTAAACAAATGCATCCAGATCCTTACGAAAATCTTGAAAAAAAATATCAGGTTGGAAAAGTTTATGACGGAACAGTTACAAAAATTGTAGATTATGGTGCATTTGTAAAACTCCAAGAAGGCCTTGAGGGTCTTGTACATCAATCAAGTTTGTCTTGGACTAAAAAAAATATTCACCCAAGTAAAATTTTATCCTCTTCTCAAAAAATTAAAGTAAAAGTTATAGAGCTTGATACAGAAAAAAGAAGAATATCTTTGTCTTATAAAGATACATTAGAAAATCCTTGGACTTCATTTATTAAAAAATATCCGAATGGAACTACAGTAAATACAAAAGTCAAAAATATTGCTGATTTTGGATTGTTTGTTTCAATCGAAGATACTGAATTCGATGGAATGATACACTATAAGGATATTTCATGGCAAGAGTCCGAAGAAAGTTTGAAAAAGTTTAAAAAAAGCGACTCAGTGAAAGCTAAATTACTTGAGATCGATACAGAAAAAGAAAAAATTAGACTAGGGATCAAACAACTCGAAAAAGATCCTTTTGAATTCTTTTTGAAAAAAGATAATAAAGATATTGTTACAGCTACAGTAAAAGAAGTTTTGAAAAACGGTATTAAAGTATCAGTTGGAAATGAAAAAAATTTGATCATTACAATTAAGAAAAATCAGTTGGCTAAAGAAATAGAAGATTGTAGACCAGAAATCTTTACAAGAGGTAATAAAGTAGATTGCATGATAGTCGATCTCGATAAAGACAAAAGAAAAGTTAGCCTGTCAATAAAAGAATTAGAAAAACATAATGAGAAAATAGCAATAGAAAAGTATGGTAAAGATGGATCAAGTTCAGGAGCAGTTTTAGGTGATATTTTAGGAAAAGTATTCAAGTCTAAAAAGAAAAAGGAAAAAAAATAAGTCTCTATGGTGAAATCGGAGATAATTTCAAAATTATCCAAAAAAATTCACCAAAAATTAAAAAAATCGGAATTAGAGGAGATTCTAAATATTGTTTTAGAAACAATAATAAAAGGAATTAAAGATGGAAGAAGTTCAGAACTGCGGGATTTTGGAAGATTTTCTCCTAAAAAAATTAAAGGACGAACAAATGCTAGAAATCCTAGAAGTGGTGAGATTATCAAAACAAGTGATAGCAAATCTATTGCATTTAAAATGTCAAAAAAACTCAAACAGGAAATTAACAATATAGAGAGAGAAATAAGTTGAGAAAAAATATTTTTGTTGCTTTAGATTTTTCAAACTTTAATAAAGCACTTGATGTTGCAAATAGTGTAAAGGATTATGCAGCAGGTCTTAAAATTACAAATGAATTATTCTCAATTATAGGGAAAGATGGTTTGAGGAAACTTTCAAGTTTTGGTTTAGATATTTTTCTAGACCTAAAATTACTTGATGTACCTAATACAGTTAAAAAAACTGTAGCGAGTATAGAATCTTTAAAAACTGTAAAATATTTGACTGTTCATACTAGTGGGGGGAACGACATGCTCAAATCAGCTAACGAGGCTGCAAAAGAATTAGAACTTTTGGGAGTAACTATTTTAACGTCTCAATCCGCATCTAAAGAGCAAGTTTTAATGTTAGCTGATTTAGCCATTAAGTCAGGTATCAAAGGTGTAATATCATCAGCGCAAGAATATGAAAGTGTTAGATCTCTATCCAAAGACTTAAAGATATTTTGTCCAGGTATACGAGATGTTAAGGCTACTAAACATGATCAAAAGCGAACGAAAAGTTACTCAGAGTTTTGCGATATGTCAAAAAATGACTCTAAAGTGTATTGTGTTATAGGTAGACCAATATACGAGAGTGGGGACGCTGGTCAAAACATTAAAAAAATTATACAGTCTGCTAACTAAAAATTAGCATTCTTTGATGATGAAAATTAAAAAGGGAATTCCTTTAATAGATCAACACGATAAAAATGGTTTTTACGGTGGTAAATTTGGTGGCAATTAT
>CACKGP010000014.1 GCA_902599805.1 uncultured Pelagibacteraceae bacterium
ATTTTTTTATTATTTCTTAATTGACATTTTTCATTTACTGAAAGTTTACCTTTTTTACCGATTAAAATAGTTCCAAAATAGTGAAAATCAGCTCCATAGCCTGGAAAATAATTTAAGAAAATTGGAAAGAATTTTTTAGTATTTAATAGAAATTTGAAAATCATTTTATTTATTTTTTTAAATAGTTTTTTTATATTTTTATTTTTTGAATATACCTCATAAAATTTTTTTCTTTTTTTAATATATAGATTTCCATATTTTGGTTCTATAAATACATTTGAAAATATAAAATGCTCTCTAAAAAAATTTATTATAGACCTAAATGGTGCCAGAAAAAATTTAAATCTAATAATTGCATCAACTATTATTTTATTTCCTGGCCTAAAATCGGCAGTAAAAAGTGTTGGATTTGTTTTTGATTTAAGATGTAACTGCGATGGCTCAAAGTTCATTGTGTTTTTCCACCTTTTTTTTGAAAAGTAAAGAGAGAATAATCTAGGATGATGATTTATTTTCACTTCATTTGAAATATTTAGGTAACTCATAATTAATTTTGTAGTAACAAGAGTTCCACATCCTAAGACAAGTTTTTTTGTAAAAAAACTTTTTTTTTCTTTACCATTAGAGCAGATTATCTGAACCCCTATCCTATGATCATTTATTGACTCAACAAAATAGTTATGAAATTTAATTTTTTTTTTCTTTAAATATTTATCATAAAAATTCATAGGTGTGAGTTTATCTTTTTTTTCATTTAGATTTTTCAATTGAATTGTCTTTTTTGACTTTTTTTGGAAAGCTAAAATAGGCTCACCTAAAGATAAATCTTTATTATTTTTTGAAAATTCTTGCCCAATATATTCGTTTTTTTTATAATTATTTTTTATTGAATTGTTAAAACTTCCAATTAAATTTAATTTTTTGAAAATTTCAATAAAAGATTTATAAATTTTTTTCTGTGTTTTTTTAGTTAAATGATTTATATCCCCTAAAATATTTTTGTCTATTTGTAGTCCCCAATAATTTGATAAACCTCCAAATTCTAAAGAACCAAAAAAACTATTTTTTGGATTGATAAAAATTTTATTTAAATAAAAGTAATTAAGTACCTGTTTTTCCTCTCCAATCATTTGTGGAGGTAAGATCTTAAAAATATGTTTATTATCTAATTTGTTTATAATTTTTTTATTTTTTTTAAAAGAAATTACATCTATTTTATTATTTCTCTCCAAATATGAATCAATAAAAGCCAAGCTTGATAAACCTGTACCGACAACCAAAACATCATATAACTTTTTTTTCACAAAGATGGATCGATTTTTTTAGCCGCATCAAATAGTTCTTTAACTGCTTTGATCGATTTTTTAAAATTGCTTTCTTCTTCCGAACTAAGTTTAAGTTCAATTATTTTTTCGACACCGTTTTTACCGATAATAACAGGTACACCGGCATAAATATCTTTGATGCCATATTGTCCATCAATGTATGCTGCACAAGGAAGTTGTTTTTTAAGATCCTTCAAATAACTTTCCGCCATTTCTACTCCAGATGCAGCTGGTGCATAAAAAGCAGACCCTTTCTCCAAATATTTTACTATTTCTGCACCCCCCTTTTTCGTTCTATTAACTAAGTCGTCCAACCTCTCTTTCGATATCAAACCTTCCTCTACGAGCTTGCTAATTTTTTTTCCGTCGATAAGAGTGTGATTTAACATTGCAACCATGCTATCTCCATGACCACCCAATACAAGTGATTGTATTTTTTTTACTGAAACATTTAATTCTTGAGATAAAAAATAGATGAATCTTGAGGAGTCTAAAATGCCAGCCATTCCTATAACTTTATTTTTGTTAAAATTTGTGTATTTTTGAAGGGCCATTACAATTACATCTAGGGGATTAGTTATACAAACAACAAAGGCATTTGGAGAAGTTTTTTTGATTCCTTCTGCAACTTGTTTAATAATTTTTAGGTTTATGCCTAACAAGTCATCCCTAGTCATTCCTGGTTTTCTGGGAACTCCGGCAGTAATAATTATTACATCGGAATTCTTAGTATCTTCATAGTTGTCTGTTCCAGACAAATTGACATTGAAACCATTTACGGGTGACGACTGAGCAATATCTAAAGCCTTACCTTTTGCTATTCCTGCTGCTACGTCAAAAAGAACTACATCTCCTAACTCCTTTAAAGCAATTAAATGAGCTAACGTTCCACCAATTTGACCAGCACCTATAAGAGATATTTTTTTTCTCATATTATTTCATTGTTGGCATCACAAATTCTGGATCTGATTTGATTCCTGATGGCCATCTTGATGTAATTGTTTTTAATTTAGTATAAAATCTTACTCCTTCAGGTCCATGTATACTTTGATCTCCAAATAAAGATCTTTTCCACCCTCCAAAACTATGAAAAGCCATTGGAACAGGTATTGGTATATTAATTCCTACCATTCCAATTTTTACATTGCTTGCAAAAGATCTTCCCGTATCACCATCTCTTGTAAATATACTTGTTCCATTTCCAAATTCATGGTCATTAACTAAAGATAATGCCTCTTCGTAGTCTTTGGCTCTTACAACAGAAAGTACTGGCCCAAATATTTCTTCTTTATAAATTCTCATATTTTTTTTAACATTATCGAATAGACATCCCCCCATATAAAAACCGTTCTCATAACCTTGAAGTTTTAAATTTCTTCCATCAACAACTAACTTTGCCCCCTCTTTTACACCAATGTCGACATATCCCTTAACTTTTTCTAAATGCTCTTTGGTAACTAGTGGTCCCATTTGAGATTTCTTGTCTAGTCCAGGACCAATCTTAAGTGACTCAACTTTTTTTGATAAACTTTCTACTAATGGATCAGCAATTTTTCCAACAGCCACTGCAACTGATTGTGCCATACATCTTTCGCCAGCAGATCCATAGGCTGCTCCCATCAAACCATTTACTGCTTGATCTAAATCGCAATCTGGCATGACCACACAATGATTTTTTGCACCCCCCAATGCTTGAACTCTTTTCTCGTTTTTTGCACAATTTTCGTAAATATATTTTGCAATAGGTGTTGAGCCAACAAAACTAACTGCGGCGATATCTTTATTATTAATAATCGCATCTACTGCCTCTTTGTCTCCGTTAACAACATTAAAAACACCAGGGGGAAGACCGGCTTCTAAAAATAATTCTGCTAATTTCATTGAACATGATGGGTCTTTCTCAGATGGTTTAAGGATGAAAGTATTTCCACAGGCTATTGCAATAGGAAACATCCACATAGGAACCATTGCTGGAAAGTTAAAAGGTGTAATACCAGCACAAACTCCAAGAGGCTGTCTCATTGACCAACTATCTACATTTGTGCCGACATTCTCTGTAAATTCTCCCTTAAGTAATTGTGGTATACCACAGGCAAACTCGACAACCTCCAAACCTCTTGTCAAAGAACCCTTGGCATCTTCATAAACTTTTCCATGTTCAGAAACAATAATCTTTGTAAGTTCATCATAATTTTTTTCAATCAATTCTTTAAATTTAAAAAGCACTCTAGCTCTAAAAAGTGGAGTTTTTTCTGACCAACTAGGAAAAGCTTTTTTAGCAGCATCAACAGCTTTATTTAAATCGCTTGCACTTGCAAGGCTCACATTGGAACTTACCTCGCCAGTAGCAGGATTAAACACCTTTGCTGTCCTTTTTGAAGAACCTTTTATAGTTTTGCCATTAATAAAATGCTCAATTGAATTCATTTTGTTATTAATGATTAATTAAGCTTTTAGTTTGATGCAAGCATTTTTTTAATAGACCCAATTGCTTTTGCAGGATTTAAACCTTTTGGGCAAGAATTAGTGCAATTCATAATCGTATGACATCTATAAAGCTTGAGCTCATCTGCAACTTTTTTTAATCGTTCTTTTCTTTCTTCATCTCTACTGTCTGTAATCCAACGATAAGCTTGTAATAAGACTGCTGGTCCTAGGTATTTATCTCCGTTCCACCAATAACTTGGGCAAGAAGTCGAACAACAGGCACAAAGTATACACTCGTAATATCCATCAAGTTTTGCTCTGTCTTCTTGTGACTGTTTAATTTCTGTAGATGTTTTTTCTCCCACCTTAGCCTTGAGCCAAGGTTCTACAGACTCATATTGTTTGTAAAGTGTAGTTAAATCACCAACTAAATCCTTAATTACTTTCAAATGAGGTAATGGATAAATATTTAATTCACCTTTAATATCTGAGTGAGACTTAATACAAGACAAAGTATTTACTCCATCTACATTCATTGCACATGATCCACATACACCATGTGCACAGGATCTTCTAAAAGTTAGAGTAGGATCAATTTCATTCTTAATTTTAAAGAGAACATCTAATACTTTGGGTCCACACTCATTAAGATCAACTTCAAATGTATCGATTCTAGGATTTTCATTACTTGATGGGCTCCATCTATAAACATTAACTTTTTTTAAATTATTCGATCCGGTTTTATCTTTGTAGTATTTGCCTTTCAAAATTTTAGAGTTTTGGGGAAGGCTAAATTGAACCATTAATAAACTCTTTCTCTTGGCGGAAAATATTGCACATCATTTGTTAATGTTTTTGCATGAACAGGTCTGTAAGCTACCTTAACTTCATTTCCTTTTTGCCAAGCTAAAGTATGCGTCATATATTTCTTATCATCTCTATTTTTGTAGTCTTCTCTAGCATGAGCTCCTCTACTTTCTTTTCTATGATAAGCCGAGTCTATTGTTGTCATCGCCTGTCTGATGAGATTATCAAATTCTAAAGTTTCAACAAGGTCAGTATTAAACAATAGAGACTTATCTGAAACTGAAATATCAGACATTCCTTCAAAAGGTTTCCTGATTTGATCCATTCCTTCTTTTAGTGTTTTTTCAGTTCTAAAAACTGCACATTTTGATTGCATGGTTCTTTGCATAGATAATCTTAGTTCTGAGGTTTTTGTTCCACCTGAAGCGTTACGAAGTTTGTCAAATCTATCTAGGCATTTATCTGTCTCGCTCTGTGGTATTTCTTCGTGAGGTGTTCCAGGTTTAACAAGCTCGGCGGCTCTGTTTGCTGCTGATTTACCAAAAACTACCAAATCAATTAGTGAGTTTGAACCTAATCTATTTGCACCGTGGACTGAAACACAAGCTGCTTCTCCTATAGCCATTAAACCAGGAACTGTAGACTCTTTTCCATTTAATGTTAAAACTTCAGCTTTATAATTAGTTGGTATCCCGCCCATATTATAATGCACAGTTGGAACTACTGGTATTGGATCTTTTCTTACATCAACTTCACAAAATGTTTTTGCTGACTCTGCAATTCCAGGCAATCTTTCCTCTATTACTTTTGGATCAAGATGATCTAAGTGTAAATTGACATAATCTTTATTTTTTCCAACTCCTCTACCTTCATTAATTTCAACTGCTATCGATCTACTTACAACATCTCTTGAAGCTAAATCTTTAGCTTTGGGTGCGTATTTTTCCATAAATCTCTCGCCTTTAGAGTTTAAAAGATAACCACCCTCTCCTCTAACACCTTCTGATATAAGAGTTCCTACTCCATAAATTCCAGTTGGATGAAATTGAACAAATTCCATATCCTGTAATGGTAATCCTGCTCTGAGTGCCATACCATTTCCATCTCCAGTACATGTATGGGCCGAAGTAGCTGTGTAATAAACTTTACCGTAACCGCCAGTAGCTAGAATAGTTATGTGTGATCTAAATCTATGTATTGTTCCATCATTTAAATTCCAAGCGATCAAACCTTTACACTGACCATCTTTCATTAAAAGATCTAAAGCAAAGTACTCTATAAAAAATTCTGTATTATGTTTTAAAGCTTGACCATATAAAGTGTGAAGTATTGCATGACCAGTTCTATCTGCTGCTGCACAAGTTCTTTGTACAGACTCATTTCCATAATTTTTTGTCATTCCACCAAATGCTCTCTGGTAAATTTTTCCCTCTTTTGTTCTACTAAATGGTACACCGTATTTTTCTAATTCAATTACAGCTTTAGGAGCTTCTTTACATAAGTGCTCGATTGCATCTTGATCACCTAACCAATCAGATCCTTTAACTGTATCGTACATATGCCATCTCCAATCATCTTCACCCATATTTCCTAAAGCTGCTGATATTCCACCTTGTGCAGCTGATGTATGACTTCTTGTTGGAAAAACTTTTGATATGCATGCAGTTTTAAGACCAGCTTCTGATAGTCCCACAGCAGCTCTTAATCCTGAGCCACCTGCTCCTAGGACTACAACATCGTATTCATGATCTATAATTTTGTATGCTTTCATAATTTAAATTTTAAATAAAAAAGTAATTAGTATTAATGTGACTATTATACTAAAAAAAACAAGTAATCTGTTTGCGGCATTTTTGAGTTTAAAATTGCTTATATAGTCTTCAAAAACCTCACTAATCGTTAATGTATAAAAAATTGATGCAAATATTAAGAATAAAGTAAAAATTATTTTAGTTGGAAAACTTTCTAAGAATAAAATAAATTGAGAACTGTTAGCATCTAATATTCCTACTAAATTTAAAATAAACCAAACCATAAAAGGAATTAGTATTCCTGACGTAATTTTGATTGATAACCATTTTTTTGTTGCTCTAATCATTTAAAATAAATTTTTTCCTATTAAGTAAAACAAAATTGTTAAAACGAATGATCCAATTATAGTAAGTATCCCTGTAATTCGTGAAATCTTTAGATCAAAACCATATCCCATATCCCATACTAAATGCCTAATTTCATTTAAGATTTGAAAACTAAATGACCAACATATGCTAACTATTAAAAACTTTCCTATTAAAGATTTAGAAAAAATTTGAATATCTGTACCTAAAAAAATTAATATTGAGGAAATGAAAATAATTAAAATAAAATTGATTATCCCAACTATTCTATGTGAGATAGATAAAAGAGATGATATATGCCATTTATAAACCTGTAGATGAGGAGATAGTGGGTTATTTTTATTAGACATTTATTTTAATTAATTGTTCTGCAATCTGTACTGTATTTAATGCGGCCCCTTTAAGTAAATTGTCAGAAACGACCCACATGTTAATTGCTTTGTTGTTTGAACTGTCCTTACGAATCCTGGAAACAAATGTTAAATAACTATTTTCGGCTTCTAAAGGGGTTATGTAGCCTCCATCTTTTCTTTCATCTATAACTTTACAACCACTAGATTTATTTAAAATATTTTTAATACTCTTAATGTCAAATGGTTTTTCAAATTCTACATTGATAGACTCTGAATGAGAAACCATCACAGGAACCCTAACACAAGTTGCGGATATTTGGATGTTTGGGTCAAGAATTTTTTTTGTCTCATTAATCATTTTCCACTCCTCTTTTGTATAGCCTTCATCAACAAATTCATCGATATGAGGAATTAAATTAAATGCAATTTGCTTTGTAAAATTTTTTGAAGAAATTTTTTTTCCTTCTAGAAAATCTTTTGATTGAGTTATTAATTCATCCATTGGAGCTTTCCCTGCACCAGATACTGATTGATAAGTGGAAACTATAACTCTTTTAATGTTAAAATGGTCATGCAAGGGTTTTAAAGCAACAACCATTTGTATAGTAGAGCAGTTTGCATTAGCAATAATGTTCTTTTTTTTGTAATTCTGTAGTTGATCTAGATTAACTTCTGGTACTATTAATGGAACATCATTATCCATTCTAAAAAATTTAGAATTATCAATTACTATGGTTTTTTTGCTAGCTTTTGTAGCCCATTGCTCTGCTATTTTACTTCCAGCTGCAAAAAAAGTTATTTTAGCATTTGAAAAATCATATTTTTCAAGATCTTGAATTTCAATCTCTTTTCCTTTGAATTTAATTTTTTTTCCTGCACTTTTTGCAGACGCCACTAAGAATAAATTAGATATTTCAATTTTAGATTTTTCTAAAATCTCAATAGTTTTTCTCCCGACATTGCCGGTGGCACCGATTATAGCTAAGTTCATTAAAAAGTATTTTAATTTAAATTTGATATAATTGCATCACCCATCTCTGAGGTTGATACCTTTTTCTTACCTTTTGACATTATATCTGGAGTTCTTAAACCGTCTTCTAATGTTTTTTCAACAGCCTTATCTAACATTGTGGACTCTTTTTGCATTCCTAAAGAATATTTTAATGCCATTGAGAAACTTAATATTGTTGCAATTGGGTTTGATATATTTTTACCAGCAATATCTGGTGCTGAACCGTGGACAGGTTCATACAAAGATCTTGTTCTTCCATTTTTATCTTTATCACCTAATGATGCAGATGGTAGCAAACCTAGTGAGCCTGTTAACATTGCAGCTTCATCTGATAACATATCCCCAAATAAATTATCTGCTAAAATAACATCAAACTGTTTTGGGTTTCTCAATAATTGCATTGCACAGTTATCTGCTAACATATGGTTTAGATCGATTTTTTTATAATCTTTATCCTTTAAAGACTGAACTTCCTCTCTCCAAAGAACACCTGCCTCCATAACATTTGATTTTTCACAAGATGTTACTTTATTATTTCTTTTAGCAGCTAGTTCAAATGCTACTTTGGCAATTCTTTTAATTTCCTTTGTTGTATAAACGTGTGTATTCACTCCTCTTCGTTCACCGTTTTCTATTGGTTTTACACCTCTTGGCTCACCAAAATATATGCCTCCTGTTAATTCTCTTACAATTAAAATATCGAGACCTGAAACTATTTCTGGTTTTAACGTTGAAGAATCTACAAGTTGTTTAAAACAAATGGCTGGTCTTAAATTCGCAAATAATTTTAATTCTTTTCTTAATTTTAAAAGAGCTCTTTCAGGTTTTTTTGAAAACTCTAATTTATCATACTGTGGTCCACCACATGCTCCAACTATTACTGCATCACTTTCTAAAGCTTTATAAAATACTTCATCAGTTATTGGTACACCATGTTTATCTATTGCAGCTCCCCCAATAAGATCTTGGTCAATTTTAAAATCTAGGGATTTTTTTTTATTAAACCAATCAATAACTTTTCTGGTTTCTCCAACAACCTCTGGGCCTATACCATCACCAGGTAAAAGAAATATTTTTTTTTGATTTGTTGCCATTTATAACCAAGGTCTATTTTGAGACATTTTATTCTCAAAACTTTCAATATTTTTTGTTTTTTCTAGAGATAAAGCTATATCGTCCAATCCTTCTAATAAACACTTCTTTTTGAATGAGTCTAATTCAAATTTATAAGTTTTATTTCCATAAATAATTTCTTGTTCTTGAAGTTTAACTTCAATATTTTCTTTTCTCTCAGAATAGTCTTTAAGCTCGTTTATAATTTCATCTTTTGCAACAATTGGAAGTATTCCATTTTTAAAACAGTTGTTGTAAAAGATATCAGCAAAACTTTCGCTAACTATAACTCTAATTCCAAAATCCAATAAAGCCCACGGTGCATGTTCTCTTGATGAACCACAACCAAAATTCTTTCCTGTTATTAAGATTTTTGAACTATTAAAAGGTTCCTGGTCTAAAATGAAACCTTTTATTGGATTTCCTTTTTCATCAAACCTCATTTCATAAAATAAACTTTTACCTAAACCTGATCTTTTTATTGTTTTTAAGAATTGTTTAGGAATAATTTTATCAGTATCTATATTCATTAAAGGAATATATGCGGGTACACTTTTTATTTTTGTAAATTTTTCCATTTTAATTATTAAATTTTCTAACATCTGATAAGTGACCTTCAATAGCTGCTACCGCTGCCATTGCTGGGCTTACTAAATGTGTTCTCCCCCCACGACCTTGCCTTCCTTCAAAGTTTCTATTTGATGTTGATGCACATCTTTCTCTTGGTTTTAATTGATCCTCATTCATACCAAGACACATTGAACAGCCTGGTTCTCTCCACTCAAAACCAGAGTCTTTAAATACTTTATCCAAACCCTCTTGCTCAGCCTGAATTTTTACAAGACCTGATCCAGGAACAACCATGGCGTTAACATGTTCCGCTATTTTTTTATCCTTAAGAAGTTTGGCTGCTTCTCTTAAGTCCTGAATTCTTCCATTAGTACAACTTCCAATAAAGACTTTGTCAATTTTAATATCTGTCATTTTAGTATTTGGTTTTAAACCCATATAATCTAATGATCTTTCCATAGCTTCACGTCTGTTATTATCTTTTTCTTTTTTTGGATCTGGAACTGATCCATTAACTGGAACAACATCTTGTGGGGATGTTCCCCAAGTAACTTGTGGAACGACATCTTCGCCATTTAAAACTATTTCTTTATCAAATTTACAATCTTTGTCAGATTTTAAATTGCTCCAATAATCTAAAGCTTTTTTCCAATTATCTTTTTTTGGAGATAAAGGTCTGTTCTCTAAATATTTGAAGGTTTTCTCATCAGGTTGTATTAATCCTGCTCTAGCTCCACCTTCAATAGTCATATTGCAAACAGTCATTCTCTCTTCCATAGTAAAGTTTTTAATAACATCTCCAGAATACTCAATTACAAATCCAGTTCCTCCAGCTGTTCCAATAGTTCCTATAATTTTTAAGATTACATCTTTAGCCGTTACCCCTAATGGTATTTTGCCATCTACTTTAAGTAAAAAGTTTTTAGATTTTTTTTGTAATAGAGTTTGAGTAGCTAAAACATGTTCTACCTCAGATGTTCCAATACCGAAAGCTAGTGCACCAAAAGCCCCATGGGTAGCAGTGTGACTGTCTCCACAAACAATAATTGTTCCTGGTTGAGTAAAACCTTGTTCAGGTCCAATAATATGGACAATACCTTGTCTCTTATCATTCATGTCAAATAAAGGAACTCCAAATTCTTTACAATTTTTTCTTAGTGTATCAACTTGAATTTTCGACTGTTGATCATGAATTCCTTTTGTTCTATCTGTTGTGGGCACGTTATGATCAGCTACTGCTAAAGTAAAATTAGGTTTTCTCACTTTTCTTTTATTTAACCTAAGACCTTCAAAGGCTTGTGGACTAGTTACTTCATGTACTAAGTGTCTATCCACGTATAATAGTGAGGTACCGTCATCTTGTTGAAAGACAAGATGGTCATCCCAAATTTTATCGTATAAAGTTTTTGGCATTAGAGTTATTTTTTTAAATTTTCTGGTTTTTTATTTTCTGTTTTATCTGTCTCTTTTTTAGACTGTTTAGGTATATCTTTTTTCGACTCAGCTGAACTTGTTTTTGGACTATCAGAAGATGGATTTTCATTAGTTTTAATTTCAACTTCATTTTTAACTTCGACTTCAATTCCAATATTTTTTTTCATTTTTTCTGCAATTCTTGCAGATTTACCTTTTCTATCTCTCAAATAATAAAGTTTTGCTCTTTTAACTTTCCCAGATCTGATAACTTTTATTGAGCTAATTACAGGACTGTATAAAGCAAAGGTTCTTTCTACACCTTCACCAAAGGAAATCTTCCTAACTTTAAATGACGAGTTTATATCCCTATTTTTTTTTGCAATACAAACACCTTCAAAATTTTGAACCCTTTCTCTTTTACCCTCTACAATTCTCACACCAACACGAATTGTGTCTCCAGGAAAAAACTCAGGAATTTTTTTTCCAGCAATCAGTTTTTGTAAATTTGCTTTATTTATATCTTCAATATTTTTCATTTTTTTTGTTATTTAAATATTTTTCCCAAAGATCTGGTCTCTGGCGACGTGTTATATCCTTAGATTGTGATAAACGCCAGTCCTTAATTTTTGCATGATCGCCTGATAATAGTACTTCTGGAACGCTTTTTTTTTCCCAAATTTGAGGTTTTGTGTATTGAGGATATTCCAGTAAACCATTTTCGAAGCTTTCATCGTCTTTGGATTTTTCATTACCTAGAACTCCTGGCAGTAATCTTAAAACAGAGTCTAAAACAACAAATGATGCGGACTCACCTCCAGATAAAATATAATCACCAATACTAATTTCCTCGATATTTCTTGTGCTTAAAATACGTGCATCAATTCCTTCAAAATGACCACAAATTAAATTTATTGTTTTCTCTTTGGTTAGATCTTTTGCAAATTTTTGGTCAAACTTTTTACCTTTTGGAGAAAGATAAAATACTCTTTCATTCTTTTTTAATTTACTATCCAAAGATTTTCCTAAAACATTTGGTTTTAATAACATTCCACTGCCACCTCCAAACGGTGTATCATCAACTGTCTTGTGTTTGTCTTCAGCAGAGTCTCGAATATCAATAACTTCTAAATCCCAAATTTTTTTTCGTAAAGCTTTTCCGTAAAGACCCTTGCTTAATGGTCCTGGAAAAATTTCAGGATATAAAGTGAATACTCGAGCCTTCCACATTTTCTTCTTTCTTTATTTAGGTAACTTAGTTGCACCAGTTTCTTGGTGTACTATTTTTCCATCTTTAAATTTGTAATAAGACATAACCGCTTCTTTGTTACCATCCGCAAAACTTGCTATAGCGTGCATGAATCCTACTTCGTTGTTTTCAAAAAGAATTCTCTCTTTTTCAAGTTTGACATCTTTCATACCAACCCATTTAACCACATCGTCTTTCGACAATGTTTTTCCAGACGCATGCATAAGAAATTTAAAATCATCATGCATAACTTCCCTTGCACCGTTTTCATCACCTGC
>CACKGP010000015.1 GCA_902599805.1 uncultured Pelagibacteraceae bacterium
TATGGATACGCCTGCGATTATTTATACTACTCTAAAGGTAAGTACGCAGATGAGCAAAAGTATGCCAAAGCTAATAACTTAGGTGTTTGGAAAATGAAATACGATTCTTCCTGGGAAAGTAAATGCAGAAAAAAATAAAACATTTATAATAGCAATGTGATTCGTAAAATAAATTTTAATTTATTAATTCTATTTTTATTTCTTGTCGCCTGTTCCTCTGTTCCAAAAAATACTAAAAATAGTTGTGCCATTTTTGAAGAGCGTTACCTCTGGTATAAACATACCAAAGCTGTAGAAAAAAAATGGGGTGTGCCTGTTTACATACAATTAGCATTTGTAAAAAAGGAAAGTGACTTTAATTGGCTTGCAAAACCTGAGCGAATTAAACTTTTTAAAGTGATACCTTATAAACGTAAATCTAGCTCATTTGGCTACTCTCAAGCAATTAAAGGCACATGGGAGCAGTATAAAAGAGAGACTGGAAACAAATTAGCGACAAGAGCCAGATTTAAAGACTCGGTTGATTTTATCGGATGGTATGTAAGTAAAACACACAAGATTTTAAAAATACCTAAGAACGACGCTTACAGACAATATCTTGCTTATTACAAGGGCTGGGGTGATTACAAAAATTACGCTAAAGATAAAAAGGCAATCATTTATGCAAAGTCTGCAAAGGACACAGCATCTAATTACAGAAAACAGCTAACAATGTGTAAAGATAAATTAAATAGAAAAAAATATATTATTTACTAAACTCTTTGCTTAATTGAATATCTATTTCATCCATTCTCTTAGAATTTTTACAAAGTAATAAATAAAATACTGGAGTAGTGAATAGAGTTAGAAAAGTACTGATTAACATCCCGCCAAATATAGTGCATCCTACAGCTAATCTTATCCCTTCACCAGCACCTGGTCCTATGTTTCCAACTATTAAAGGCACCATAGCAATCAGAGTAGATAAACTGGTCATCATTATGGGCCTAAACCTTCTTTTGCAAGACTCTACAATTGCACTTTCGACTGTTTTACCTGAAACACGAAGTTGATTTGCCCAGTCTACAATTAAGATACTGTTTTTGGTTGCAATACCGATAAGAACAATCAAAGCAATTTGTGAAAAAATATTAATTGTACTTCCAAACAATAATATAAATATTAAACCACCTAGAGCTGCTAATGGAACTGTTAACATTACAACAAAAGGCTGCCTCCAAGCATTAAAAGTACCTGCCATTACGAGATAAGCACTCACTAAGGCCAGAGCAAAAATTATTAATAGTTCACCGGAAGCCTCTTTAAGATCTAAAGATTTACCTTTGTAAAAAATACCAGCAGTCGGTGCTTTATCATCTATTGTTTGCTCAATGAACTTTAGAGCTTCATTAAGAGTATACCCACCTACTAATCTAGCTGTAATAGTTACAGATTTGGATCTTTGATAACGGGTTAATAATTTAGGTGAACCTTTTTCTTCAAAACTTACTACGTTAGCCAGAGAAATTAATTTTCCTGTTGTTTCAGATCTTACAAATATTTTGCTAAGTGTCTCAGTATTTCTTCTATCTTTAATGTCAGCCTGTAAAATTATTGGATATTCTTTTCCAGATTCATTCAGAGTAGTAACACTTTTACCTGAATATAATGTTTCAATTGATTTTCCAATTGATTGATTGGATAGACCTAAGTCCTTAGCTTTATTTTCATCAATAACAAGTTTTACCTCAGGTTTATTTTTTGTGTAATCAGAAGTTATATCAGCAAGACCTCTATTGTTTCTTAGTTCCCCCATCACTTTGTTTTGCCACTCATATAAAGTTTCATATGATGGACCTGTCATTGTAACCACAACTGGCTTTTGATAATTGCTGACTCTTACTGAATTAGGAGTAAGAGGAAAGGCCATAGTTCCTGGAACAGTAACTATTTTTCCAATAGCCTTTCTAACAATTTTTTGAGCACTATCTTTTCTGTCATTCCAATTATCAAGCAATGCTATGATAATAAAACTGTTATAAGATTGTGACGATCTACCAAACCCTGGAACCCTCATTATTAGTTTTTGATAGGGCTCATTTTCATCTTGAAGTAATGGTATTAATCTTTTCTCAACTTTTTCTGCTTTATCTACAGTGTACTCAAAGGATGATGACTCATCAGTTTTTCCAAATACCAAATAAACACCTCTGTCTGGATTTTGCTCTAATAAAGTTTTTGGCGTAAAGCTAAAAAGAAAAACAGCCAGACCAACAACAAAAATCATAAACCAAACTATAGTTTTTGGTTTTTTAATCCAATAAACTAAAGTATCAGAGTAAAATTCTTCAAATGAGTTGAATATTCTTTCAAATTTTAAAACGATTTTAGATTTTGATTTTTTTTTATTAAGTAATTTTGAACCAAGCATCGGTGCTATGGAAAGAGCTGTGAAAGTACTTATGACAATTGCAATAGAAAGTGTAATCGCCATTTCTCTGAACAATGTTCCACTAATTCCACCGATAAATAATAATGGAGCAAATGTTGCTAATAGAATTATGCTTGTGGAGATAATTGCAAAAATTACGTTTTTCGAACCAGTTGCAGCAGCATTAAGAGGAGTATCACCTTGTTCTATTCGATGGTAAATAGACTCTGTCATTACAACGCTATCATCTGTAACGATTGCTACACTTAATATAATTGCAAGAAGAGTAAAAACATTGATCGTAAGACCGAATATCCATAAACCTAAACATGCTCCTATTAAACTTACTGGCAAAGTTACGGCTGGCACGATAGTAGCTCTCATGTTTCCTAAAAAAAGATAAATAATTCCCACAACTAAAGCTAAAGCTAAAATTATGGATTGGTAACACATTTGAATAGCCTCTTTTATATAGGTAGCTCTGTCAAAACTTACAGATAACTTAAGACCATCTGGTAATGTTCTGCTTACCTCTTGTATTTTTTCTCTTATATTATTTGAAAGTGTGACTGTACTTTCATTTGTTCGTGCGTATATACCTATGCCCACAGTATTTTCATTTAAAGTATCTGGACTTTGAGCTTTGAACAATGTTTTTTCAGATACAGGACCATAACGAACGTCTCCTAGGTCACTTAAAGTTATAGTTTTACCTTTAATCTTCTTAATTGGAAGTTTTTTAATAGAATTAATATCTGTATAAGTTTTTCCTAAATCTAGAGTAAGATCAACATTATTTGCCTCTATAGTTCCTGCAGGTACAGCAATATTATTTTTTCTTATAGAGTTTTCAACTTCCCTTATATCTAAATCATTAGCACTAAGTTTGACCGGATTAAGATATACTCGTACAGCTTTTTCGTTTATTCCACCAACAATAACTCGTCCAGTTCCAGGAACAGAACTAAAAGCATCTACTAAGTTTCTTTTAACATAATCACCTATGTCTAAAGAGTCCCAAGTTGTACTACTCACCGATAACCACATACTTGTTGAAAAGCCTGCGGATGCTTTTCTTACTTCAGGTGCTTT
This sequence comes from uncultured Pelagibacteraceae bacterium, assembly GCA_902599805.1. Classification (GTDB taxonomy): domain Bacteria; phylum Pseudomonadota; class Alphaproteobacteria; order Pelagibacterales; family Pelagibacteraceae; genus Anoxypelagibacter. Next base: position 3,503 of record CACKGP010000015.1, read on the forward strand.
ACTATCCTCAGGTAAATTATCAATTACTCTTGCTATTCTTTCTCTTATGTCATTAGCGGCATCATCAATATCAATACTAGTAAAAAATTCTATTTTTATTGTGCTTCTCCCAATTTCAGAAAGTGTGTCAATTGATTTAATTCCTTCAGCACCTCCAACAGCTAATTCAATTGGCTCAGAAATTTCTGATGCAATAATAGATGGGCTGGCACCTGTATATTTTGTGGAAATAACAACTTCAGGTGGTTGAAGATTTTTTGGAAGTTCTCTCGTACTTAGTTCAAAAAATGTATAAAGACCAAAAACAACAAGCAGTAAAGAAAACACTGCACTTAAAACTGGTCTCCTTATATTAAGCAAACAAAAATTATGCATTTTATCTATTTTGTAAGAGGCCTAACAGTCATTCCGTCAGCAAGTCTTGCCAAACCTTCTTTAACAACTTTCTCATTAGCATTAAGACCTTCTAAAACTTCTAGATTACCATCTTTTCTTATTCCTGTTACAACTTCAGTCTTTTTAATCTTGTTGTTATCTAAAATTTTATAAACGAATTTTTTTTCATCCTCAAAAATAATACTAGTATCTGCTACAGAAAGAGCTTCTTTTTGGTCATAAAGAAGTTCAATATCTAAAAGCGATCCAGGAAGTATTTCAAGTTTCGAATTCTCAATTTGTGCTCTGGCTAAAATACTTCGTGTTTGCGCGTCGACTCTTGAAGCATGAGAAATAATTACTCCATTATACAATTTATCTTTATATGCTAAGAATTTTGCGTTTACTTTAAGACCTTTTTTTAAAATAGCGGCATAAACTTCTGGTATTTGTAAATCACAAAGTATTCTTTTAGAGTCATCAAGAGTTACTATTATCGAGTCTGTCCCAAGTATCGATGAACTTATACCTCTTGTTCCTATATTACCAGCAAAAGGGGCAGTAATAGTTTTATCTTGAAGTTTTGCTATAACCCCACCTTTTTTAACAGCTCTAAATTTTATATCCTCTAGTAGCTCACTTTTATTAATTTTAAATGAGGTTGTTTTGCTACTCAAAGCAGTACAGTAGCTTTCTATAGTTTTACTAAAACCTTTCTCTGAAACAATTTCTACTACTACTCCTGGTGGTGGACGTTTACTGAATTTCTTTTTGAAATAAACCCCCATTGCCGTTCTACCGCCGATCACAGTAGCGACTATGATGAAAAATATTATTATCCCTATAGTTACTTTTTTAGATCTTTTCATTCTTTTCCATATTCTGACCAAGAGCCATCATAAATCACAGCATTTTTACCACTTATTAGAGAATATGCCATACCTAAAACACAGGCTGTCATTCCAGATCCGCACGTAAAGACAATAGGTTTAGAAATATCAATGTCATTTTTGTAAAAAATATTAATTAATTCTGACTTAGGTTTAAATGTATTAGTCTCTCTATCAATGCACTCTTGAAAAGGAATATTTTTTGACCCAACTATACACCCCTTTTTAAGACCAGGTCTTGGCTCTTCAATTTTTCCGGCAAATCTTTCTCGGCTTCTAGCATCAACCGTTTGAAATAATGAATTTTTAATATTCTCATTAATTTGCTTTTTATTCTTAATCCATTCTGATTTTTCATAAACTTTATATTTTTTTATAGTTTCATGTTTTACTGTATCACTATTAACCGAACGTTTCTCTCTTAGCCACTTTTTAAGACCCCCATCTAATACTGAAACCTTTTCATGACCAAAGTATTTAAGAGCAAACCAAAGTCTACACGAACTGTAAAGATCACTATTATCGTAGATAATTATATGATCATCATTTAGAATTCCAAAAGACCAGAGCATATTTTTCCAATACTCTGCATTTGTCATCATGTGTGGGAATGGTGAGTTTCTGTCAGAGTGTTCATTTACATCCCAAAAAATCGCTCCTTTGATATGCTTTTCTTTGTACTCATTTTTTGCATTTCTATTTGTTGATGGCATGTGCCAGGAAGCATCAAATATTTTCACAGCATTTAAATTTTTTTCGAGCCATTCTGTTGAAACTAAATTCATAATATACCTTTTCTTTTTAAGTAATACTGATGATATTCTTCAGCAGGCTGATAAAGTTTTTCTTCTGAAATATTAGTTACTACTTTTCCATTGAATTTTTTGTTGAATTCCTCTTTTATTTTTTCTGCAATCTTTTTTTGACTTTCATCTTTATAAAATATTTCTGATCTATACTGTGTTCCTATATCTGGTCCCTGCCTATTTAATTGTGTCGGGTCATGAATTTTAAAAAAAAATCTTACTAATTCCTCATATGAAATTTCGTTTTCATCAAACTCAACTTTTATAGTTTCTGCATGGTTTGTTGAACCTGAACAAACTTTTTCATAGGTTGTATTTGGGTCATTACCACCGCAATAACCAACCTCAGCCTTTTTTACACCTTTAATTTTTTCAAATTCTAATTGTGGGCTCCAGAAACATCCAAGAGAAAAATAAGCAATTTTCATTGTTTTAAAATTCTAATATGTTATTTCAATTAATTAAAGGTGGTAAAATGCTCTCAAAATCCCAATTAGCAATTATTTACATGATAGCTAGCGTAGCATGCTTCAGTATTATGGATATTATTGTAAAATATTTGAAAGACGCACCTTTTGGCCAAGTCCTTTTTATGCGATTTGCATTTGGTATGATTCCAATAGTTCTTCTTATCCCTCGCGAAAAACTTTCCACTTTTTATAAAACTAAAAGACCAGGACTTCATGCTTGGAGAGCAATATGGGGAGCAATAGCAATCGTTGCTTTATTTATTGGCATTAGAAATGTGCCGCTGGCTGATTGTATATCTTTAACTTTTTTAGGTCCTGTTTTCGTGACTATATTATCTGCACTTTTTTTAGGCGAAAAAATTAGAATGACAAGAATTTCTGCAATTATTCTAGGAATAATTGGTGGATTAATTATTATAAAACCAACATTTCACCAATTTAATTTATATTATTTTATGCCTTTAATTTTTGCTTTTGGTTTTGCTCAGGTAGCTTTATCAATTAAATCTTTATCAAAAACCGAACCAAATTATTTAATAGCTTTTTATTTTTCATTATTATCAATGATAATTGGTCTTTGTACTATAGTTAATGGTTGGATTTGGCCAACATTATATGAGGCTGTTCTATTTGTGATATTAGGTTTGGCTGGTGGTTACGCTAATATTTTACTAACACAGTCGCTGAGGATGGCAGACACTGGGCTTGTTACCCCAATTAAATATTTATCATTAGTCTTTGCTGCTACTGCAGGTTATTTTATTTTTGGAGAGTCTCTGAAATTAACAACTTTAGTTGGTGCTGGATTTATAGTCGTTGGTACGTACATAATTTTTAGAAGAGAAGAAACTCTAAAAAAACAGGTGGTTCCTCCAAGATATGAAACCTAAGTGGTGGAATAAAGCCAAAAAACAACTACGTCAGCGTGATAAGGTAATGAAAAAACTTTTAAGTGCCTATAAAGGCCACCTAACTACAAGAAATAATTTTTTTTATTCTTTAACCAGATCGATAATTTCACAACAGATCTCAGTTTCTGCTGCAGACTCTGTTTTTTCAAAATTTGAAAAAAAATGTAGGGGTAAAATAAATCCAAAAACTGTATCAAAGTTGAGTATAACAGATCTTAGGAGATGTGGTCTGAGTAGAATGAAAGCATTGGGTATTAAAAGTTTAGCTGATAAAATTTTAGATAAATCATTCACTCCAAAACTGATAAAACAAATGTCTGATGAAGAGGCAATTAGTTACCTATCATCTCTAAGACAGATTGGAAGATGGTCTAGTGAAATGGTGCTGATCTTTTTTTATAATAGACCAAACATATGGCCTGTTCAGGATATTGGCCTACTGAGGGCAATTTCAAATAATTATAAAAAAAAGTACTTACCTCCCAAATCTTTTGTTAATAAATTACAAAAAAAGTTTTCACCATATTGCACTCTCGCTGTAATGGCATTGTGGTATTCAGTAGACAACGAACCTGTACAGTATTAGATTTAAACAATGACAGAAAAACTAATTATTTCTTGGGATGATTATAATAAGACTGTAGAAAAATTAGCATTAATGGTTCACGAAAGTGGTTACAGGCCAACATTGTTAGTCGGTATCATGCGTGGGGCTGCACCTATGATAGATGTTTTAAGTAGAGTTTTTAAATTAAAATGTGCTTACTTAGCTGTAGAATCTTATAGCGGCAAAGGCGTTGAGGACGAGCAGGGTGATATAGTTTTTTCAAGAGAAATGAGTTCAATTGCAAAAAATATGGGTGGAAAAATATTATTATGTGATGATTTGTCTGATACAGGTATTACGCTAAATAAAAGTGTTGATTGGTTAAAAAAGTATAAACCAATAAAAGATAAAATCGAAGATATTAAAACGGCAACTCTTTGGAAGAAAAAAAAATCTACTTTTGAACCTGATTATTGTGCAGTTAAACTAAAAAATGATCCATGGATTGTTCAACCATTTGAACATTACGAAGAAATAAGAATTGAAGAAATTGCAATAAAGCATAAAAAAAAGGGTTAAAACTAAGTTTAACCCTTTTTCTTTAAAATATTTATTAGTCTAAACTGAAAAGCTTAAAACACTAAGTACTGCTACAACCCAAATTGCAGGTGATGTTTTTGCTGCGTTACCGCTTAGAATTTTTATAAGTGCGTAAGCTATAAATGCTAGAGCTATACCGTTCGAAATAGAATATGTAAGTGGCATAGTTATCATTGCAATTACAGCAGGAGCTGCTTCCGCAATATCATCCCACTCGATATCGGTAATATTTCTAACAAATAAAACCGCAACGTATACAAGCGCTGCACCATCTATTTCTTTAGGCAAGCTAGTTGCTAAAGGTGCAAAACCAAGACATAAAAGAAATAGCACTCCAATTACTAATGAAGTCATACCAGTTCTTCCCCCAGCTTTTACTCCAGCACCGGACTCAACATAACTTGTTACAGTCGTTGTCCCCATGAAAGCTCCAGCCACTGTACCTGCGCTGTCAGCAAGCATTGCTTTATCAATATCTTCAACTTTATTTCCTTTTATTTTTCCAGAAACGTTTGCTACTGATGTCAAAGTTCCAGCAGTATCAAAAAAGTCAATAAAGAAAAGTGTGAATATTACCGTCAATCCACCCCCTGATAAAACTTTTCCAGTGCTAAAACCTTCTACAGCGTCAAAAAGATAACTCATTGACGGAGGAGCTGAAAAGATACCATTAAATTTTGCTAATGATTTTCCGCCCTCTATTGTAGCTCCAGTCCAGTCCCACATTGGTAGCCAAGCAAGAACGCTAAAAACTAAAATCCCAATGATAATATTCCCTTTTACTTTCATTTTCTCTAGAACAATCATTACTACAAGAGCTAAGCAGCCTAGAAGAACTAATGGGTTTTTAATGTCTCCCAAAGTAACCAAAGTTACTGGATGATCACCAACAACGCCCATAATTTCTAAACCGATGATTGATAAGAAAAGACCAATACCTGCTCCAATTCCAAGTTTTAAACTTCTAGGAATAGAATTTATTATCCAAGCTCTTATTGGTGTAAGAGATATTAATAGGAACAATATTCCTGCTAATAAAACCGTTGCTAATGCTTCAGCGGGAGTATATTTCATTCCACCAACAACTCCGAAGGCAACAAAAGCGTTAATACCCATACCGGGCGCTAATCCTATCGGCCAAGTTTTTCCATAAAATGCCATAATAAAACACGCAATGGCAGTTGCTACTATTGTAGCTGTAAACACACCTCCAAAGTCAAAAAATCCTTTTTCTGTTCCAGCGAATTCCCCAGAAAGAATAAACGGATTTAAAAACATAATGTAAGCCATAGTCAGGAATGTTGTTACCCCAGCTACAACCTCAGTATTGAAAGTGGTTTTGTGCTTTTTATATTCAAAATATTTATCAAGCATGATTTTCCTCTTTCTGTGATTAAAATATAAAAAAGTATTATGTGATTCTTCTTACACAATCTAATAAAAAAGGTGCAATACACTAATCTGTTAATTTTATATGTATTTAAAGTTGTATTTCTGTTTATAATTTTTAGTGTATTCTAAAAAAAGTTGAATCATGAAAAAAGTGCATTTAATTTTTTTATTTATAATATTTCTAGCATTTCAGAGCTGCAAAACAGTAAGCAACAAAGTAGATAAAACAATTTCAGAAGAAGAAAAAAAATTAAGCAAATTTTTAAACAAAACAACAGAAGAACTTAAAATAGAGTTTGGTGAACCTGATTTAATTGAAATTACAGATAAACAAAATAAAAACTTTGTTTATCTTAAGTCAAAATTAAAAATTAAATGCGAAAGAAGGTTTGAGATAAACCCAAAAAATATCGTAGTGGGTTTTAGCAGTAAGAATTGTTTCTAATTTATATTTTGTTTGCTATTTTTAAAGCAAAAGCATAATCGAAAGCTATATCTTCGATGATATTCTTTCTCCCTGACCTAGAACCATGGCCTGCATCCATCTCACATTTAAAAAGAAGTAAATTATTGTCAGTTTTATGATCCCTCAGTTTTGCGCAATATTTTGTTGGTTCATCAAATAAAACTCTTGAGTCTGAGAGGGATGTAGTAATTAAAATATTTGGATAATCTTTTTTTTCAATATTATCATATGGGGCGTAGGAACGAATATATTCAAAATGATCTTTATTATTTTTTGCGTCTCCAAATTCTAATATCTCCCCTGGTGTTAATGGAAGAGAATGATCCATATTTGTTGTTAAATTATCTACAAAAGGAACAGCCATTATAGCCCCTAAAAAAATATTTGGCTCTTGATTGACAACATTTGAAACCAAAAGTCCACCTGCAGATCCCCCGTAAGCTATTATTTTTTTTCTACTAGTATATTTTTTTTGGATTAAGAATTTTGCACAACTTATAAAATCAGAAAAAGTATTTTTCTTATTCATCATTTTTCCTTCTCTCCACCAAGCCATACCTCTTTCAAGACCACCCCTAATGTGGCAGGTCGCCCAAATTATATTTCTATCAATCAATGAAAATTTTGATGTTGAAAAATTTGGTGACATCGAACTTCCATAACTTCCATATCCATATAATAATAAATTTGCACTACCATCTAATTTAGTATTTCTGTGATATGTAATTGTAATTGGTATTTCTCTTCCATCGTGACTAGGACAATTAATTCTTTCTACTATGTAATCTTCTCTATTATGTCCTGATGGAACCTCTTGTTCTTTAACAAGTTTTTTTTCTTTTGTTCTTAAATTATATTCAAAAGTTCTGGATGGTGTTTTAGGTGACTCATAACCAATCCTTATAACATCGGTATCTTTATCCTTTTGCATTAAACTTATCCCAGATGAAATTACCTTTTCATCATCAAATAAAAGCTGCTCCTCTTTATTTGTTTTTACATCTCTGATAAAAATTTTTTGTAAAGCGTCGGATACTTCAGATCTAATAATCCAATTTTTTAAAAAAGTAAGCCCTCCGATTAAAACTCCATTTTTAGCTGGAATAAAATCTTTCCAATCTTCAAGTTTAGTTTGGGGACACCTTGCTATTTTAAAATCTTCCGCATTTTTATTTGTCCACATCCACCACCATCCACCAAAACTATCTAAAGTGTATTGAATACCCTCTTCTCTTTTTATAATTATTTTTGGTTTAAATTCTTTTTCATCTTTGTGAAAATAATATACCTCAGACGTTGTATGTTCACTTGTGTCAATGAAATAATAATTTTCACAACTACTCGTGCTTATCGAGCAAGTAAATCTTTCAGATTTTTCCTCAAAAATTAATTTATCTTCTTTACTAGATGTTCCCAATATATGTTGAAAAATTTTTCTAGGTCTATGTTGTGAGTCATGTTTTCTATAAAAAAAAGATTTATCATCGAAAGCCCAAACAACACCACCGGCCGTATCCTTAATAGGATC
>CACKGP010000016.1 GCA_902599805.1 uncultured Pelagibacteraceae bacterium
AATAATGATGCTGTGAACGCCTCTAAAAATTTAATACCTGGAGAGGTTTTGCTTATCGAAAATATTCGTTTTTTTGAGGAAGAGGAAAGCGATGATGAAAATTTTGCAAAAAATTTATCTAAGTTAGGAGATTTTTATATCAATGAAGCTTTTTCTTGTTCGCATAGAAAGCAAGCGTCCTTACATAAAATAACTAAATATATTGATAGTTATGGTGGACCACTATTAGAAAAAGAAATCCAATCAATTAATTTAATTTTAAAAAATAAAAAAGAACCTGTAACCTCTATAATCGGCGGCTCAAAAGTTTCTACCAAAATCAATGTACTTTTAAACTTAATTCAAAATGCAAATAATTTAATAATTGTTGGGGCAATGGCTAATAATTTTTTAAAATTTAAAGGTTTTAATGTTGGTTTATCTCTTTTGGAAAAAGGTGTAGAAAAAATAATAAATGATATTTACGCTGTTGCGAAAAAAAACAATTGTAACATTATAATTCCTGTAGATTGTATTGTATCAAGTGATTTAAATGGTAGTCCTAAACGTAAATTAATTAATGAAATTACTTCAGAAGATATGGTTTTAGATATCGGAGAAAAAACAGTTGATCTAATAAATAAAACCGTAGAAAACTCAAAAACGGTTTTTTGGAATGGACCAGCAGGATATTTTGAAAATAAGAATTTTTCTAACGGAACTATTGCAATTGCCAAAAAAATTGCCGAAAACACTCAATCAAAATCTCTAATTTCAATTGTTGGTGGTGGAGATACATTGGCTGCAATTAAAAATACAGACTATCAAAAACTTTTTACTCATTTATCAACAGCTGGTGGTGCCTTTTTGGAGTCTCTTGAAGGGAGGCAGCTCCCTGGTGTAAAAGTATTAACAAATTAATTTATGACAATAGAAGAAATAGCAAAATTAATGGTAACAAAAGGCAAAGGAATTCTTGCTGCTGACGAAAGCACAGGAACAATGGGTAAAAGGTTAAAAAGTGTAAATGTAGAATCGAATGAAAAAAATAGACTGAATTTTAGAGAAACGTTATTTACATCGGGCTCCATGAAAACATCTATAAGTGGGGTAATTTTATATGATGAAACGATAAGGCAAATTTCAAGCAAAGGAATTTTAATCCCTGAATTAATTAAAAAAAGCGGAGCTATACCGGGCATAAAAGTTGATAAGGGAGCAAAACTTCTTGCTGGTTCTAATGATGAGAAAATAACTGAGGGACTTGATGGTTTAAGAGAAAGAATGGAAGAGTATTACAAGTTGGGAGCAAGATTTGCAAAATGGAGAGCTGTATACTCTATTTCGTCTAAACACCCAAGCGAGCAATGTATTAAAGCGAATGCTCATGCATTAGCAAGATATGCGGCAATAGTTCAAGAAGCAAAAATGGTACCAATAGTTGAGCCAGAAGTTTTAATGGATGGAAGTCATACAATTGATAAATGTTATGAAGTTACTAGTAAGGTTTTAATTGAATGTTTCAATGAATTAAAAATAAATAATGTAAATCTAAAAGGAATTGTTTTAAAACCAAACATGATACTACCTGGTGCAAGTTGTAATCAAAAAGCATCTACAGAAGAAATTGCTAACAAAACAGTTGATTGTTTAAAAAAAACTATGCCTAAAGAAGTTCCTGGTGTTGCGTTTCTATCTGGGGGACAAAGTGAAATTGAGGCAACCAAAAATCTTAATGCAATAAATAAGATTAATGATACTAATTTTAATTTTACTTTTTCCTACGGAAGAGCTTTACAACAATCTGCCCTAAAAACATGGGCAAAATCAATGAAGGATGTTAAAAATATTCAAAAAGTTTTCGATCACAGAGCTAAGATGAATGGTGCCTCAACAGAGGCAAAATGGGAAGAAAAGAACGAGCAAAATTTTGCCGCTTAAAATTGAAAAGATTTTTATATTTAATATCTCCAAACAAGATCAAAATAAACTTCTATAAAGATTTAGAAGAAGTTCTCTCTTCGAATAAAGTCAAATATTTCCAATTAAGGTTAAAGAACTACTCTTTTTTAAGTATTTTAAAGATTGGTAAAAAAATAAAAAAAATTACAAAAAGAAATAAAGTTAAATTAATAATAAATGACTCTATTAATATTGCCAAAAAATTAAATTCTGATGGCTGTCATTTAGGGCAATCTGATGGTTCAATAAAAGAAGCAAAGACAATTTTAAAAAAGAGAAAAATTATAGGGGTTACATGTCATGGTTCAAAAAAATTAATTTTAAATGCTATTAAAGAAAAACCAAATTATTTAGCTTTAGGATCTTTTTTTAAATCTAAACTAAAACCAAATGCAAAAAAGGCACAAAAAAAATTAATAAAATGGACCAAAAGAAGAACTAATTTACCTATTGTTGCTATAGGCGGAATAAATAATAAAAACTGCAAAAGTTTATTAAAATTAGGAGTTAATTACCTTGCAATATCAAGTTTTATTTGGAATAACCCTCGCTTAAAACCAAAAGAAGTTATTAAACTATTTAACCGAAATGAAAATACAAGGTAACGAAATTAAACCTGGAATGATTATTGAACATAACAATGATCATTGGACAGTACTAAAGGCTCAACATGTTAAACCTGGAAAAGGTGGAGCATTTAATCAAGTTGAGCTTAAAAGTTTAACAAAAGGAACAAAATTAAATCAAAGATTTAGATCAAGTGAAAATGTAGAGCGTAGTCAACTTGAAGAAAAAGAATTCAATTTTTTATATTCAGACGATACTGGATGTTTTTTTATGGACCCAGAAAATTTTGAACAGATTTCTATTAAAAAAGACCTATTGGGTGAAAAATTAAAACTTTTGACTGAAAATTTAAAAGTTACAATTTCTTTCTTAGAGGAAAGTCCCTTAGCTGTAGATTTGCCTACTAACATTGAATGTGAAATTGAAAGTACAGAGGGAGTGGTTAAGGGTCAAACTGCAGCTTCGTCTTATAAGCCGGCAAAGCTTAAAAATGGTGTAGATATTATGGTTCCTCCTTTTATAGAAGAGGGAAATAAAATAGTATTGGATACAAGAACTTTAGAGTATGTAAAAAAAGTTAATTAATGAAAATAAATTCGCCACAGTTTAATTTAATGAAAAAAGCCTGTGCAAAGGCATCCAAAGTTTTAATAAGGGATTTCGGGGAAGTAGAAAAATTACAAGTATCAGAAAAAGGTCCAGGGGATTTTGTGACTGCATCAGATAAACGTGTGGAAAAAATAATAATAAATGAATTAGAAAAATCAGGTTATTCAATTTTAAGTGAAGAGACAGGACTAATCGAAGGAAAAACTAAGGATAAAAAATGGGTGATTGACCCTATCGATGGTACTTTTAATTTTTTAAATGGTCTTCCACACTTTGCAATTTCTATTGCCTACGAGGAAAAATCAGAGATTGTTTCTGGTATGATTTTTGATCCTATTAAAAATGAAATGTTCTTTGCTGAAAAAGGTAATGGGGCATACTTAAATAATTCAAGGATCCGAGTTTCCAATAAATCTGATTTTAAAAATAGTTGTTTAGTTACCGGTGGTCCGAAAGTGAATAGTAAAAAAAGGGAATTCATTTTTGAAGAATATAAAAAAATTTCTGTAGAGGTAAATTCTCATGTAAGAAAATCTGGTAGTGCAGCGTTAGATATTGCCTATGTTGCCTCGGGTAGATATGATGGATATTGGCACAGAGAGATTAATTACTGGGATATTGCTGCTGGATTAATTCTTGTTAAGGAGTCTGGAGGATATGTTGAGAGCTTAAACAATAATGGCTTTTTGGAAAAAAAAATTGATATTATTGCTACCAATTCAAAAATCCATAAAGAATTGAGAAATTTACTGTAAAAATTTGTTGAGCCATAAAGAATATTGTTATAAAAACTTTTGCATGAAAAAAAAAATTCACCCAAACTATCATAAAATAAGCGTCGTTATGACTGATGGTTCAAAATTTGAAACGATGTCTACCTGGGGTAAAGAGGGTGATACTTTAAAATTAGATATTGATCCTAAATCACATGCAGCTTGGACTGGTGGAAGTCAAAAAATTTTAGATAAGGGAAGAGTAAGTAAGTACAATAAAAAATTTAGTAATTTAAGGAAAGAAAAAAAATAAATTATGCAGGATGGTCCATTTATGCCAAAAGCTACGGCTGTTTGGCTTGTTCAAAATACAACATTAAGTTTTAAACAAATTGCTAACTTTTGCAGATTACATGAATTAGAGGTGAAAGGAATAGCAGATGGAGATGTAGCGAAAGGTATAAAAGCTTATAACCCTATTTTAGCAGGTCAACTAACTCGGGATGAAATTGATGTTTGTTCAAAAGACGATAAAAGAGATTTAAAAATCAATAAGAAGAATGAAGAAGTTGTAGTTTCAACAGAAAGAAAAAAAGTCAAATATACGCCGCTTTCAAAAAGAAAGGATAGGCCTGACTCTGTACTATGGTTAGTTAAAAATTTTTCTCAGCTAACGGATGGTCAAATAGCAAAAATTGTTGGAAGTACAAAGGGTACGGTCTCATTAATAAGGAAAAGGACTTATTGGAATTTATCAAGCTTAACACCTAAAGATCCCGTAGTGCTTGGTCTCTGCAGTCAAACAATTTTTGAAAAAGCTGTTGATAAAGCTAACAGAAGAGTTGCGAGAGAGAAAAAGCTAAAAGAAAAAGAGGCGAAAGCTTTAGAGAAAGCTAAATTAGAAGAAAAAAAAGTTGAGGAAAATTCAAATGAGTAAAATCAGTAATAATCCTACAGTTGGAATTATCATGGGTAGTAAATCTGATTGGAAAGGTGTTATGGAGCACTGCAGTGAAATTTTTAAAGAATTTGGAATTAATCATGACGTTAGGGTCATCTCTGCTCACAGAACTCCAAAAAGATTAGAAAGATTTATTTCTGAAGCTGAAAAAAAAAATTATGAGGTAATAATTGCGGCGGCTGGTGGAGCAGCACATTTAGCAGGAGTTACTGCCGCTTTAACAACAATACCTGTGTTAGGTGTGCCAATGCCAAGTGTCACAAATGGCGTGGACAGTCTTTACTCGACTGTGCAGATGCCTGCCGGTGTTCCTGTTGCAACTTTAGCTATTGGAAAAGCTGGAGCTAAAAACTCAGCATTATTCGCAATTGCTATTTTAAGTCGTAAATATCCTAAAATTAGTCAAAAATTAAAAAAGTATAGATCGGAATTTGAAAGTAATATTCCAAAAAGACCATACTAAATCCTATATAGACAATGACATTCCAACATGTTAACTACTGCCCTAATTTATTAATGGAGGATTTATTAAAATAGACGTTAAAGATAATAATGTAGAGCAAGCAATAAGAGTTCTGAAAAGAAGATTGCAAAAAGAAGGTTTCTTTAAAATTATAAAAATGAAGAGTATTTACGAAAAACCTTCTGAGAAAAAAAAGAGAATTCGTCTCGAAAACATCAAAAGAGCAAAAAAATTTCAGCGTCTAAGAAATAGGTTGTAAAAATAACCTAATAATTAAGAATATGGCCACTGGTAAAGTTAAATGGTTTGACTCTAAAAAGGGTTATGGATTTATTAAAGATAATGATAGTGAAAAAGATATTTTCTTACATGTAACATCATTAGAAAAATCAAAATTAAGAGTTCTCAAAGAAAATCAAGAAATAGAGTTTGAAATAAAAGAGGAAAAAGGTAAATTACAAGCTGTCAACCTAAAGCGTTTGTAAAAATATTATCGCGGGGTGGAGCAGTCTGGTAGCTCGTCAGGCTCATAACCTGAAGGTCGAAGGTTCAAATCCTTCCCCCGCAACCAATTAGTCGACTTTATATTGGATTAATAATTAGATTATTTTTTTTGAGACAATTCCTTATAAATATTGTTAACCCTGTGTACCTCTTTTGGAATATTAAAATAACCAACATAGTTAATTTCTTCAGGGGTAACATCAAAGTGATAATGTCCAGCATCCTTTAAATGTTTATAAGAATGAAAATGAGTATGTTCGCCCGACTCCCTAAGATTTAAATTCCCACCAGTAGGATCTCCAGTCCAAAGAACTGAATAACATTGTAACTCTGGTCCTACAGGTTGATAGAATTGTAAAAAATCTTTTACACATTTCATTTGATTTGGATCATAGTAATCTATTTTAATATCATCATAATCTGGCTGAACATGCGATTTTATTTTTCCATCAAGAATTCTAATTACACCCGCTAGAGCTACATGGCTATTTCCTTTTACTGGAAGATGTGTTTTTAATGAATTTCTCATCGCTTGGGATAAAGAACCTTGTTTGCCAATTCTTTTTTTTATTTTTATCTGAATTACCTTTCCTTTTTTTCCATCTGAGTAATAAATATTTGATAAACCGCCATGCTTCTTTTCGGTATATTTGCTTACTATACACTCTTTATTCTTGCCAACTCTCGCAATTACAGATTTTGACTCTGAGGTAATAAAATTTTCATTAATAACCAGCTCACCACAGTGTCCCTGTAAACAAGACATGGCTCCTGATCCAGCACCCAAAGCATATGATTTTTCTGAACCTATGTTTTTTGCAATTTCTTCATAATTAAATTCTGTACCAATAAATCTTTTGTCATGCATATATGGTTCTCCACCAACATCTATTATCTTTTCATTGCCTGAAATTCCTTCAGATGGACAACCCCAATCTTTTAAATTTGGACAGTCAACAACTTCAATTTTTACTTGTTCGTAATTCTCCTTGAGACCAATTAATAAAGCTTTTCTCACGTCTTCTAGAGAGGGTGTTGCAAATTTTCCACTTTCAAATTTAAGCTTCATGTGATTACTTATAGGGTATGAGTACATTAGCAGAAAAATTAGCAGATGCATGGATAAAAAGAGATTTAATTCAACTTAAATCAGAAGAACTTCCAAAAAATAGAGAAGATTCTCACGCAATTCAAAAACAATTCCACGCTGTCTTAAAGAAAAAAACAGTTGGTTGGAAAATTGGATTGGTATCAAAGAATTTACAGGAAGGTGCAAAAGTCGAAGGTCCTATGATTGGAAAAATTATAGAAGAAACAGTTTTGATGAATCCATCAAAAATTGAATATAGTAAAGTGCCTGACTGTATTCTTGAATGTGAATTTTGTTTAAAATTTTTAGAAGATACAAAAATGGTGCCTGGTGCTGAAAACAAAATAGGTAACTATGAGGCTTATATAGCTTTAGAACTTGTATCTACAAGAGTTCATTCGGACTCTAAAAAAGGTTTAAATCCAGTTGGAATGATGAATTTAAATATTGCAGATAATGGTGGAGCTGGAGCAATAGTTGTTGGAGATAAAATACAAAATCTCAATAAAATTGACTTAGACAAAATTCAAGTTGAAATAAATTTAAATGGAAAAGTAACAGAACCTTTCTTTAAAGGAGAAAAGCGAGCAGGTCCTAAACTAGCAATTAAATGTATAATTGATGAATTTAAAGATGATCCTGTAACTTTCAAAAAAGGTGATTGGTTTATGACTGGTTCAGTTATACAGCCTTTTAAAGTGAATAAAGGTGATAAGCTTAAAGTCGACTTTAGATCATTAGGAAAAATAAATTTAGATTTTATTTAATTTTGATTTTTTTCCCTGTTTTTGCACTTTTAATAATTGCTGCGAAAATTTTAAGTGATAATAATCCATCTTCTCCGGTAATTTTAGGTTTTGCTTTTTTATTCACAACATCACATAAATGATTAATTTGGTTTGTAAGGGTATACCTACTTTCTATAGTGCTTTCATCTTTATGAAATATTGGCTTCCACCAGCTTCGCTCACTTTTATTATACCACTCTTTATAATTTGGAAATTGTATTGAACTTTTTGTACCTCCAATGTAATAGGCAGATTGATTAGTTATTGGATAAGCAGGATTTTCGCCTGCTGTTAATTCATAACTCCAAGGTGATACTATTGTGTCAGAAACGCTCAAAGTTCCTAATGCTCCTGATTTAAAGACAAAATTTACTACTGCTGTATCTTCAACATCATATTTTCTAATTTTATTAGAAGATGATGCCTGCACATATTCGATAGGTCCTAACAAATAACAAATTAAATCGATATCATGAACGAGATTTATACCTAAAGGACCCCCACCCTTTTTTATTCTCCATTTCTCTTTAAACCATTCTTTGTTTTTATATAACCAGCACATCACGTTGACTGATACAATTTTTCCTAATTTACCTTTAGAAATTTTATTCTTAACTTTTGTTGAAATCGCATTGTGTCTTCTATGATAACCAATAAGCAAATGTGTTTTATTTTTTCTTGAAGATATAATTATTTTTTTCGCCTTTTGAATGCTACTTGAGATCGGTTTTTCTAATAGAACAGGAATTTTAGCATTTAAAAAACTAATAGTATGCTTTTCATGAAACTGATTTGGTGTTGCAACAATTACAGCATCAGGTTTGTTACTTTTAATCAATGCTGATGAGTTTTTGTAAAATGGAACATTAAATTTTTTGGCGTGTGCTCTTGATCTTTCATTAATATCTACAATTGAATGCAAATCGGCTTTCTTGGAATTTTTAATTGCTATTAAGTGTTGATTGCCCATCAACCCAATCCCAACAACTGCTACTTTGATTTTTTTTTTCATTAAAATATTTTGTTTGAAATCTCAATTTGTCCAGGATGGATGCATGCTTTTCCAGCAAAGCCTATGCTCTTAGCTACATTACACGACTTCTCAAAACCTTTTAAATCTTTAAAATTAAGATATGAAGTATCAATAGGGTCTTTTGAGTGTGAAACTATAAGTTTTCTATAATTGAGAATTTCATTTTCATCATCAGATACTTTAAGATTAATAGATTTAGCTAAATCATGTGATCCAAAAGAGATAACTTTTATCCTTTCTTTAAACGCACAAATTTCCTTAAGGTTTTCAATTCCCTTTTCGCTTTCTATAATTGGAATTATATCTGTTTTAAGCTTTTCATTTGATTTTAAAATTTTATCAATACTTAAAAGCTGTTCTCTACTTTCGGTAAAAGGTAGAAAAATACCAATAAATTCTTCTTCGACTACAAAATCTAAATCTTCAATATTATTAATCCTGATATAAGTTTTTTTTTTATCTACTTTACAATTTTGAATAATTTTCCTGGCATTTTGTTTTTCAGTATCAGGAACCTATATATCCACCAGAAGATTATGAAACTCTTGCTAAATTAAAACAAGAGCTTGGAATACCAATAGCATGTGGAGAGAATGCATGTACAGAATTCGAGTTTAAGTCAATGATCAAGCAAAAAGCTGTAACATATATTCAGCCGTCTGTAATTAAAGTTGGTGGTATTTACGAGATGTATAAAATTATACAACATGCAGAAAAAAATAATATTTCTGTAATGCCTCATACCGCTTACTTTGGACCAGGTTTTCTTGCCACTCTTCAACTAGCATCCTTGATGAAAAAAGAAACATATATAGAGAGATT
>CACKGP010000017.1 GCA_902599805.1 uncultured Pelagibacteraceae bacterium
AGCACAAGCTATTCCAAATATAATAGATATATAAAGTGGAACGTTAATTCCAACCAAGTTGGAGATTACTTTTGAGTGCGCTACAGCTCGGACGCCTAGACCCATTTTAGTTTTATTTAAAAAGAAATATAAAGCTCCTGCCACAGTAAATCCTGTTACCAACATCCATAAATATGTCATTGGCAACGTCACGCCACCTATATTAATTGGTAATCCTAAATCTGCATGAAAAGGATGAGCTGTTGGATTCCAAATTATGTAAGCTAAGTTTAATAAGACAACTGATAAGCCAAAACCACAAATAATAATTCCCATTCCAGCAACGGTATAACCACCACCTTTTTTTGTTAATGGCCTTAAAAAAACTCTCTCTATTAAAACACCAAAAAGACCCATGATAACAAATGCAAAAAATAATCCAATTACATAACCTACCCATCCGTAAGCATCAGGAAAAATTGCGTAAATTAATTCTCCATCGATTAGAAAATTATAAACTGTTAAACCAGTAAATGCTCCGAGCATGAAAAATTCTCCGTGTGAAAAATTAACTACATCTAGTCCTGTATAAATTAGAGAAATTCCTACAGCTACTAGTCCATAAATTATTCCCACAGTGATACCGATTATTAATACACCTTTAAGAGACTCTAGGTTCATATCTGGGCTCATACTGATGTATCCTAGAAAAATTAACGTAAAAACTAACATCAAAGTATTTTCAAGTTTTCTTGTAAGTTTAAAACCTTTAAACATTTGCTGTTGTACCTCCCCCACCTAAATATGAATCTTTCACAGACTCGTCGTACATCAATTTTTTAGACTCTCCCTCAACATTAATTACTCCGTCCTTTATTACATAACCGTAATCTGCAAGCAAAAGAGCCATTCTAACATTTTGTTCTACTACCAAAACTGTTAGGCCATCTTTTCTAATTTTATTAATATTTTTAAAAATATCTAAAACAATTTGCGGTGCTAGCGCTGCACTTGGTTCATCAAGCATAATCATCTTAGGATTTGACATTAAACCCCTTCCAATACAAAGCATTTGTAATTCGCCGCCTGATAAGGTTGCAGCCAACTGGCTTTTTCTTTCATTTAATCTTGGAAAATAATTAAAAACTTTTTCAATATTATCATTTAATGTTTGCTTTGATTTAAGTGTAAAACCTCCTAATCTTAAATTTTCTAAAACTGTCATAGCGGGAAAAACATCTTTTCCTTGAGTGACTTGAACCAAACCTTTTTCCACAATGTTGTGTGGCGGTAAATTTTGAATGTCTTCTCCATTAAAATTTATACTTCCTTTCCAAGTTCTAATTATTCCCGAGCAAGCTTTTAATATCGTGGACTTACCTGTCCCATTTCCACCAAGCAATGCAACTATAGATTGATTATCTACTTTCAGGTTAGCTCCATTAAGTATTTGCACTGAACCGTAACCTGAAACTAAATTGTTTATTTTGAGCATAGCTGTTGACTTAAAATTGTTTATTTAATCTAATACATTTAATTAAATTAATGCTTTGGCGTCAATTAAAAACGCCGAAGATATATAAATTAAAAAGGGGGGAAACATGAAAAAAATAAATATAATTTTTTCAAGTTTATTACTCGCTGTTAGTTTATTGGTCACTTCAGTAGCACAAGCTAAGGACATCAAAATTGGTGTTTCATTTAGAATGCTTTCTGACGTTGGCTATAAACATGGTGAGTTAATTCAAGATACTGTTGCGGAGTGGAATTCTTCTGGCGGTATTAACGGAAAAAAAGTTGATTTGATACTTTACAATGATGAATGTAAATCTGAGAAAGGTGTTGCAAATGCTACGAAGCTTGCATACCAAGATAACGTTCACGTTATAATCGGATCTAGCTGTAGTTCAGTTACTTTACCAATGGTACCAGTAATTACTAAAGCTAAAGTTCCACAAATCATTCCGCATTCAACAAGTTCAAAAATCACATTAACAGGAAGTGAATGGATATTCAGAGTTCCTGTTTCATCTAGATTTTACAAAATAGTACAAGCTAAGTTCACAGCAGAAAATGCTGGTACGAAGATAGCTCATATCTATGTACCTGACCAAGCTAGTATGGACTTTTCTAAATCTATGATTGCTTACGTGAAAGATGAATACGGTGTTGATCCTGTTTATGAAGCGCAAGCTGGAGAAAAAGAAACTGACTTTAGATCTTACTTATTAAAAGCTAAAGCAACAAATCCAGACGCACTTGTATGTTCAGGTTTAGTAGATGAAACAGTTCGTTGCTTAGTTCAATCTTACGAAGTGGGAATACCTAAGAGCGTAGCTAGAGTTGCAAACTCTGTAGCATCAAAAGTAGAAGTACCAACTAACGCTGGTAAAGCAGCTGTTGGTGTATCTTATGCTGCTGCTTTCGCTGCTTCTGACACAAGACCAATCGCTAAAAAATTTGTTAAACATATTAAAAGTAGATATGGCGTAGTACCTGGCCATGACTTTTCTCAAATGGAGGACTTATTAACTATGTTAAAACCTGCTTTAGAAAAAGCAGAAAAACAGTTTAGCGGTGATCTTGCATCTGATAGAAAAGCTGTAAGAGACTCTATTGCTGGTATAACTAACTTTACTGGTTTAGCTTCAGGACCAATCAGCTTCTGTGCTGCTGGTTCGCCTGAGTGTAGAGATGGTAACAGAACACCTGTTATGATCGAGTACACAAAAGGTGGTAAAAACTGGAAGACTAAAGTAGCTGGTACAGTTACGTTTAACGCTAGTGCTGGTCTTTAATAACTAAAATTTATGAGCGGTAGTTTAATTACTACCGCTCATTTTTTAATCTTAAGGCAATAAAATAATGGATAAATTTAAAGAAATTATAAGACAATATCCTTTCCTAGGTTTTGTTATTGCTTTTATAATTTTAATGTTAGTACCATCTGTTTTTTTTACAGATTTATATCAATCACATTTAGCAAGTTTAATTTGTATCAACATCATTGTTGCTGCAGGACTAAATATTGTTAAAGGGTTTTGCGGTCAGGTTACTGTAGGACATGTTGGGATATATGCAGTCGGTTCATACACCGCAGGATGTATGTTTTTATATTTAGGTTCTGGTTTGTGGTTAACTTTGCCTGCAGCAATATTAATAGCTGGTTTATTTGGTGTGGCTTTTGCAATTCCATCTTTTAGATTAGAAGGTCCATATTTAGCCTTAGCTACCCTTGGTGGTGGAGAAGCAATACGATTGTTTATTGAAAACGGAGATTTTTTTATGTCAACTTATGGAATTTCAAATATACCACAACCAGAGATATTTGGAGTACCTTTTGATACTCCTGATAAATATTACTACATCGCAATGCCTATAATGCTGATGGCAATATATTTTTCATTTAGTGTTTTAAGATCGTCAGTTGGAAGAGCTTTTATGGCTGTGAGAGAAGATCCGATTTCTGCAGCAGCATCAGGAATAAATGTAAAAAAACATAAAATGCTAGCTTTCGTTTTAAGCGCAATGTTTGCAGGAGGTGCAGGTGCAGTATACGCTCATTTACCTCCAGGATATATTCATCCAAACAATTATACTGTAATTGAAATGGTAACTTTCTTAGCCATGGTTGTTTTTGGTGGTTTGGGTCATATTTGGGGAGGAATAATTGGAGCGATTATTATTACGATTGTTTATGATTTAACAAGGCCACTTTATGAGTATCAATTATTTATTTTTGGATTAACAATTGTATTAACAATTCTATTTATGCCCAAAGGTATTGGTGGATTTATTGACAAATATTTTATTGATAGAAGATTTAAAACCAAAACAGGAGCAGCGAGTAAATAATGTTATTAAAAACAAAAAAGTTAATGAAAGCATTTGGTGGATTAAAAGCTATAAATAAAGTTGATTTTGAATTGCCAGCAAACGAAATTAGAGGAATTATCGGACCAAATGGTTCAGGAAAAAGTACTTTTTTTAATTTAGTATCTGGTGTTTATGAACCAGATCCAGGTAGCTACATTGAGTTTGATGGTAACGATATTACTAATGAGCCTCCACACAAAGTTGGAGAGCTTGGATTAGCTAGAACATTTCAATTACTGAGGTTGTATCAAGATATGTCAGTAATAAATAACGTAATGTCAGGCTATCATACTTTAGTGCCATATAGTTTTATTGATGCTGTTACTGGTAGAAAAAAGATATGGGATCAAGAGAAAACCATTAAAGAGGAAATGATGGAGCTTCTTTCTTTTGTTGGTTTGGCTGACTACGCAGAGTTAAATGCAAGTGAACTATCAGGAGGTCAAAGAAGACTTCTTGTTTTAGCTAGAGCTATTGCAGGAAAACCAAAATTATTAATGTTAGACGAACCTGCTGCAGGTCTATCACCAGTGAACGTTGATAATTTGATGAAGATATTAATGCGATTAAAAGAAAAATATGGCTTAACGCTAATTATAATTGAGCACATATTAAAAGTGGTTATGGATACCTGTAGTAAAGTTACAGTTCTTGATCATGGTGAAAAGATAGCAGAGGGTACCCCTACCCAGATCAAGGATGATAACGCTGTAATTGAGGCTTATTTAGGTAAAAAAATGGATGACGAAGAAATGAGAAAAGCACTTGCAGTTTAATACAGACGATATATGATTTTAATTAATAAATTAAGATTCTAAGACTGTGAAAAACAAAATAAATAAAGAGCTAAAAGCCAAAGGTTTCATAAGAATAAGAAACGTCCTTAATTTTCAAAAAGATATCAAGCCTGTACTTAATGATTTAGAAGCAAAAGCTAATAAACTAATAGAAAAGTACTTTACAACGAAGGAAGCGAAGAGATTATTTAAATTAAAGTTTCAGGATAAGTATTTTGCATTAACCAAAAAATCTGGGGTAACTTTTGAAAAAGTTTTTAATAATAGACCCCCACAAAACTTTAAAAAACATGAAAATGTTGAATATTTTAATCCTGAGTCAATATTCAATTTAATTAAATCGGATAAAATTTTAAATGTAGTTGAGAAAATTATTGGTAAAGAAATTTTTTCAAATCCAGTTCAAACTTTTAGGGTGAAAAAACCAAATATAAATTCAGGTAAAAATTTTATGGATGGTTTAATTGGTAGAACACCATGGCACCAAGATGAAGGAACTATAAATAAAAAAGCAAGATTCAAAACTGACTTGGTGACAGTCTGGATACCATTTACAAAAACTAATGCTAAGAACGGCTGTATGTTGGCTGTACCTAAAAGTAATAAACTAGGTTTGTTAAATCACCACCACGGATCAAAAGGTCAGGTGGAAATAAAAAATTCAGAACTTATCCATAAGTATAGCAAAATGGTTCCACTTGAAGCTGATGTTGGCGATATAATTATTTTAGACAAAAGATTAATTCACTGTTCTCTTCCAAATGTTTCAAAAAATATTAGGATAAGTATGGACATTAGATTTCATAAAGCTGGGCAAAGTTCAGGGAGAGAGCCATTACCAAGTTTTTATGTAAGAAGTGCCAAAAAAGAAAATATCAAAGTTAAAACTTACCAACAATGGGTCGCTCTTTGGAACAAAGCTTACATGAAATCATTAAACAAGGGATATACATTCAAATATTATTTACCTGTTTATAAACATTCCAAGCAAGATTATTCTAAGAAATTAAATTAATTTATGAAATCAGTTACGGAAAGGGTCTACCTTACAGACTTTATTCTTGCATGCCTTGCTTATTGCCTATTTGTAGGAAGTGATTCAATTGTTAAATACTTAGGTTCAGATTATTCAATTGTTCAAATTATTTTTGTAAATTCTTGGTTCGCTTTAATTCCAATAGTTTTGTACACGCAAACTTTAAATGGTTGGAGAAAATTAAAAAAAGCTAATTTTACAGTTCACTTTTTTAGAGCTTTAACAATGGCTTTAGCATTATTTTTCGGTTACACCGGTTTTTACCGATTACCAATGGTTACGATGTACAGCATTGTATTCTTGATACCTTTAATGATTACAATTGGATCAGTTTTCTTTTTAGGTGAGGTGGTAAGATGGAAAAGGTTTACAGCAATATTGATTGGTTTTATTGGAGCAATAATTTCCATTAATCCTTTTGGTACAGAGTATGATAATTATATTTTTTTAGCGCTTTTCTGCCCAATATTTGCTTCAGCAAGTTATTTAATAGTTAGAAAGTACGGTTTTAAAGAAAATTTATTCTCATTTTTGATTTATGGAAAAATATTAATGCTTGTTTTAACAGGAGTTTTTGCTTTATTTATTTTTAAGCCAGTCTCTCTAGACCACTTAATGTTAAATGGGGCTGCAGGTTTAATGAGGGGAATTGCAACAATTTTTGTGGTAAATGCAGCAAGACATTTACCCGGAGCTATTTTTGGCTCAATTCTTTATGTACAAATATTTGGTGGGGTTTTAGTGGGTTATTTTGTTTTCTCTGAAATTCCAACACTAAATAATTATATCGGGAATATAATAATAATAGGCGCAGGTTTATATATTGTGTTTAGAGAAATGCAGCTTAAGAAAAATATTGTTACTTCAACAGCTAGACACCCGACTATCCCTATTAAAAAAGATTAAAGTTTCTTTTTAAAATTTTCTAGAATTTCTTCACTAACATTTACTGAATTTTCAGGCCCAGGAAACTTCCCCTCTAAACTGTCTTTAATAAATGCTTTTAAGGCTTTAACTCTTTCGATTTCAATTTCATCTTTCATCTTTTTTAAATTTGTATAAGCTTTTGCATGTCTAGGGGACTTTTCTTGCTCGCCACAGATATCATTCATGAAGAGATACATAACATCGGCTTTTTTTCCAGATCCAAGAGATACAGTAACAATACTTGTCCTTTTTGAGATTTCCCCCATAATATTTTCAGGAATAACTTCACATTCGGCTGAAAAGGCCCCAGCATCTTCTAAACGTTTAAATTTTTTATATAATTCGTATGCCTCATCAGCAGTTTTACCTACAGCTCTTAATCCACCAATCCATGTTGATTTTCTAGGAACTAAACCTAAATGACCCATAACTGGAACATCTTCTTTTGCAAGCATAGTAACAACATCCATACTTCTAGCAGTCATAACCGCATCAGCACCATTCTCTAAAGCTTTAAAGGCACCACGTAACACATCTTCGGCTGTAGGATAATTATGTAGTTCAAGTGCTGCTGTATAAAAAAGAGATTTAGATCCTTCCCGAACCTTCTTAACATTTGAAGCACTTCCTATTATCATGTCAAAACCAGCTTTTTCAGCTGCTTTTGCCTCTAATGAATTATTTGCAGTTACTTGTGTAAGAGTTTTTTTTCCTTTAGCTTTTATAATATCACCTACAGTGACAGTTCTTTTTGCAGGATTAGCCGCCCAAGTATAAATATTTTTCATATTTATATTTAATCAAATTATTCTATATTTTTCAATTTTGAATAAAAAAAAATTAGGGCTTATCAAGAATTAAAATCTGACAGTTCTTTTTTAAACAAGTAATTACGATCTAAATAATAATTTCCAGAAGGGACAGATGAATATCTTATCCAAGTTGCTAATCTAGGATTTGTAAGTTTGTTATTACCTCTGTGATAAGACCAAGCATCAAGTGCATAGATTGATCCCTCGTCACCCTCTAAATGTTTAAGACAATAATTAGGTTCGTATATTTTTCCAAATTTTCTATCAAAATTATAGATGTGACTACCAGGAATAAGAGATGTCGATCCATTATTTTGATTAGTAGTTGTCCAATAAATAAAAAAAGCAACACTATTAATCGAATCCGCATCGCGATGTAAATTAAATACATCATGTTTTGAATTTGAAGATTTGGTGAGCATTGTATTTATTGAGAAAACATCAGCCTTTTTAGAAATCAGATATTCTTCGGCTATTTCTTTAAATTTATATTTTTTGCATATTTGTTTTAAATTGGGACATTCTACTGAAGTTCTAATATCAAATGATCCATAACTAGATTTTTCATCTTTTAAAAATTCTGAAGTATCAATTTTACTTTCTCTTTCTCCTTTTTTGAAAAAAAACGGCACGTGTGAGTTAAAAATAGTTTTTTGGTTGAAAAAAAAATTTCTTCCAAT
>CACKGP010000018.1 GCA_902599805.1 uncultured Pelagibacteraceae bacterium
CTCAAATTTACAAAAAGAAGAGGAAAGAATTAAAGATCTTAACAAAAAAATTCAGAATAATTTGAGAACTATAGACTCTGACTTGGAAAGAGAGAAAAGTATTTCTTTAGATGCTTCTTTAAATGAAAAAAGAATGATAGAGGAAAAAAATGAGCTTTTGAAAACAGAAAAAGAACTTTTTGATATAGAAAACAAGTCAAAGTTAGATCTTGATGCATCTAGCGGAAAGCTCCAAAAATTACAAACTCAATTAGATAATTTAATAAACGAAATAGGAACATACATTGATAGTGAACGAAAACTTTCCAAGGAAATTTTTGAAGAACTTAAACAATTAATAAATAAAATAACATCAAGTCAAGAAGAGTATGCAATATATTTTGGTAAAAATGAAACTATTAAAAGCGACTCTATTAAAAGAAAAGAAAGGATCAATAATATTGATCAAGAACTTGAAAATTGGAAAGATTTAAAACTTAATTCGGAAAAAATGGTTTTAGAGTTAAATGAAAGACGAAAAAAATTAGATGTTGAATTAGAAGAAAATCAAAAAAACCCAGAGAAAATTGCAATTAATAAGGGGCAAAATTTACAAAATTTGGAAAATACGAAAAAACAAAGTGAGGAATTAGAAGTTGAAATAGAAAGTGCTGAAACAAGGTTTAATTCAATTAATGAGGAACTAAAATCTCTACAAGAGAAATTTGCAGTTTTAAGAGAAAATAAAGCAAGATTTGAGGCTACGGTAGAGGGTATTGATCAAAGAAAAATGGATTTAATTTATGTTGTTAAAAAAGAGTTAAAAATTGAAAATATAAATAATTTATTTTCAATAACTGGATTCACAGATCCTGAAAAATTACCATCAGTAGATGAGCAAGAAATTAGTTTATCTGAATTAAAAAAAAGCAGGGATGCATTAGGTTCAGTAAATTTAAGAGCAGATTTAGAAACTGAAAAATTTAAAGTCACAATAAAAAAAATGGAGGAGGATAGAACAGACTTGGTATCGGCAATAGTTAAACTTAAATCAAGTATAAATGAACTTAATCAAAAAGGTCGTGAAAGACTTTTAGATGCGTTTTCAAAAATTAACAAAAAATTTAATGAAGTTTATGTGAAACTCTTTAATGGAGGTAACGCTAAACTTGAGTTGGTAGACTCTGAGGACCCGTTAGAAGCAGGTCTAGAAATGTTAGTTTCTCCTCCAGGAAAAAGATTGCAATCAATAACTTTATTGTCTGGAGGTGAACAAGCTTTAACAGCTTTATCATTAGTATTTGCAATATTCTTAACAAACCCTTCTCCAATTTGTGTATTGGATGAGGTTGATGCACCATTAGACGATGCAAACGTAACCCGTTTTTGCTCGCTTTTAGAAGAACTTACAAACATCACAAAAACAAAGTTCGTTATTATTACTCATCATGCCTTAACTATGTCTAAAATGAACCGACTCTATGGTGTTACAATGCCTGAAAAAGGTATTAGTAAATTAGTGGCTGTAAACTTGGAGAGAGCTGAAGAACTAGTTGCATAAAAAATAGATGACAAAGCAAGATGATTTAGAAACTCGCCTTAAAATTGCAAAATCTAAATTAGAAATTAAACACTCAAAAGCCGATATAAAAAAAGGTGCTTTTCTTGGAAATGCATTTAAATTAGGTACCGAGCTTGTTGCCGCAGTTGCAGTGGGATCAATTATTGGGTTTATTTTAGATAATTGGTTTGGTACTAAACCATTATTGATAATATTGTTTTTTCTTTTTGGCTCCGCAGCCGGAATATACAACGTTATAAAAACAGCAAAGAAGATGCAAGAGAACAAGGAATAAATTATGGCTACTAACCCAATGCATCAGTTTAACGTTTACAAAATTGGACCTGAAATTAAAATAAATGGTATAGATTTGTCTTTTACAAATGCTAGTCTATTTATGCTAATTAGTGCAATATCTATTTCCATTTTTTTATTATTAGGAACAAAAGATAAAAAAATTATTCCTGGAAAATTTCAACTATTATCAGAGATGCTTTATAATTTTATTTCTAAAATGATTAGTGATACCGCAGGTAAAAAAGCAAAACCATATTTTCCATTTATTTTTAGTCTTTTTATATTCGTATTATTTTGTAATATGGTAGGCATGTTGCCGTATTCTTTTACAGTGACAAGTCACATAATCGTGACCTTAGCATTTGCTATGTTTATTTTTATTGGAGTTACTATCTTAGGTTTTATTATTCATGGTTTCAAATATTTGAAAATTTTTGTTCCTAGCGGCGTACCAGTGGTTTTATTACCTATTATTATGGTAATTGAAATTATATCTTATTTAAGCAGACCAGTAAGTTTATCAGTGAGGTTATTTGCCAATATGATGGCTGGCCACACAATGTTAAAGGTTTTTGGTGGATTTGTTATAAGTCTTGGCTTAGTTGCTGGTTGGTTACCGCTCACTTTTTCTGTTGCTCTCACAGGTTTAGAAATTTTAGTAGCATTTTTACAAGCTTACGTTTTTGCAATATTAACATGCATTTACTTAAATGATGCATTAAATTTACATCACTAACAATTAAAAAGGAGGAAACATGGAACTAGAAGCAGCAAAGATGATTGGCGCAGGATTAGCGGCCATTGCATTAGCTGGTGCTGGTGTTGGTATCGGATTAATATTTGGAAATTATTTGTCTGGTGCTATGAGAAACCCATCAGCTGCTCAAAAACAATTTCCTAATTTACTTTTAGGATTTGCTTTAGCAGAGGCAACTGGACTTTTCGGGCTGGTTGTTGCTTTAATAATACTTTTTGCATTTTAGTAAAAAGGAAAAAGCATGATTAAAATTATCAGTTTAACAACTTCATTGTTGTTGACATTAAATACTGTATTTGCAGCTGAGGCTGGTATGCCTCAGCTTGACCCAACTTATTGGGCATCTCAGGTATTTTGGTTAACTATAATTTTTTCAGCGATTTACTTTTTAATAGCAAAAATTTTTGTACCAAAGATAAAAGGAAACATTGATGCTAGGGAAAGTCAGATTAGAAAAGATATTGAAGAAGCAAATTCTCTTAAGGAAGAAGCCGATAGGAAATTGCAAAAATATAACAGTCTTATTGATGAGGCTAAGCTAGAAGCTAGAAAAATATTATCTGAGGGTCGAAAAAAAATTAATGAGGATATACAGTCAAAGAAAGAACAGGTCGAAAAAGATATCCAAAAAGAAACTTTAGAGGCTACCAAAGAAATCGAAAAGTTTAAAATAAATTCTTTAAGTAAAGTAAATATTATTTCTGAAGAAATAATATCTGAGATCATTCAAGATATTTTTAAAGAAGATTTAAATAAAAGTAGTATAAAAGCGACAGTTTCAGAAGTTATGAAAGAGAGAAGAAATCAAATATGAACTTTGATGCTACATTTTGGGTTGCAGTCTCTTTCGTTTTATTTGTGGGAGTTTTGATATATTTTAAAGTTCCCCAAAAAATATTTACATCATTAGATGAAATTATAAACAAGATTAAAAAAGATATAGAAGAAGCTGAAAAATTAAAAGAAGAAGCCAAGAATATTCTTAGCGACTATGAAGCTAAGTTAGATAAGTCTAAAGTTGAGATTGATCTTATGATTAAAAATGCCCAAAAAGAGTCTGAGTCTAATATCATTAAAATTAATGATCAATTTCATAAAATATTTGAAAATAGAAAGAAAATGGCTGAGGAAAAAATAAAACAGATGAAACTTCAAGCAACAAAAGATATTAAAAATTATTCAGTTGAAGTTGCAATAATTGCACTGGAAAAAATCATTAAAAATTCTATCGATAAGAAAAAGCTTGATAAAATTTATGTTTCAAGCGTTAATGAGGCAAAAAAAATTTTAAAAAACAAATCAATCTAGCGTAAGATCACTATCTATGGCAAAAAAAGTAATTGTTATCGGATCAGGATTCGGTGGATTAGCTTCAGCTTTAAGATTAAGAGCAAAAAGTTATGAGGTAACTTTATTAGAAAAACATCCTGATTTAGGTGGAAGAGCTAGAGTGTTTAAAAAGGGTAATTTTATTTATGATGGCGGTCCTACCGTTATAACTGCCCCTTATTTAATAGAAGAATTATTTTCATTATTTAACAAAAAAATATCTAATTATGTAAAAATAGTTCCTTTAGACTTATGGTACCGTTTTGTTTTCAATGATGGTGAAACTTTTGATTATTCAGGTAACGAAAAATCAATGGAGAAAGAAATTAAGAAATTTTCAGAGAAAGATTATGAAGGATATAATAAACTGGTAAAGTTTACAGAAAAAATTTTTGATAAGGGTTTTACAGATCTATCAGATAAACCATTTAATAACTTTTCATTCATGATTAAACAAATTCCATCTTTATTAAATTTAAAAAGTTATAAGTCAGTTTATGGATTAGTTTCAAACTATATATCAAATGAAAAATTAAGGAGAGTTTTTAGCATGCATCCTCTTCTTGTAGGTGGAAATCCTTTTACTACTACGTCGATATATGCGCTTATTCTATTTTTAGAGAAAAAGTGGGGTATCCATTATTCAATGGGTGGTACTGGGTCTGTGGTAAAGGCCCTTGAGAAGCTAATGGAGGAAGAAAATATAAGAGTTATTAAAGGTGCAGAAGTTACTGAAATAATTTCAAAAAATAAAGATGTTAAAGCAGTGAAAATTAATAAGTCAAAAATCATTGATTGTGATTATGTTGTTTGTAACTCTGATCCACCAAATGTATATAAAAATTTAATAAAGTCTAAAGATAATTATAATTTTTTATTTAAACAAAAAATGAAAAGAATGGATTATTCGATGGGACTTTTTGTTTATTATTTTGGTTCAAAAAAACAATACAAAAATGTAGCTCATCATACAATTTATTTTGGAAAATCTTACGAAGAACACCTAAAAAAAATTTTTGAAAAAAAAGTTTTATCACAAGACATAAGCTATTATTTACATCGGCCATCAGCAACAGATCCAAATATGTCTCCAAATGGTCAAGATGCCTTTTATGTATTAGTTCCAGTTCCAAATAATTTATCAAATATTAATTGGTCAAATGAGGGTGAAAAATTCAAAGATTTAATATTAGATAAAATGGATAAATCTGTTTTGCCTGGAATTAAAGAAAATGTAGTAAGTGATTTTTATCTAACACCAGACTACTTCGAAAAAGATTTAGCCACTCTTCATGGTTCTGGATTTTCTATTCAACCTAAATTTTCTCAATCTGCTTATTTTAGATTTCATAACCAATCAGAAGTTTTCGATAATTTGTTTTTTGTGGGAGCTGGAACCCACCCTGGCGCTGGTATGCCAGGTGTAATCTCATCGGCTAAGGTTTTAGATAAAATTTTATAATGAATACAAAAAATTATTTATCTATTTACGCAAAATCATTTAATTGGTCTGGTTTCTTTTTACCAAAAAAAATCTATTATAAATGTTCTGTTTTATATGATTTTTGTCGGACAATAGATAACATTGCTGACCAAAATAAAGATCTAGAAACTAAAAAAAAAGAACTTGGGGAATTTAGAAAAAAGTTTGAGCAAAGAAATAAAGATGATGGTGTTATAAAAAATATGTGGGATTTAATGAATGAGAAAAATATTTCAAAAAAAATTGTCGAGGATTTATTTGACGGGATTTATTCTGATTTAAAAAAGGAAGTCAGGATAGAAACAGAAAAAGAGTTATTGATTTATTCCTATAGGGTAGCAGGAACAGTTGGTTTAATGATGGCAAAAATATTTGGTGTTAAGAAAAAAGAATCTTTACAGAGAGCTATTGATTTGGGGATAGCAATGCAATTGACCAATATCGCGAGGGATGTCGTTGAAGATGAAAAAAAAAATAGATTTTATTTGATAAAAAGTTCCAACGACGTTTTTAAAAGTATTCAAAATATAATTTTAAAAGCCGAGTCTTTTTATGATAGCTCTTTTCAAGGTATTAGAGATATACCTCTGAATAGTCGTTTTTCGATAATAGTTGCTAGAAGAGTTTATAGACAAATAGGTAAAAAAATTTGTAATCAAAAAGATATTAACCATTATCGACAAGCTGGAAAAATTTATGTTTCTAACTTTGGAAAAGTAATTCAAACACTTTTTTCATTAAAAGATTTGATAATACTTTTCTTTGTTAAGAAAAAAAAATACGAAAAGGAATTTGAATATAATTTAATAAATGAAGATATAGGTTTAAATGAAAGAATATGATTTTGTAATAATAGGTGGTGGTTGTGCTGGCTTATCTTTAGCCTACGAACTTGAAATTCATAATAAACTTAATGAAAAAACACTTGCGATTGTTGAAACTAGAGAAGAATATAAAAGAGATAAAACTTGGTCATTTTGGAAAGTTAATGAACATAATTTTAACGACTGTATTAAAAAAAGTTGGAAGCAGTTTTCTATAAAAACTGATTCAGAAACAAAAGTTATCAAATGTAATCAATTTCCATACGAAAGTATAGATAGTGGCCTTTTTTATGAAAAAATAAATACACGATTAAAAAAAAATAAAAACATAAAATTTTTTAAAAATATTAATGACTTAAATACTAGCAAGTCATTTATATTTAATAGCTTACCCTCTGTAAACGAAGACAATGATACTAATCTTTGGCAACTTTTTCATGGTGTAGAAATTGAAACAAGAGAAAATTGTTTTAATGAGAGTACCGTTAATTTAATGGATTTTAACTGTGAACAGAGAAATGGGGTTCATTTCTTTTATGTTTTGCCTTTTAGTAAAAATAAAGCAATGATTGAAAGCACATGGTTATCGAAAAAAAATGATTCTTTAAAAGATTATGAATCTCAAATAAAAATTTATTTAAATGATTTGGGTATCAAAGACTATAAAATTAATTATAGGGAAGAAGGCGCTATCCCACTTTTTTATCCGATAAATAGAAAAGAAAACAATAAAATTAATATTGGAACTGCTGGTGGTATGACAAGACTCAGTACAGGTTATACCTTTTTAAATATTCAAGAACATTCAAAATATATTCGTAAGAATATTGAAAATATTGAAATAACAAAAGTTTTTGAAATTGGTAAGAAATATAGATTTTTAGACGAGATTTTTCTTAGAGTTTTAAAGAAACATCCGGAAAAAATGCCAAATATATTCTCAAAAATTTTCAATACCTCATACAGAACAGCTATTAAGTTTCTATCAAATAAAAGTAATACTATTGAGGATATATCTATAATTTTAAAAATGCCAAAATGGATATTTATTAAATCTATTTTCAATTAAAATGATAAAAAAAATATACGGCAAACATACATTCTTGTTCACATTACTAACTGTTGGATTATCAATTTTTGCTTTAATAGGTAAAGATTTTTTTTCATCTTTAAATGAGTTAGTTATTTTATTTGTTTGTTTATTTTTTATTTTGTCAATTGGAATGTCGCATGGAGCTTTGGATAATTATAAGGCAAACAAATTACTCAAAATCTATAGTGTAAACAATAAGGCTATTTTTTTTTTAATTTATATTATTATATCTGGATTAGTAATTTTTATTTGGAGTTTATATAGTACTTACACTTTATTGGCTTTTTTAATTGTTGCTTCTTATCATTTCGGACTTGAAGATACTTCGTTTTTACATGGTGGAAATTCATTCCTAGATCAATTTTTTTATTTAATTAAAGGATCATTGATTATCTTTGCGCCGCTTTTTTTTCATTTTGATGAAACATTAAAAATTTTTGAAACTTTAATGGTAAATAAAACACTTTTGAATTTCCTTGAATTAGAACATTGGATAATTAATTTTTTTCTTTTTTTAAGCTTTATTGGCTATTTATA
>CACKGP010000019.1 GCA_902599805.1 uncultured Pelagibacteraceae bacterium
TATTTGACTGTCAAATATAATAAATTAGATTTAGAAAATGAGTATTTTGGAGTAAAAAAATAGATTTATATGCGAAGAGATAAAAAAAATAAAAAAGGTAAGAAGTTTGGTTCCCAGAACAAATTGACTCTTTTTCAAAAACCAGAAATGAAATTTGGAAGAAGTTGTCCACTATCCCAAAAAAATTCCCCAATAGTAGACTACAAAAACATTAAATTATTAAAAAGATATACATCTGATACAGGCAAAATTTTACCTTCAAGAATAACTTCGGTAAGTCAGTTTAAGCAAAGAGAATTGTCTACTGCTATAAAAAGAGCAAAAGTATTGGGACTTATTTAATGGAAATAATATTACTAGAAAAAATTAGGAACTTAGGAGATATTGGCCAAGTCGTAAATGTGAAAGATGGTTACGGAAGAAATTTTCTCATAAAGTTTGGTAAAGCACTTAGAGCAGATAAAAAAAATATAGAATTTGTTAACAAAAAAAGGACTGAAATTAATAAAAAGAACTCAGAACAGAAAAAAATAGCAAAAGAAGTTTATGAGAAAATAAAAAAGAAAATCATTATTTTTAATAAAGAAACTAAGGAAAATGGTGACTTGTATGGTGCAATTAAACCAAAAGAAATATCAAAATACTTCTCAGATAATTTTAAACAGACTATCCACCCATCCCAAATAGACATTAAAAAAGAGATAAATAAAATTGGTCAATTTCCCATTACAATAAATTTACACTCTGATTTAATTGCTGAATTACGTGTATCGGTTGAAAAAAAGACTTTAAAAAAATAATTAAATTTTCCACAGCCAAAGAAAAAAGTTAATAACTTTTGTTTTTACAAAAATAGTTTTACTGGTGTAAATTAGAATTTAAATGGACAATTTACAGATTAAACCGATTTCAAAAGAAATAAAATTACCCTCAAATATTGAAGCAGAGCAAACATTAATAGGTTCTGTACTTGTAAATAACGACATTATTGATGAAATTGCAAATATCATAAATGAAAAAGAGTTTTATGATCCTCTGCATTCAAAGATTTATCAACAAATTGAAAAATTACATAATAAGGGGATGATAGCAAATCCAATCACCTTAAAAAGTGCTTTTGAAAACGAGAACAATTTATCAGAAGTCGGGGGTACGGAGTACCTTGTAAAACTTACAAGATTTTCCTCGTCTGTAAGACAATGTATTGACTACGCAAAAATAATTCATGAAAAATTTGTTAAAAGAGAGTTAATAAAAATTTCTGAAAATTTATCGGATGAGTCTATGGATGAGTCCCTTGAACTTTCAGGAGACGAAATAATTCAAAATACTGAAAAACTTTTGTTTGATTTAGCTGAGCGAGGAACTTTTAGTCAATCTTTTTCACAATTTGGAAAAGCTTTAGACCAAACTTTAGAAATGGCAACTAATGCCATGAAAAATGATCAGGGGATAGTTGGAATTCCCACAGGGCTAACTGACCTTGATGAAAGACTAGGCGGACTTCATAAATCAGATTTAATTATTATTGCGGGACGTCCTTCAATGGGTAAAACCGCTTTGGCCACCAATATAGCTTTCCATGCTGCAAAAAAAAATTCAGATGATAACAAAAAATCTGTAGTTGCTTTTTTTTCTTTAGAAATGTCTTCAGAACAACTTTCAACAAGAATTGTTTCAGAACAATCAAAAATTAAATCAAACGATATAAGGAGAGGTAAAATTACTGAGGATGAAATGAACAGATTAATAGAAACTTCTAGAAGTATACATGAACTTCCAATGTTAATTGACGAAACACCCGCTATTACTATTTCAACATTATCAAATAGAGCTAGAAGAATTAAGAGATTATTTGGACTAGATTTAATTGTTGTAGACTACATTCAGTTAATGTCGGCAGGATCAAGACGATACGATGGTAGAGTTCAAGAAATTTCAGAAATTACTCAGGGTTTAAAAGCTTTAGCTAAAGAACTAAATGTTCCTGTACTAGCACTTTCTCAGCTTTCTAGAGCGGCAGAGCAAAGGGATGATAAAAGACCTCAGTTATCTGATTTAAGAGAATCAGGATCTATCGAGCAAGATGCTGATGTGGTTATGTTTGTTTACAGAGAAGAATATTATCTGGAAAGAAAAGAACCTAAACTCGGTAGCATTGAACATGCGGAATGGCAATCAAAAATGAACGAAATTTTAGGTTCTGCAGACATAATAATCGGAAAGCAAAGACACGGACCAACTGGAAATGTAAAAGTTGAATTTGAGGCTATTTACACTAAGTTCAAAGACGCTCAAAAAAATTAAAAAATATATAATTTTAAATTCTTTCCTTTTACGTTATATCTCATAATAGTGTTGTTTAATAAATTATACAAAAAACTAATAATAGAGAGTCCAAAGTTTACTTTGGCTTTACTATTGATTCTACTTTTAACTTTTGGATATTATTCAAAAAATTTTCAATTAGATGCCTCTTCGGATACTCTGCTTCTTGAGAACGATCCAGACTTAAAATACTTGAGAGAAGTTAACAAAAAATATGGTACTAAAGATTTTTTGGTCTTAACTTATACCCATCAACCTCAAGAAGAATATGATTTTAAATCAGAGAATACTATTAAAAATATTGGATTATTAAAAAATTCACTAGAAAATCTCGATTGGGTAGATAATGTAATTACAATTTTAGATGTTCCGCTGCTTAAGAATAATGACGATCCTTTATCAGAAAGGATTAGAAACTTTAAAACTTTATCCAGCGCAGATGTTAATCTAAATAGAGGTTTTAAGGAAATAACTGAAAGTCCAATATATAAGAATTTTGTTATAAGCGAAGATGGTCAAACCAGTGGAATATTAGTTTATATCAAACCTGACAAAAAACTTTCAGAATATATAAAAACTAAAAATGAGTATTTAGAAAGAAAATCAAAAGGAGAATTAACAGCAAATGAAAAGAATTCTTATAAAGCTTTTTTAAAA
The DNA here is from genome assembly GCA_902599805.1 of uncultured Pelagibacteraceae bacterium. GTDB lineage: Bacteria > Pseudomonadota > Alphaproteobacteria > Pelagibacterales > Pelagibacteraceae > Anoxypelagibacter. The sequence continues at coordinate 2,986 of CACKGP010000019.1, forward strand.
GAATACGATAGTTATAAGAGATATTTTAATAAACAAAATCATGAAAATATAAATGAAATAAGAAAAATAATAAAAAATCATCCTCCTCCAGGTAAAGTAAAAAGGGCAAAATCAGATATTTATCCAATAATTCATCTTGGCGGTATACCAATGATTGCTGATGATATGATGACTTTTATAAAAAATGATATTGTAGTTTTTGGTGGAGGGGTATTTTTATTTATTGTTTTTACATTGTGGTTTGTTTTTAGAAATTTGTTATGGGTTGTCATACCATTATTAAGCTGTTTTTTTTCTGTTTTTATTATGATTGGCTTTTTAGGTTTAGTAGGTTGGAAAGTAACAGTAATATCATCAAATTTTATAGCACTGATGCTAATTTTAACAATGGCTATGAATATTCATATGAGCGTGAGATATTTACAATATAGAAAAGATAATCCTGAAGTCCCAAATAGCGAAGCTCTTATTTGGACTTCACAAAAAATGTTTTGGCCAATATTTTATACTGTGCTCACAACAATTTGTGCGTTCTTATCTTTAATTTTTAGTGAAATTAAACCAATTATTGATTTTGGTTGGATGATGACTGTTGGTTTGTTGGTGTCAATGTTCATTACTTTTACTTTGTTACCTTCAGTATTAACCATTTTGAGTAAAAAAAATATTAGTTACAAAGATCAAAAAAAATCAAAGATAACTTCATTTTTATCAAAAGTATCTAAGAACAATACAAAAATTATATTTTCATCTGCTTTGATAGTAATAATTGTAAGTGTAATTGGAATAACAAAACTTGAAGTGGAGAATAGTTTTATTAATTATTTTAATAAAGAAACAGAAATTTATAAAGGGATGAAGTTAATTGACAATAAATTAGGAGGCACTACACCCTTAAATATAATAATTAAATTTCCTGAAAAAGTTAAGTCTGATGACGATGATGATGACTGGGGTGAACAAGACGAAGACGACTCGAAGTATTGGTTTACGAGAGATAAAATTGATAAAATTACAAAAGTGCATGATTATCTTGATAGCCTAGATTCAGTTGGCAAGGTTATATCTTTCGCATCAATTGTAAGAGTTGCTGAAGACTTGAATGATGGAAAAAAACTTCAAGGACTTGAGATGGGAGTTTTGTATACAAAATTACCAGACTCTATAAAAAAAGAGGTAATTGATCCATATATCTCAATAAAAAATAATGAGGCTAGGATTGGTTTAAGAATAATGGACTCCAAGGAAGATCTAAGAAGAAATGAATTACTAAAAAAAATTGATTACGATTTAAGAAATGAAATAGGTTTAGAAGATAAAGAATTTAAATTATCAGGTGTATTAATATTGTTTAATAATCTTCTTCAAAGTTTATTTAAATCTCAAATATTAACTTTAGGAGTAGTAATGGCAGGTATCACATTAATGTTTTTAATTCTTTTCAGAAATATAACACTTGCATTAATTGGTGTAGTTCCAAATTTTATGGCTGCATTTTTAATTTTAGGTATAATTGGATTATTGGAAATACCTTTAGACATGATGACAATTACGATAGCCGCAATTACAATAGGTATAGCCGTAGATAACAGTATTCATTATATTTATAGATTCAAAGAAGAATTTGAAAAAAATAATGATTATTATTTAACTCTTGATAAATGTCATAATACAGTAGGGGTAGCAATATTAAATACTTCAATAACGATTGTATTTGGATTTTCAATACTAGTACTTTCAAATTTTATACCAACAATCTATTTTGGGGTTTTCACTGGAATTGCTATGCTTTTAGCAATGCTTTCTGTATTAACTCTTTTGCCAAAATTGATATTAACTTTTAAACCTTTCGGGAATGTTTGATAGCCTAATTGCATTTGTTAAGGAAAATATCGTTTTATTTGATATTATTTTTTTATCTTTTGTTATCTATTTTTCTTTTCAGTGTTTTGTTAAAGGTTTTTTTTTAAGCCTGATGTCTTTTTTAAAATGGGTATTAGCACTCATTATAACTATAATTTTAGTTCCAAAATTAGAACCATACATTACAGATTATTTTAATAACAAGTTTATATCAGGAATTGGTTTAGGAATATTTATTTACATAGTCTCACTTTTTATGCTGATTCTTACTGGAAAAACGTTGGGTAAACTTTTTTCATATACTGGAGTTGGATCTGTGGATAAATCATTTGGTTTCTTCTTTGGTATTTTTAAGGGATATGTTTTTACTGTTTGTATATTTACAGTGGTTAATTGGTTTTATTCTTATGAAAAATGGGATATGTCATTAAATAAATCTCTTTCTTTTGCGATTGTAGAAAAAGGAAGCAGGTTGTTAATTGAAGAATTTCCAAGTAGAGATGAAATAAAAGAAACAAAAGAAGAAATTGAAAATATTTAAACAAAAAAAAATTAGAGAAGAATGTGGTGTTTTTGGTATTCATGACTTTAATGATGCTTCAACAATTACTGCTTTAGGTCTGCATGCCTTACAGCATAGAGGACAAGAAGGTTGTGGAATTGTATCATTTGACGGAAAAAATTTTCACTCAGAGAAGAGACATGGTTTAGTAGGAGACAATTTTACTAATAATGAAATCTTAAAAAAATTACCCGGTAAATCAGCAATTGGTCATAATCGTTACTCAACAACTGGTGAGACATCTCTTAGAAATATTCAGCCTTTTTTTGCTGATATTTATAGTGGAGGCATAAGTGTTGCTCATAATGGAAATTTTACTAACGCTTTAAAACTTAGAGATAAGCTGGTCAAAGATGGTGCGATCTTCAGGACTACGTCTGATACTGAAACTGTTGTACAATTAATTGCCAAATCAAAAAGAGCTAAAATGATTGATAAAATTATAGATACACTTTTCCAAGTCCAGGGTGGTTATGCATTAGTCATGATGAGTAATAAGAAATTGATTGGTGCTCGTGATCCATTAGGAATACGTCCTTTAGTTTTAGGTAAAATAAAAAATTCATATGTTTTAGCGTCTGAGACATGTGCGTTTGACATAATTGGTGCAAAATTTATTAGAGAAATCGAAAATGGGGAAATTATCGTAATCGAAAATAATAATCTTAAAAGTATAAAGCCTTTTACCAAAAAGAAAGCTAGGCCATGTGTTTTTGAGTATGTATATTTTTCAAGACCAGATAGTTATTTGCAGGGAAAATGCGCTTATGAATATAGAAAAGACTTTGGTTACGAATTAGCAAAAGAATCTGATGATGTGGGTGATATAGTAGTTCCGGTTCCTGACTCAGGTGTGCCTGCGGCTATTGGATATAGCCAACATAAAAAAATGCCGTTTGAACTTGGATTAATAAGAAATCATTACGTTGGAAGAACTTTTATTGAACCAAAACAAAATATTAGAAGTTTTGGAGTAAAATTGAAACTTAGTTCAAATAAATCTTCTATAAAAAATAAATCAATTATATTAATCGATGATTCTATTGTTAGAGGTACTACGTGCTCAAAAATTGTCAAAATGTTATATGACGGAGGAGCAAAAGAAGTTCATGTAAGAATAGCATCTCCTCCAATTAAATATCCAGATTTTTATGGAATAGATATGCCTTCAAGAAAGGAACTGCTAGCAGCAAACAAAAACTTAAATGAAATGTGTAAACATATTGAGGCTAGTTCGCTAAAATTTTTAAGTATTGATGGTCTCTATAGAGCAATTTTTCGTGAAAGTAGAAACAAGACGTATCCACAATTGACTGATCATTACTTTACAGGTGATTACCCAGTTGATTTAGTTGATCAAATCAAAGATGATAAAATAACTCAGTTATCATTACTAAGTAGTAAATCAAGTAATTAGAATTAATTGAACTGCAATATTCTCATTTTGGTATCTATAATGAAAATTTTTCCATCATTTACTATTGGTTTTGTTAAAAAACCTTTAGCAACTTTTGTATAACTAATTATTTTACCTGTCTCAAAATTCAAAAATATAAAGTAACCATTTTCAGTTGTCAGAAAAAGTTTATTAGATAAGAATAAAGTAGAAGTTACATCACCAGTCTTTTCATAACTTAATTTTTTTAATTTCTTAAATATTTTTTTTGACCAAATTACCTTGCCACTATTTTTTTCAACGTTTAAAATAAAACCATCTTTTGAAGAAAGATAAATGTTGTCTCCAATTAGAATAGGTAAAATATTACTTTCAACTGGTATTTCCCAGTTTAATCTACCATCATTTGAATTCATTGAGAAAGTAGATATAGCACTACTTAAAATAATTTGATTGTTTTTGTAAACTATTGGAGAAGAAAAAAAAAGATCAGTTTGCTGATCAGTACTTCCTGCGGTTAAACTAAATAACCAGTTTATGTTTCTATTTTTATAATTTAAAGAATAAATTTCTGCTGAAGAAGTTACAAAGTACACATTTTTTTTAATTTTATCAACACTTACATTGGTTTTAGAATTTGTTTTTAATAATGATGGAAACGTTTCTAAATCTAAAATTTGTTTACCAGTTTTTGCAGAAATTA
>CACKGP010000020.1 GCA_902599805.1 uncultured Pelagibacteraceae bacterium
ACAAAATTCAGATTTTATTAAATTGTGTTTAAATAGTGAGTTAGCAAAAGAAATTACGATACAACCTATAAAGAGGTTTGATATAGATGCTGCAATAATATTCTCTGACATTTTAATGATACCGTATGGTCTCGGTCAAAATGTAAAATTCAAGAAAGGACATGGTCCGTTGTTGGAAAATACAAACCTAAAGAAAATAATGGAGATAAATAACACAGAATTTACTAAAAAACTCAAGCCTGTTTATATGGCAATACAAAAAGTAAAAAAGGAGATTAAAGGTAAAAGTTTGATCGGATTTGTTGGGGCGCCTTGGACATTACTTTTATATATGTTCAACCTTGAATCACCCAAAAGAAGTTTTAATTTTAATAAGATAACAAATAATAAAGACTTAAATGATGATTTAATTGAGAAATTGATTAATGTGATTTGTTTACATATTAAAAACCAAGTTGAGGCTGGCGCAAATGTAATACAAATTTTTGATTCATGGGCCGGTCTTCTTCCCCAGGAACAGCTCGAAAAGTTTTGTTATAAACCAACAAAAAAAATCGTTAATTTTACAAAGTCACTCAATACTCCAGTAATATGTTTTCCGAGAGGCATTAAAAAAAAATATGCTGAATTCTCAAACAAAGTTAAGCCCGATTGTTTAAGTATAGATTATGAAGTTGATCCCTTATGGGTAAAAGAAGAAATCAGTTCTGTTGTAATTCAGGGAGGACTAGATCCAAAAACCCTTTTGGAAAAAAATGAATTTATTGAAAAAGAAGTAAAGAAATATTTAGATATTTTCCGTGATCGACCATACATATTTAATTTAGGTCATGGTGTTTTACCTGAAACAAACCCAGAAAAAATAAAATTTGTTACTAATTTAGTGAGAGATTTTAAATGAAACCAGATCATCCAGCTGTAAAATTTGGAAAAACAGGATTGCTATTAGTCAATCTTGGGACACCAGATTCAACTAATTGGTTTGACATAAGAAAATATTTAAAAGAATTTTTATCTGACCGAAGAGTTATAGAAGTTAATCCAATTTTGTGGCAAATAATACTGAATTTATTCATTTTAAACTTAAGACCATCTAAAACTGCTAAAGCCTATAAAGAAATCTGGATGCAAAAAGAAAACATGTCACCGCTAAGATATTACACAATAATGCAAACAAAAAAATTATCAGAAAAAATGGGAAACGAAAATCTAATTGTGGACTTTGCTATGAGATACGGTAATCCTAGTATTAAAAGTAAACTTAAAAATTTACAAAAATCAGGATGTGAGAATATTGTAGTTTTACCTTTGTATCCCCAGTATGCTGCAGCCACAACAGCTACAGTTTGTGACGAAGTTTACAAAACTCTTATGGGAATGAGATGGCAGCCTAGTCTACAAATTATACCTCATTATGAGTCCGAACCTTTATATATTAATTCTTTAAAAAATAGTCTTGAAAAAAAAATATCAGAATTAGGTTGGGAACCGGATCTTATCGTAGCATCGTACCATGGAATACCAAAAAAATATTTTAACAAAGGAGACCCTTATCATTGCTACTGCCAAAAAACGTCAAGGTTGTTATCTGAAAAATTTAAGAAAATTCCAATTAAAACTACATTTCAATCAAGATTTGGTCCCCAAGAATGGCTTCAACCATATACAGATAAAACATTAGAAAATTTACCAAAAGAGGGTAAAAAAAATATATTAGTGATTTGTCCTGGGTTTTCATCGGATTGTGTCGAAACTTTAGAAGAAATTTCCATCCAAGGTAAAGAAAGCTTTATAAAAAATGGTGGGAAAAATTTTGATGTTGTGCCTTGTTTAAACGACAATGATGATCATATAGTTTTGCTACAGCATTTAGCAGAAAAATTTATCTAAAATGAATTTTTATTTACTTTTTAAATCTTTGCACCTAATTGCTATTATATCTTGGATGGCAGGTTTGTTATATTTACCAAGAATCTTTGTTTACCATTCAGAAAGTAAAAGTGACGAAGTGAAAAACACCTTTAAGATTATGGAAAGAAGATTATTTGTTTACATAATGAATCCAGCTATGATTCTATCGTGGTTATTTGGTTTAATATTAATTCATTCGATAGGCTTGCAATCTTTTGGGGAGCTTTGGTTAATAGCTAAAATGTTGCTCGTGTTATCACTTACTTTTTATCACTTTTTTTTATTTAATTGTTTGAAGAATTTTAGCTTCGATAGAAATGAGCATTCACCTAAATTTTTTAGAATTATTAATGAAGTCCCTACAATCTTGCTAATAATTATTATATTTTTAGTGGTTTTTAAGCCTATTTAGACTTGAAAAAATTATTTAATTAACTATATTAATATTACTTACCTCAAAAAAATAATCACTATGAACTTACAAGAACTAAAAAAGAAAACGCCATCAGAGCTCATTTCTCAGGCCGAAAAACTTGGAATTGAAAATCCAAGTACATTGAGAAAACAAGAGATTTTATTTTCTATTTTAAAAAAGCTTGCTGATAAAAATGAACAAATTACAGGAGGCGGTGTCTTAGAGGTATTACAAGATGGTTTTGGTTTTTTAAGAGCTATAGAGTCGAACTACTTACCTGGCCCAGACGATATTTATGTAAGTCCAAGTCAAATAAGAAGATTTGGTCTCAGAACAGGAGATTCTGTTGAAGGAGAAATCAGAGCACCGAAGGATGCAGAAAGATATTTTGCCTTGTTAAAAGTAAATCAGATAAATTTTGAAGACCCAGACAAGGGACGTAATAAAATTGCATTTGATAACCTCACACCTCTTTATCCCAATCAACAATTAAAAATGGAAGTTGAAAAAAATGTAGCAGAAAAAAAACCAGATCAAACCGCAAGACTCATAGATCTTGTTAGCCCAATTGGTAAAGGACAAAGGTCATTGATTATTTCACCTCCAAAAGCAGGAAAGACTATAATTTTACAAAATATAGCACATTCTTTAGCAGCCAATCATCCTGAATGTTATTTAATGGTATTGCTAATTGATGAAAGACCTGAAGAGGTTACAGACATGCAAAGAACCGTAAAAGGTGAAGTTATTAGTTCTACATTCGATGAACCAGCTTCGAGGCATGTTGCAGTAGCTGAAATGGTGATTGAAAAAGCAAAAAGATTAGTAGAGCATAAAAAGGACGTCGTTATTCTTCTGGACTCGATTACGAGATTAGGAAGAGCCTACAACGCTGTAGTACCAAGTTCTGGTAAAGTCTTAACTGGAGGTGTTGATGCAAATGCGCTGCAAAGACCAAAAAGATTTTTTGGTGCAGCAAGAAATGTAGAGCAAGGCGGTTCTTTAACAATCATATCAACAGCTTTGATTGATACTGGAAGTAGAATGGACGAAGTTATATTTGAAGAATTTAAAGGAACAGGTAACTCAGAGCTTATATTAGATAGAAAAGTTGCCGACAAAAGAATTTATCCAGCGGTAGACATCACAAGATCAGGAACAAGAAGAGAAGAATTGTTATTTAAAAAAGAAGATCTTACAAAAATGAATGTACTTAGAAGAATAATTAGCCCAATGGGCACAATGGATGGTATAGAATTTCTAATATCTAAGCTTAAAAATACAAAAAATAACGCAGATTTTTTCATCTCAATGAATAAGCCAAATTAGTTTATTGACCAGTTGAAAATTATTGTAATATAATGTTCGAGGTGCGGGAGTAGCTCAGTGGTAGAGCGAAACGTTGCCAACGTTTAGGCCGAGGGTTCAATTCCCTTCTCCCGCTCCATATTTATAACTATGACAGATTTAGCAGACAAAAAATGTATTCCTTGTGAGGGAGGTATCCCAAGTTTTGATACTAATGAAATTCACAAATATCTCAAAAAAGTAGATGGATGGGATGTGAAGGCTGATGATAATAAAACTTATTACTTAATCAAAGAGTTCAAGTTTAAAAATTTTCTGGAAAGCCAAAACTTCGTAAATAAAGTAGGTCAGATCGCTGAAACAGAGGGACATCACCCAGATATCTGGTTTGGCTGGGGTTATGCTAAAATTAAAATTTTCACTCATGCCATTAAAGGTTTGCATGAAAGTGACTTTGTGTTAGCGGCTAAAGTAGATAGAATTTCTTAATGATTGAAGTGTCTTGTTCCAGTAAAAACCATCTTAACTTTTGCTTTGTCGGCAACAAGAATTGACTCTTTATCTCTAATTGAGCCTCCAGGCTGAATTATTAACTTTACACCAGATTTTACTAATTTCTTTATACCATCTGGAAAAGGGAAAAAAGCATCTGAGGCTGCTATAGAATTTCTCATTTTTTTTGGCTGAAAAGTTCTAGCCTTTTCCACTGCAATTTTGCAACTATCTATTCTACTTGGCTGCCCAGCTCCAATACCTATTGTAGAAAAATCTTTTGTAACAACAATTGAATTTGACTTAACAAATTTACACACATTCATGGCAAATTCAGCACATTTTAATTCTCTTTTAGAGGGTTTTAATTTTGTAACAAATTTTAGTTTATTATAATTGAAAATTTCATGATTTTTATCTTGAATTAAGAAAGAATTATCAAAACTTTTTATTTGATTATCAGAAGTTAATTTGAATTTTGATATATCGATCAATATTAATTTCTTTTTCGATAGCAAAATTTTTAAAGCTTCTTTATCAAACTTTTTAGCTAAAAT
>CACKGP010000021.1 GCA_902599805.1 uncultured Pelagibacteraceae bacterium
AAAGCTTTACCTTTAACGGTTGTAACAGCAATTTTATATTTAATAGCTAGCATTTTATTATCAAAATCCTATGGTTTAAATGATGTGATCATCAAGGTTATATTTATTGGTTTGGCGTCACTTACTTTTCCGCATATATTGTTGGAATATTTGTTAGAAATTAATGAAAAACGAAATTAAAATTTATTTAGCTGCTCCAAGAGGATTTTGTGCTGGCGTTGATAGAGCTATAGAGATAGTAAAAAAAGCTTTAGATAAATATGGTTCTCCAGTCTATGTAAGACATGAGATAGTTCATAATAAAAATGTAGTCGAGTCCTTAAAAAAATTAGGTGCCGTTTTTGTGGAGGAGTTATCTGAAATAAAAGATGTATCTAGACCAGTTATTTTTTCAGCACATGGTGTACCGAAAGAAGTACCTGAGGAGGCAAAATCAAAAAAAATATTTTATGTTGATGCTACTTGCCCACTTGTTTCGAAGGTACACCGAGAAACAGAACAGCTATTTAAGAAGAATTTTGATATTATTCTAATTGGTCATAAAAATCATCCAGAAGTTATTGGCACAATGGGACAACTACCAAAAGATTCTATTAAGCTTGTCGAGACTGTTGGGGATGTTAAAAATTTAAGTTTTTCAAAACCAGTTGCTTATGTTACTCAAACAACACTATCGGTTGATGATACAAAAGAAATTATTAATGCGTTGAAACAAAAATTTCCAGAAATAAAGGGACCAATTAAAGAAGATATTTGCTACGCAACAACTAATAGGCAATCAGCGGTTAAAAAAATTGCTCCAAATTGTGAGATGTTTTTTGTTTTAGGAAGTAGAAATTCATCAAATTCAGCAAGATTGGTTGAAGTGGCAAAAAAATCTGGATGTGAAAATTCGGAATTAATTTTTTATGGTAAAAAAGTTCCAATAGATAAAATTAAAAATTGTAAGACTATTGGTCTTTCATCTGGTGCATCGGCGCCTGAAGAATTAGTGCAAAACTTTATTTCTGAAATAAAAGAGAGTATGAATGTTTCAATTGAAGAAATTGTTACTGCAAATGAAAAAGTAGTTTTTAAACTGCCAAAAGAAGTGAGTTAAATGGCTGTATACACAAAATTGGAACAAGAAGAGATTAATAATATTTTATTAAATTATAAACTGGGTAAACTTAAAAAATTTGAGGGTATTAAAGAAGGTATTGAAAATACAAATTATTCTATTGAAACTGAAAAGGGTAAATATATTTTAACAATTTATGAGAGAAGAGTTAAGGAAACTGATTTACCCTTTTTTTCAAATTTAATGATCGAACTTAGTAAAAATGGTTTTGTTTGTCCAAAACCTATATCAAATAAGGATAATAACTATATATCGGATTTTAATGATAAAAAATTTATGATCGTTAGTTTTTTAGATGGAAAATCAAAAAGTAATTTATCACCTTCTGAATGCAAGATTGTTGGAAACCAAATTGCTAGGATGCATCAAATTACAAAAAATTTTAAATTCACAAGGAATAATGATTTATCAGTCAGATCTTGGAGAAGTATTTTTTCTCAAGTTAAGGACAAGTGTAATAAAATTCATGCTGAGCTTCCAAATTTAATTGAGGCAAATTTATCTAGTATTGAGAAAGAATGGCCAAAAAATTTACCATCTGGAATTATTCATGCAGATTTATTCAGTGATAATATTTTTTTTAAGAATAATAAGTTTTCTGGATTTATTGATTTTTATTTTTCATGTAATGACTTTTATGCTTTTGAAATAGCAATATGTTTTAATGCACTATGCTTTGATGGCTTGAAACAAAATTTAAGTTTTAATGTAACAAAAGCAAAAAAATTAATGGAAGGATATAATGAAGTTAGAAAAATATCGAAAGATGAAAAGGTTGCTATTAAGGTTCTTTCCCAAGGTGCTGCTTTAAGATTTCTTTTAACTAGAGTTTTTGATTACATAAATACAGTCGATAACGCAGTTGTGAAAATTAAAGATCCCGAAGAATATTTAAAAAGGTTAGAATTCCATAAAAATGCAAAAAGTTTTGAGGATTATTTAATTTAATATGAGATATAAAATATATACTGACGGTGCATGTTCTGGTAATCCAGGTCCTGGTGGATGGGCTGCTATAATACTAGTAGATGATAAAATTAAAGATGAGATCTCGGGTAGTGAAAAAAACACTACAAATAACAAAATGGAGTTATTAGCACCAATTAGGGCGATACAAAAATTTAAAAAAAAATCTGAAATTTTAATTTACACAGACTCTACATACGTAAAAGATGGAATTACAACTTGGATAAAAAAATGGGAAAAAAATGGATGGAAAACTGCTTCAAAAAAACCAGTTAAAAATATCGAATTATGGAAAAAATTAAAAAATCTTTCATCAAAACATTCTATAAAATGGATATGGGTAAAGGGTCACGCTCAAAATAAGTATAATAATCTTGTTGATGAAATTGCACAGGGAGCTATAAAAAGATAAATGATTAAACAAATTCCAAGTGATAAAATTAAAGACTTCATAAAAGAGAATCCAAAAAGTATTTTGTTAGACGTGAGGACGAAAGAAGAGTGGGACCAAATAGGGAAACCCGATGGTGATAAAATAGGAATTAAAACATACTTTTTATCATCCCAGTTTCAAGGAAGGATTATAAATGAAAATTTTGTAAAAGAATTTGAAGATTTAAAAATTGATAAAAATTCTGTAATACTAGTAATGTGTGGATCAGGTAATAGATCCCAAAGAGCAGCGGAACTATTGTCTGAAAAAGGCTTTAAATGTTTAAACGTTTCTGATGGTTTTAGAGGAGACGGTGGAGAGAAAATTGGTTGGAAAAATAATCAACTTCCAACTAAATAATTAAATTTTGTTCAAAAAATTTTCAGCTGCAGACAATTCACAAGTTGCTGTCTCTTTTTCTTCTTCAATTTTTTTTACAATTCCATCTTCCAATAACATTGTGTATCTATTTGACCTTACTCCTAAACCTTTTGCTGATTTATCCACTTCAGCTCCAATAGCTTTAGTAAATTTACAAAAAGGATCCCCAACCATTAATATTTTATTTCCTACATTTTGATTTTGACCCCACGCTTTCATTACGTTTGGATCATTGACTGATAAACAAATCATTTTTGCGACCCCCTTTTTTTTTGCTTGATCATAGTTTTTTACATATCCAGGCAGATGAATTGCTGAACAAGTTTTTGTGAAAGCTCCAGGCATTCCTAAAATTATCATCTTTCCGGTCTTAAATAGATCGTTTGTTGAAATTTTTTTTACTTCGTTTGAATCGTCTAAATAAAAAAGATCATTATGAGGCAGTTTATCACCAGGTTTTATTTTCATTTTATTTTACCTAATATATAGTTTTTCACATCATTTATTCTGTTTTCCAAAATATCATAATTTTCTTTTTTATTCATTAAATGTGCTATCTGTATTGGGGTTTCGACTTCCTGTGAGGTTGCCATTTTTATTGTTTCTAAAAACTTATATGGATGAGCTGTACCCAAAATTACAATTTCAGAACCATCTTTAATATCTTTGGAGGCACCAACCGCAGTTGCTGTATGTGGGTCAATGACAAAATTATATTCTTTTGAAAAATTTTTTATTATTTCAATTGTTTCTTTGTCATTAATTTTTTTCGCATTGAAATCTTTTTTTATAATGGCAACCTGTTCTTTATTTAATAAAAAAGAACCTTTAGATTTTAAATTGTTCATAAAAATTGATACTTGTTTATCATCTTCATTGAGTACATCAAAAAGTAGTCTTTCAAAATTACTTGATATTTGAACATCCATACTAGGGGAAAGGGATGGTTTTACTTTAGTCGGTCTATATTCGCCAGTATTAATTACCCTTTCTAAAATATCATTTTCATTAGTTGCAACTATTAATTTTTCAATTGGTAATCCCATTTTTTTAGCTACGTACCCCGCAAAAACATCCCCGAAATTACCAGTTGGAACTGCGAAACTAACCTTTTTATTTTGAAATTTAAAATAAGAATAAAAATAATAGACTATTTGGCAAATTATT
>CACKGP010000022.1 GCA_902599805.1 uncultured Pelagibacteraceae bacterium
CAGCATTAGGGGGTTATGCAATGACAGCTGTTACAGCTATTACTGCTCAAAATACTACCGGAGTAAAGTCTGTTGTACCTATTCCACCTAAAGAAATAGAAAAACAAATTTTATTTACTTCAAAAGATATCAAACCAGATGCAATTAAAATTGGAATGCTGCATTCACCAGTTGTGATTAATTCAGTAATAAAATCTCTTAAAAAAGTTAAAACTAAAAAAATAATTTTAGATCCAGTTATGGTTGCCAAAGGTGGTTTTAAACTTATAAATGATACTGCAATTAAAGCATTAAAAGAAAAGCTTATTAAAAAAGTTTATCTTATAACCCCTAATATTCCAGAAGCTGAGGTACTAACTAAAACTAAAATTAAAAATTTAGAAGATATGATTAAGGCCGCCAATATTTTGCTTAATTCTGGTGTTAAAAGTGTATTAGTAAAAGGTGGCCATAGAAACTCTAAAATTATGAAAGATGTATTTTTAAATAAAAAAGAAATAAAAATATTTAAAAATAAAAAAATTAAAACTAAAAACACTCATGGAACTGGCTGCACTTTATCAAGTGCAATTGCAACTTTTTTTGCATGTGGAAAAAGTATAAATAAATCTTGTGAGCTTGGAATCAAATATGTTAATCAGTCAATTAGATCCAATCTTAATTATGGAAAGGGCCATGGACCTATAAATCATTTAAGCTCAATTTATATAGATAATAAATTTAAAAAATGAAAAATGTTATAGTTGTTGGAACGCAGTGGGGAGATGAAGGAAAAGGCAAGATTGTTGATTGGCTCTCAAGTGAAGCTGATGTTGTTGTTAGATTTCAAGGCGGTCACAACGCTGGACACACTCTAGTCATTGATGGAAAAACTTACAAATTGAGATTATTACCATCTGGAACTGTTAGAGAAGGTAAAATTTCTATAATCGGAAACGGTGTTGTTGTAGATCCTTGGGCTTTAATTGACGAAATAAAAGAAATGAAATCCAAAGGAGTTGAAGTAGATGAGAATAATCTAATTCTCTCCGAGGCAGCAAACCTTATATTGCCATATCATAAGGAAATAGACGAAATAAGAGAAGACGCTGCTGGAAACGCAAAAATTGGAACTACAAGAAGAGGTATAGGTCCGGCTTATGAAGATAAAGTTGGCAGAAGATCAATTAGAGTTATGGATTTAGCTTCAGAAAGTAATTTAGATAAAAGATTAGAAGCAGCATTGATACACCACAATGCATTAAGGAAGGGTTTAAAACAGAAGGTTTTTAAAAAGGATAAATTAAAAGAAGATTTATTAAAAATAGCACCACAAATTTTAAAATTTTCACAACCAGTTTGGAAAAAATTAAATGAACTTAAATCAAAAGGAAAAAAAATATTATTTGAGGGAGCACAAGGTATACTCCTAGATGTTGATCATGGTACTTATCCTTTTGTAACTTCTTCTAATACTGTTGCGTCAACAGCCGCAACAGGATCTGGATTAGGTTCTAATAATGAAAGTTATGTTTTGGGTATTACAAAAGCTTATACTACTAGAGTAGGTGAGGGACCATTTCCCACTGAGCAAAAAAATAAAATTGGAGATTTATTAGGCACAAGAGGAAAGGAGTTTGGAACAGTTACTAGCAGGAAGAGAAGATGTGGATGGTTCGATGCAGTATTGGTTAGACAGACTATAAAAATATCTGGTGTTAATGGAATAGCATTGACTAAGTTGGACGTTTTAGATGAATTAGATGAGATTAAAATGTGTACCTCGTACAAGCTTAATGGTAAAAAATTGGACTATTTACCTGCAGGCGTAGAAGATCAATTTAAAATCGAACCAATTTATGAAACATTTCCAGGTTGGAAAGAAAGTACTAAAGGTGTAAGAAATATTGAAAACCTTCCAGATAAAGCAAAAAAATATATTTATGCTCTTGAAGATTTCATCGAAGCTAAAATATCAAGTATTTCAACTAGCCCCGAAAGAGAAGACACTATTCTACTTGAAAATCCATTTTCTTAATTTCTTGGAAGCAAATTTTCAGATTTTGTCGCGTTAAGCATAGCCTTCTGAAGTTTTTCGAAAGCCTTAGTTTCAATTTGTCTTATTCTTTCTCTACTTATTTTATATTTTTTACTCAATTCCTCTAATGTTTTTGGCTCGTTTGATAATTTTCTGTCCTGTAAAATTTCTCTCTCTCTATCAGTGAGAATCTTTATTGATCGGTGCAGCAAAGTTTTTTTCTCATCCATCTCTTGTTTTTGTGCCACAAAAAGTTCTTGATCTAAATCTTCACTTACAATCCAGTCTTGCCACTCACCTTTTTCTCCATCTTTAATTGGTTCATTAAGAGATTTTTCTTGCCCCATCATTCTACGATTCATGTTCACAACCTCATCCGATTTAACTCCAAGTTTTTTTGATATTTCATTAACTTGCTCATCTTTTAAATCTCCATCTTGGTTTGGAGCTATTTGCTGTTTGATTTTTTTTAAATTAAAAAAAAGTTTTTTTTGGGCAGATGTTGTACCCATTTTTACTAAACTCCACGATCTCAAAACGTATTCTTGAATTGCAGCTTTGATCCACCACATGGCATAAGTTGCTAGTCTAAATCCCTTTTCAGGATCAAATTTTTTTACAGCTTGCATTAAACCAATATTCCCTTCTGAGATTAATTCATTAACTGGAAGACCATACCCACGATAACCCATTGCAATTTTAGCAACCAAACGTAAGTGACTTGTTACTAGTTTATGAGCTGATTTTAGATTACCACGCTCTTTCCAATTTTTGGCCAACATATATTCTTCTTCGGCATCTAGTATTGGAAATTTTTTAATCTGTGCAAGATAAACAGATAAACCACCCTCACTTGTTAAACTTGGTACGTTAGTAATTTCAGACTTTGTATTCATAGCTGTATATATATTTATAAATTTTTATTGTTCAATTACCAAATTTGTCAAGAAAATCCAGTATTTTTTTAAAATCATTAGGTAATTTGGATTCAA
This sequence comes from uncultured Pelagibacteraceae bacterium, assembly GCA_902599805.1. GTDB lineage: Bacteria > Pseudomonadota > Alphaproteobacteria > Pelagibacterales > Pelagibacteraceae > Anoxypelagibacter. The sequence goes on from CACKGP010000022.1 coordinate 3,010, forward strand.
AATCAAGAAACTTTTTTTTTACTGGGTGAAAAAAACCTAAACTTTTAGCATGTAATGCTTGCCTATTAAAAGAGGAAATTATTTTTTCAAATTTTGAATTAATTTTTTTAAATTTTTGTTTTTTCTTTCCATACTTTTTGTCACCGATTAAAGGATTTCCTTTATGAGCAAGATGGACTCTAATTTGATGAGTTCTACCTGTTTCTAAGATACACTCAATTAAACTCATTCTTGGTATTTCATTATAACTGTATGTTTTTAATGTTTTGTAGTTTGTTATTGCTTTCTTACCCAAACGTTCGCTAACAGACATAAGCTGTCTATTTTTTTTACTTCTAGTAATTAAAGTTATTATCTTTCCATTTAATGGTCTTACTACACCCCAAACTAAAGCCAAATATTTTCTTTTTATTGAGTGATTACTAAATTGCTCTGAGAGACTATTGTGAGTTTGATTGTTTTTAGCAACAACAATTAAACCACTTGTATCTTTATCAATTCTATGGACTATGCCCGGTCTAAATTCTCCGTTA
>CACKGP010000023.1 GCA_902599805.1 uncultured Pelagibacteraceae bacterium
ATCATAGGATAATCTTTTGTTTCAAAATTATTTATCTTTTTTATTTTATATGTTTGATTATAATTTCTAATAAAAATAATTTTAAAAATATGAATTAAACTTGAAAAAACATAAAATATCTTAAACCTATGTTTTTTTCTCTTAACAAAATCTGTTTCATAAAAATAATTATAGTTATTTTTCCTTAAAAAATTAATTGAATCTGATGTATGATTTTTAAAACCGCTTATAAGGTGTTCAAATGCAATGATCGGTTTATCTTTTTTAATTAACTCCTGAATTCCATTAAAAACTTCAAGTTCATAGCCTTCAACATCAATTTTAATAAATTTAACATTACTAATATTATTTTTATTAAGAAAATTGTCTAAATTTACCAAATCAATAGTTTCTTTATTATCAAAATTAATATTAGAATTTTCCGAGTACAAAACAGAACTGTGTCCACTATCTGAGTTTGATAAAGTATATAATATTCTCTTTTGGTCTTTATTTGATGCACCATATTTAAAAGCTTTTATATTTTCTTTAGATCTAATGTTCAGTTTTAGATGCTCAAAAATAATTTCGCTTGGCTCAAAAGAGTATACATTTAAAAAATGATTTGAAAAAAATAGGGAATGATTTCCTATATTAGCTCCTATATCTAATGCATTTGAATTTTTTGAATTAATTTTATTAAAAACATTATTTTTTAATGAAATTAATTCATAATTTTCAAATCTTCCATTTAACATTATCTTTAAGGATCCAACGTCAAATAATCTACCGGACATGATAGGATAGGATTTTAGATACTTTCTGAATCTATTTTTTAAGCTTTTAAATATTAGATAATCTAATAATTGCCTATAAAGATATTTTATTTTTTTCATAACTAAGTAATTTTTTTATCAGATATATTGTTTTAAGAAAATCTAAATTCTAAACTTTGATTTTCTACTATCTTTTAAAAATGCAATTACAGTATCTTTTGTAAGTCTATCAAATGACTTTCCGAAATTAGATACTTTTTCAATTATTTTAGGTGGCATTGTGATGATTTGACAACCTAATTGCTTGGCTTGAATATAGTTATACGGCTCTCTTACGCTAGCCCAAAGTATTTCAACCTTATTTTTTTTATTAGTCATTTGTACAGCTTTTTTAATAATAGGTACTGGATCTTTCCCAACATCAGCCATACGACCAGAAAAAATTGAAATGATTGAATTGGTTTTGTTATCAAGACATTTGTTAATCTTCTTAACCTGAGCGATTGTATAAACAGCAGTTATGTTAAGTTTAATTCTTCTTTTGTTTAATTTTCTTATTAATTGACCAGTAAATTTTCCTTTGCTGTTTACTACAGGGATTTTAACATAAATATTTTTCCCCCAAGAGTTAATTTTTAAAGCTTGTTTTTCCATATCTTTAAAATTGTCTGCAAAAACTTCTAAAGAAATTGGTTTCTTTTTACATATTTTAAGTAAAATTTTTGAATATTTTTCATAACTTTTGGCACCAGCTTTTCTCATTAAGCTTGGATTTGTAGTAAAACCATTAACAATTGATTTTTTATTAAACTTATTTATTGCCTTACTGTCAGCAATATCACAGAAGATTTTTGTTTTCGGCATTTTTAAATATTTTTTACTATGTCCTCTGTCATTTTTTTAGCGTCAGCAAATAACATCATAGTATTTTCTCGGTAGAAGAGTTCATTGTCAACACCTGCGTAACCTGGGGATAAACTTCTTTTAACAAATAAAACAGACTTACATTTTTCAACATCCAATACAGGCATTCCAAAAATTGGGCTCTGCGGATCTGTTTTTGCGACAGGGTTAGTAACATCGTTAGCACCTATTACAAAAGCAACATCTGTATTTGCAAAGTCATTATTAATATCATCTAATTCAAATACTTCATCATATGGCACGTTTGCTTCTGCTAATAAAACATTCATATGTCCAGGCATTCTTCCAGCTACAGGGTGAACAGCATAAGAAACTTTAATATCATTCTTCTTTAAAGTATCTACCATCTCCCTTAATGCATGTTGAGCTTGTGCAACTGCCATACCATATCCTGGTACAATAATTACTGAAGAAGCATTTTTTAAAAGAAATGCTGCGTCTTCTGCATTACCACTCTTAACTGGCTTTTGATCTTTTTTCTTATCTTTGCTAACGCTAGCATCTCCCCCAAATCCACCAAGTATCACACTAAAGAATGATCTATTCATTCCCTTACACATTATATATGAAAGAATTGCACCAGATGATCCAACAAGTGCTCCTGTTATTATTAACGCTGTATTTTCTAATGTAAAACCAATACCAGCTGCCGCCCAGCCTGAGTAAGAATTTAACATTGAAATTACTACGGGCATATCTGCTCCTCCAATTGGAATAATTAAAAGAACACCAATTAAAAAAGAAATTGCGATCATGCTCCAAAAGAAACTTTCTGACTGTGAACTACATAAAAAATAAATTAATACAAAAATTGATATTCCAATTAATAAATTAACAATGTGTTGGCCAGGAAAAGTAATAGGCGATCCTGACATTATCCCTCTTAGTTTTAAAAAAGCTATTATTGAACCAGAAAAGGTAATTGCACCTACTGCTGCACCAATTGACATCTCTATCAAACTAGCGAGTTTAATATCGCCAGGAAAACCGAGGTTAAAAGCTTCAGGATTTTTAAATGCAGATATTGCTACAAAAACTGCAGCTAAACCAACAAGACTATGAAAACCAGCTACTAGTTCTGGCATAGCAGTCATTGGAATTTTGAAAGCAATGAATGCTCCAATCGCTCCACCAACAAGTAGAAATATAAACACATAAATTGTTGAAGTAGAAAAGTTACCAACTGTTAAAAAAGTAACAGTTATAGCGATTATCATTCCTAGAATTCCAAAAAGATTTCCCTGTCTAGATGTTTCGGGTGAAGATAAACCTCTAAGCGCGAGAATAAAAAGTATTCCAGAAACTAAATAAAATATTGCTGATAAGTTTGCTGAGATCATTATTTATTTTTCTTCTTTTTCTTGTACATTTGAAGCATTCGCTGGGTAACTAAAAATCCGCCAAAAATATTTACTGCAGCTAAAACAATAGCTAAAAATCCAAATATACTTGATATTTCAAAAATATTTTCTGATGAGCCAGCTAAAGCAGCTATAATTGCTCCAACAATAATTACTGAAGAAATTGCGTTAGTCACAGACATTAAAGGAGTATGAAGTGATGGTGTAACACTCCAAACAACATAATAACCAACAAAAATCGCTAAAATAAAAATACTAAATCTAAATATAAACGGATC
>CACKGP010000024.1 GCA_902599805.1 uncultured Pelagibacteraceae bacterium
AATTGGGTTAAAAAATAGATTTGATACGGAAGAGTCTAAAAATATTAAAGATGCACTAAATAAAATACCAAACAGTAAAAGAAATTTAATAGTTATATTTGGGAGTTTGTACCTTGTTGGTTATGTTTTAAGTATAAATTAGATATTTTCTTTTATCCAAGACACAATATTGGATTTTGTAGTAGCACCAACTTTAGTCGCTTTAAGCTCTCCAGCTTTAAATAATAGCATGGTTGGAATTCCTCTTACACCAAACTTGGTGGGTGTATTAGGTTCTTCATCAATATTATGCTTTGCAATAGTTACCTCATTAGACATTTCGTCAGAAATTTCCTCTAAGATTGGCCCAATCTGCTTACATGGCCCACACCATTCAGCCCAAAAATCAACTATTGTTGGTTTTTGTGATTTCATCACTTCTGTATCAAAGTTGTCATCTGTAACTTTTTTCGTTGGCATAATTTATAAATAGGGGTTTTTTTTTAAATGTCAACTACGCTCTTGAGTAGTTCTTTTCTAACTCTTCAACGTATACGTTAATGTCTTCTAACATTTTTAATTTTTTAGTTTCTTTATTTTTTTCAAATTTAGCTCTTAAATCATCAATCTCCTTATAAGTTCTTGGGATAGTATTCCATTTTTTTTCATCAGTAGTTGATAGAACTCTTTTTACTATTGTGTTGTGTATTTCATCATAATCTTCTTTTGGCAATAAGTCAGGTTTTTCTTGGTAAAGTAATTTTTTTCCAAAGTAGTGAAACCTTTTATCTTTGAATTTTTGTAAATAATTAAGTTTTTTTTCCCAATCAACCTCATGAAATCCAGGTAATATTTTATTATCTTCAGCTGGAGGAAAATTATATAAACTCTCCTCTTCACAAATATCTTCCTGAGATTGGGTTTCGGCTTTATCTTGCGCCTCATCTCTTAAAATTACTTCGACTTTTTCAGCAAATTTTTTATCTCTCTTTATAATCTCGGCTCTTTCTCTTAATTTTTTAATACCTATCATTTTGTATTCTTCGAAATGATCTATGTAAGATGGATTCATTACAATAGGGTGTTTGTTGTGGCGGCATGTTCTTAAAACTTTTGGTGGCTTTTTTAACTCAACTTTTAAAACTTCGATTGGCATATTTATATAAATATTTGGGTCATGTTTTAGATCAAAAGTTTTTGGCCACTGGTATATTGGATGTTGACAAACAAAAGTTTGAACAAACGGAACTACCTTTCCATAATAAAATTCATTTGCACAAAATAGGGTTTCGTTTTTAATAATTTTTAAACTTTCCTCTTTGTTCGATGTTAAAAGGCTGCTTTCCCAAACACTTGGGGCTTTCTTTCTTATTATTCTTGCAATTTCTAGGGTTGCACTACAATCACCTATTGCTGTATGAGCGGCATGCTTTATTCCATTTAAAGGAGCCATTGTATCAAGTTTATATTCTAAATTTCCTTTTGCGTTAGTTGCGTTCTTTAAAGTATTTGGATAATAAAGATTGGCAGCTCTTGCAAGATTAAGTAAATCGCCCTCTTTATTACCGTTTGTTGTTGAAGTAAATGGGTATTGTAAATTTTGAAACAGTGTATTTCTCCAAAAAATTTGGTCGAACTCAATGTTATTCCAACCAATATAAGTAACCTTCCCCCAGCTTTTTAATTTACCTACAAATTGTTTCACCATTTCATAATGAGAAAGATTTGTTTCTTTCAACTTTTTTGGGGTAGTGTTACTCACTATCAAAGACATAGCTTCTGGAATAATACCTGGAGATAGCCTGCATCTTGCATCAAACCTATCAAGTTCGTTTAATTGATCGTCAGCAAGTATTGCTCCAACTTCAATTATTTGTCCCCACTGTTTATTTGATGAGGTTGTTTCAAAATCGTAAAATACAAAATTTGACATCTAGGAAATTTATTTACTTAAAGACTTTTATTTTATCAGAGTTTTCTTCGACTGTCTCTTTTACAGTCTCTGGATCTTTAATGTTATTCAGAGTATTCATTATAGATCTGGCGTCCTTACCAAAACTATCGGTTGAAGTCATGGCTTGCTCTAATTTTTTTCTTAAATCAATAATCCCATCAAAATGTTTTTCAAATCTTCTGGATATAAGTTTTAGGTCACTATAAATCTGAGTTGCGTGCTTCTGAACTTTAAGTGTTTGGAATCCTAAATGATAAGACTGTAAAAGCGCTGATAAGGTATTAGGTCCTGCAATAGTAATTTTATATTTTGTTCTAAGTTCCTCGAGTAAAAGTTCTTTTGTCTTTGGATCACGATAACTTGAAAGTTCTGCAAATAATCCTTCTGTGGGTGCATACACAATTGCAAAGTCTGTCGTTTTTGGTGGAGCAATATACTTTGCACTAACAGTTTTAGCCTTGTTTCTAAAAGCGGAGGCCAAATCTTTTCTAGCATGAGCTAAGGCTTCTTTGTCTTTGGCTTGATAAGCATTATCTATCTCTTTAAATTTTTCAATTGGCCAATGACTGTCAACAGGAACAAGAACATCTTGAAGTTTAATTGCAAATTCAACAGTATCACCAGTTTCATCAGGCTTCATTTTAACATTTTCAATGTATTGGGTTGCGGGTAACAAATCCTTTAAAAGTGACGCTAAAGAAAATTCTGCCAGGACTCCATATTGTTTTACACCAGCAAGTATTCGACTAAAATTATCTTGGCTTTTGTTTAAAGCTTCAACTTGCTTGTTAAAAACCCCTACTTTTTCATCTACTCTTGTTAAA
>CACKGP010000025.1 GCA_902599805.1 uncultured Pelagibacteraceae bacterium
AAATATGGACCAACAATGAAATGCTTATGAATGAGTTTCAATCAATTGGATTTTATATGTCAGATCATCCTTTGAACGCCTATAGAGATTATTTTGAAAAAATGAATGTGATCAGTTTTAACAAATTTGTCGAAGGAAAAGAAAGCTCAGCACTTGTAGCAGGAACAATAATGTCTATTCAAGAGAAAAAAAGCTCTAAAGGAACACCTTTTGCAATAGTTAAATTCAGTGATTTAAAAAGTGAGTTTGAGTTATTTTTGTTTTCTGATCTCTTAGTATCTAATAGAGAAAATCTTAAAACTGCTAATTCATTTATTTTAACACTGCAAAAAGATAATGCTGGTGCCGACTCTTTTTCAAGACGGATAAATATAAGAAAACTAATAAGCCTTAATGATTTTACAAATAAAAAATATGATAAAGTAACGATTGAAATTAAAAATCAATCTAAATTAGATGAACTTCAGAAATTACTTAGAGAAGACGGTGAAACCAAAATTCAGATCAAAATCAAAGAAACCTCAAAAATTTACACATTTGAATTAAAAAATTTAAGAAAGTTCAATGCTGGCACTTTTAATCACATCAAAGATAAAGAATATATTGAAAAAATAAGTTTTTAATCTCTTGATTTTTATTAAAATAAACATTAAAAATTCCATAATTTCGCACACAGCAAAGGGTTAAAGCCCGCCGGTCCGAAAGGAAAGCTGTGGAGGATTAACCGGAAAACTATGAATATACCAGAAGTAACAATTAAACAATTATTAGAAGCCGGTGTCCACCTGGGACACAAAACACTTAGGTGGAATCCAAAAATGAATAAGTTTATTTTTGGTGAAAAAAATTCTATTCACATAATTGATCTTACAAAAACTGTTAATTTGATAAAAGAAGCCATGCAAGAGGTGCACAAATGTATATCGAGCGGTGGAAAAATTCTTATCGTTTCAACTAAAAAACAGGCATCGGAAAGTGTTTTAAAACTGGCTAATGAAACAGATCAATTTTATGTAAATCATAGATGGCTTGGCGGTATGCTTACAAATTGGAAAACTATACAGAATTCGATTAGAAGATTAAAAAAACTAGAAAAAGATTTATCCCAAGATGATGACATTGGATTTACAAAAAAAGAAATTTTAAAACTTACTACTGAAAAAGACAAATTAAAAAGATCATTAGGTGGAATTGCAGATATGAAAGTAGTTCCTAACATGCTTTTTATTATTGATACAAATATTGAGTCTATAGCTGTTAAAGAAGCTATAAAATTAAATATTCCAATAGTAGCAATTTTAGATTCTAATTCGGATCCTACTGGTATAAATCACCCAATACCAGGTAACGATGATGCTAGAAGATCAATAAATTTATACTGCGAAATTCTGAAAGATACAATTGTGGATGCAAAAAAGTATATATCTAAAAAAACAGCTGAAACAAAAATTTTAAAAGATAAAAATGATGCTTCGAATAATAAATCAACAATTGTAGAAAAAGAACTAGAAAACGAAGATTTTAAAAAAAAGAACTAATCACAAAACAAGGCAAAATGTCTGATAAAGCAAACTTAGAGAATATAAAAAAGCTGAGAGAAATTACTGGCGTAGGTTTCAAAGATTGTAAAATTGCAATAGACGAAAATAATGGTGATATTGAAAAATCTATTGAATTTTTACGAAAAAAAGGAATTGCTAAGGCTTCGAAAAAGATGGGTAGAGTTGCTGCAGACGGTTTAGCTTTAATTTTTGAAAAAGATAATTCCATGTCTATAATTGAAATAAACAGTGAAACTGATTTCGTTGCTAAAAATAATGATTTTAAAAATTTTTGTAAAGAAATATCAGAACTTAATTTTACAAACAAATCAAATATTCAAAACTTAAAATCTAGTAAAATGAAAAATCAAAAAACGGTAGATGAGAATTTAATTGCGCTTATTTCTAAAATGGGTGAAAAAATTACATTAAGAAGAGCAAAGTTTTTTGAAAATAGTGGACTCAACTTTTCTTATGTTCATAATTCATTAGAAAAAAATGTAGGAAAAGTCGTATCTGTTGTTCAACTAAGTAAAAATTCAAAAAAAGATTTGAAAGATTTAGGCTCAAAGCTAGCAATGCATATAGCTGCACAGTCTCCTTTAGCTATTGATGAAAGTGGTATCAACAAAGACACTTTGGATAAAGAATTAGAGATAATAAAAGCAGAACTAAAAAACAGTGGAAAAAAACCAGAAATGATTGAAAAAATTTCCTCAGGCAAAATTAAAAAATTTATTTCAGATAACACATTGCTCAATCAAGTATGGATAATGGATACAAAAAAGAAGGTAAATCAAGTTGTAAAAGAATACTCAGATGGAGAAGAAATTAAAGTATTAGATTTTGCGAGATTTAAAGTAGGTGAGGGTATAGATTAAATATGGAAAATTTTGACTTGAAAGAGCTACAACAAAAAATGAATAAATCAATAACTTCATTTCAAAAAGATCTAAGCACATTGAGAACTGGTCGAGCAAACCCTTCAATGTTAGATTTAATCAGAATTGATGTTTATGGA
>CACKGP010000026.1 GCA_902599805.1 uncultured Pelagibacteraceae bacterium
AAAAATTTTTAAGAATTACAAGGATATTGCTAAATTATTAAAAATTGATTTAAATAAAAGGCCAGCAGATTTATCAAGTAACGATTTTTTTAGAATAACTGAAAAATATGAAAAAAAAATTAATTAATTTGTTCAACTTAGATGTTTTGAAACAATTTTTTTAAGTTCATTAAAACAATTTTCAACATTGTCATTAATGAGAACATAATCATAATCTTTTTTATGAGAGATATCTTTAGAGTATGCAAGCATCCTTCTTTTGATTGCCTCTTTATCATCCTGATTTCGTGCAATTAGCCTTTTTTCTAATTCCTCCTTGCTGGGTGGAAGAATAAATACTTTAACCAAGTTTAATTCTTTAAACCTGCTCAGTTGCTCGCTTCCTTGCCAGTCAATATCAAATAAAACGTTATGGTTATTGTTTGTTATTTTTTTTATCGAAGTTTTAGATGTCCCGTAAAAATTTCCAAATATTTGTGCATGCTCATAAAAAGCTTTCTCTTTCAAAAGTAAACTAAATTTTTCTTTGCTTACGAAATGATAGTCTACGCCGTCAACTTCATTTGGTCGTGGTTTTCTTGTTGTGTGAGATACTGAAATTTCAAAAGAACTGTTAGATTGTTGAATTTTTTTTGAAAGAGTTGTCTTTCCTGCCCCAGAAGGTGATGATAGCACAAGCATCAAAGGCTTTTTAGATTTATTCATTAAGTGAAAAAATTTCTTAAATTAGTTAGAATGACTTTCAATAAATTTTATTGCATCTCCAACTGTCAAAATTTTTTCAGCTTCACTATCAGAAATTTCTGATCCAAACTCTTCCTCAAAAGCCATAACTAATTCAACTGTATCTAAACTATCTGCGCCAAGATCGTCAATGAAACTTGCTTCATCTGTTACCTTTTGTTCGTCTACACCTAGGTGATCTGCTACTATCTTCTTAACTGTTGCTCCTACATCTTTTGTCATTTTTTAATTCCTTTTTGAATATTTATTAATCCGTATTAAATTTTTTCTGTTTTTTTGTCAAGACATATACATTCCGCCATTAACATGTATTGTTTCACCAGTAACATATGAGGCCAAATCTGAAGACAAAAAGGCAACACAATTTGATACATCTTCTGCCGTTCCTAATTTAGCCATGGGTATTCTTGAGATTAAATTAATCTTGACCTTTTCGTTAATTGCATCAGTCATGTCTGAAACTATAAATCCAGGTGATACACAATTAATTGTAATATTTTTTTTTGCATACTCTATCGCTAAACTTTTGGACATTCCGATTATACCTGATTTCGATGCAGAGTAGTTAGATTGACCAAGATTTCCTGTATGGCCCACGATAGAGGTAATATTTACAATTCTTCCAAATTTATTTTTAAGCATATTTTTAATCGCATATTTTGATAATAAAAAAGTAGAAGTTAGATTAACATCAATTACTTTTTTCCAGTCTTCATCTTTCATTCTTAATGATAAATTATCAATATTCATTCCCGCATTATTTATTAAAATATCTAATCCACCTAATTCCGATGTTGTAGAATTTATAAAATTTTCAATTTCATTATGGTCTGAAAGATTAAACTTTTTGGTTTTTACTTCAGGGTTTTCTTTTTTTATAATATCTAATTTTTCTGGTTTTGTACCAGTACCTAAAATAGTTCCTCCAAGGGAGCTAAACTTTTTAACTAATGCACCACCAATTCCACCAGTGGCACCTGTAATCAAGATTTTTTTATTTTTAAAATTTATCATTTAAGACTTTTGATATCTTCAATTGTATTTATACTTTTGACATTGATATTTCCACCAATTCTTTTAGCTAAACCTGATAAAACTTTACCAGGACCAATTTCAATAAATTCATTAACACCATTTTCTACCATATATAGAAGGCTTTCTCTCCATCTTACTTTAGAACTAATCTGGTCGATTAATAATTTTTTAATAATCTCGGTATCCACTACTGGTCTTGCAGTAACGTTGCTGATTATTTCCTTATTTGGTTTTTTGAAATTTGTTTTAAGAATTTTATCTTTCATTTTTTCAGCTGCACTTTTCATTAAAGAACAATGGAAAGGAGCGCTGACAGGTAAAAAAATATTTTTTTTTTTATTTTTTTTTAAAATGTCACTAATTTCATCTATTGCTTTTTTTTCGCCACTTAAAATTACTTGACTATCTGAATTGTCATTTGCAATTTCGCATATCCCCTTAACTTTTATTTCATTAATCAATTTCTCTATATCTTCCAATTTAATTCCTAAAACAGCTAACATTGCACCGCGACCTTCGGGAACGGCCTCCTGCATTGATTTACCTCTCTCATGCAAAAGATATAAAGCATCTTCAAATGTGAGTGATCCAATTGAAACTAGAGCGCTATATTCACCTAATGAATGTCCACAAAAATATTTTATATTTTTAATATCAATACCAAACTCTTCGACAATAAGTTTATAAATTGAGTAACTTAATGTCATTATTGCTGGCTGAGTATTTTTGGTAAGTTTAAGCTCATTTTCAGGGCCAT
>CACKGP010000027.1 GCA_902599805.1 uncultured Pelagibacteraceae bacterium
CTTATATCCAACTTATCTGAAAAAATTTTTAAATTAGACATTTGTCCAATTCTTTTTAAACATTTTTACTTACTATTTTGACAATTTCATCGCTAGTTAAATTAAATAGTTTGTAAACTTCTTTATAAGGACCACTTTTGCCAAAGGTTGTCATACCAAGAGTTACACCATTTTTACCTACAACGCTTTTCCAACCCGATTGGCTAGATGCCTCTATTGAGACCTTAAAGGTATTTTCACCTAAAATTTCTTTTTTATAGTTATCACTCTGTTTTTCAAAAATGTCAAAACAAGGTACAGATATTACTTTTGAGTTTATATTAGTTTTTTTGAGCTTCTCAAAAGCCTCCAACGCAATCTCAACTTCTGAACCAGATGCTATTAAAGTTACCTTAGCATCATTCGTATCACCTTTTAAAACATAAGCACCTTTAGCACACATGTTTTCTCCAGATTTATGTTCACTTATGTAAGGTAATTTTTGTCTTGATAGAGCTATTGCGCTAGGATTATTTTTACTTTTCAATGCAATTTCCCAACACTCAATTGTTTCGTTTATATCTGCTGGTCTAAAAACATTTAGATTTGGAATAGATCGTAAACTTTCTAATTGTTCTATTGGTTGATGAGTTGGCCCATCCTCACCTAAACCTATAGAATCATGTGAAAAAATATAAATAACTCGTAAATTCATAATTGCAGATAACCTCAAAGAAGGTTTCAAGTAGTCAGAAAAAATTAAAAAAGTTCCTCCAAATGGTATTAAACCCCCATAAAGTGCCAAACCATTCATAGCCGCACCCATTGCGTGCTCTCTTACACCATAGTGAATATAATTTCCGGCAAAATTTTTCGCATTTATTATTTTTGATTTTTCAGTTTTAGTATTATTTGACCCGCTTAGATCTGCAGAACCACCAATTAATTCCGGTAAAGTATTTGTGAGAGTTTCTATAACTGTTGATGAACATTGTCTTGTTGCCATTTTAGGCTTAGTTTGAAAAAACTTTAGTTTTTCGTCTCCCATTATTTTATCTAAATTTAAACTTAATTCACCCTTGATTATTCTATCTAGCTCACTTTTTATCTTGGGTTTTTTTTCCAAATTATTTTTCCATTTTTTTTCTAATTCTTCCCCTTTATTTCCTATTTCTCTCCACGAATTCATAATATTTTCTGGAATCTCAAACGGCTGGTATTTCCAGCCAAGTTTCTTTCTAACTAACTTTATTTCATCTTCTCCTAATGGAGCCCCATGTGAGGACGCCTTTCCAGACTTGTTTGGAGATCCAAATCCAATAATTGTTTTACAAGATATAATTGTTGGTTTTTTTGAATTATTAGCTTTTTTTATAGCCTTAGCTATTTGCTTGTAGTTATGGCCATTAATTTCTTGAAAAGACCAACCGTACCCTTCAAATCTTTTTTTGTAATTATCTGAAACACTTAGAGAAGTTGATCCATCAATCGAAATTTTGTTATTGTCGAAAAATACAATTAAATTTTTTAAATTTAAATGTCCAGCTAAACTCATAGACTCATGGCTTATTCCTTCCATAAGATCTCCATCACTAGCGATTACATAAGTTTTATTGTTTATAATGTTTGAACCAAGTCTTTTTTGAAGAATTTCTTGAGCGATAGCCATCCCAACTGAGTTTCCTAAACCTTGTCCTAATGGACCTGTTGTAGTTTCGATACCAGAGTCAAACTCATATTCAGGGTGACCAGCACATATTGAATTTATTTGTCTAAAATTTTTTATATCTTCTAATTGAATTTTTTTATAACCAGTCAAGTATAGAAGAGAATACAAAAGCATTGAGCCATGACCTGCTGACAAAATAAATCTATCCCTGTTTATCCAGCTAGGATTTTTTGGGTTAAACCGCAGGTAGTATTTAAATAAAGTCGTCGCAACGTCCGCCATGCCCATAGGCATTCCAGGATGTCCAGAATTGGCTTTTTGAACAGCGTCAATTGACAAAAACCGTATAGCGTTTGATAATTCTTTTAATTTTGGATCCACTTATTCAATACGTATATAGACTCCAATTAATGATATCAATAATATGATATAAATAAAAAATTATTTGATGGAAAATTTGTATATTAAAGAACAAAGACTTGAAACTGCTTTAGAAAAATTAAAGAACATGAGCAGTTCTTTTTCGACTGGAGACAGTGACATAAATAGTCTTAGTGTGGAAAAGAATCAATTACAAAGCGAAAAAGATCAAATAGAGAGAAAATATAATCAACTTTTATCTGAGTATGATACCCTTAAAAAAAAATTAGAAGAAATGCAAAAAGAAAATAGCAAAAATCAAAAAATTCATGACCAATTTAATCAAGATATTGATGAGTTAGGTAGGGAGACAGAGTCTTTAGTAGAGGAAATTGATAAATGGCAAACGTAAATATTAAGTTTAATAACAAAGATTATTTATTATCATGTGATGATGGTCAAGAAGAGGATCTTAAAAATTTGACAAAATTTTTAGACAAAAAGTA
>CACKGP010000028.1 GCA_902599805.1 uncultured Pelagibacteraceae bacterium
TTTTTGAATAGTTACCTTCTTTCGTTGTTTTGGTCCAATATTCGTACTTTTTATCTTTGTATGGTAAACTTTCGTCGTCCAATTTAATTCTACCTTCAATTTCCTTAAAAATTTTTTTCTGAATTTCTTCTGTATCGCCCATTTTATCTTTAGTGTAAGCATTTTCAGACTCAATATATTTTCTTACTTCAGGATTAACTTTGCTAGGATCTCTAAGTATTTCAAGACAATTGTCTTGATGTACCCATGAATAATTATCAATCCAATTGTAACCATGACAACTTTTCTTCTCAGGTTGTTTCCTTAATCGTGGTATCATATCTGTATGAATTTATTTTTAATCATCGGAATTTGTTTAGTAATGTTATATCTTTTATTGAATTTTTTTGCTAAAGCAAGTAGCAAAAAAATCGCAAAAGGTATTAGATATATAATCTTTACAGTTGGAATTCTCCTAGCGATAGCTTTACTTATCGTTGGAAGATATGCTTTTAGTATTCCAATATTAATTTTTTTACTTCCATTACTTAAATTGAAAGGTATTGGTGGAATTTTTCAGCTTTTTCAACTTTGGAGATTGATAAGTTACCTTCGTCAGACAGGAAGGTATTCATTTAGATCAGGAACAAATTACTCGAAAGCTTCATCGAATATTTCAATTGACGATGCATATAATATTTTAGGCTGTAAAAAAGGTTGCACAAAATCTGAGGTGCTTTCAAAATATAAAAAAATTATGGCAAAGCTCCACCCAGACAGAAATGATACTGACACGACTAAGCTCGCGCAAATGGTATCTGAGGCTAAAGAAACGATTCTAAAAAATGATTTTAGTTAACTTAACATTAAATTTGATTTAGCTAAAACTTCATCAAAAGATATTCTATCACTCCCCAATGTGTCATGTACTGTTGTATTTTTTTCTCCTACAGGTTCTATAACCTCCATTAATGAGGAATATTTGCCATAAGTCATTACAGGACTATCCATGAACAAAGTAAGCGTTTTGACTTTGAGTGCACAGGCTATGTGCGCAAATCCTGTATCATTAGAAACCACAAGGTCACAATTTTTTATAATAGGTAAAGTTTCTTTAATTGTTAATTTTTCAAAAGACTCACATTTGTCGTCAACACTTGAGTCTTTAAATTTCCTAATCAAATCAATATCTTCTATCCCACAAGCTAAATAAAATTTACATTTATGTTTTTTTTTTAATTCTTGTGCGAGTTTAATGTAATTTTGAATATCCCATCTTTTAGTTACACCAGATGCTGAAACACCTAATACAATATGTTTTATATTTTTATCAAATTCATCAATACTTTTAATATTGAGATTTGGTTCAGTTGATATTATTTCTCCAGTGACATTTTCTGTAAATATTTTTGCACTATGAACTAAATTATCTTTCGATCTAAATAGAGGATATTGAAAAACTGATTTGATACCTGAAAATTTTGCAATTAGGTTGTATCTTAAAGAACTGTTAAATATAAAAACTTTGTCAAAATTTCTTTTTTTTATTTCATTTGATAATTTAAAGAAACCTTTAATCCCATCTTTGTCTTTGTCCAATATTATAATTTCATCAATATTCTCATCATTCGATAATAGATCTGAGGCTTTTGAACTCTCTTTTACAAGTAGGCTTACCTTGGTTTTAAACTTTTTAGAAATAGCATGAATGTAGGGTAGAAAAATAACAAGATCCCCAATACCGTATCTTTGTTGAATAATAAGAATTTTCATTCTTTTTTAATTTATAGTAACTTTATATATAAAATTAGGAAAGAAATATGGCAGAAACATTAAAAGGAGTGTTTGCAGCGTCAATGTCGGTATTAAAAGCCGATTTAAGTTTAGACGTTGAAGCAACCTTATACCATTCAAAAACTAATTTAGATGATAACGGTGTAGGCTCAGCATTTTTTGGTAGTACGGGATGTGGTCAATTAATATCAGTTTCTGAGAAGAAAGAGTTAATCAACTCATTATCCAAAATGAAATTTAAGGAGCAGATACTTATAGGTCCTTCCAGCAATAGTTTAAGAGAGACTGTAAATATTATGAAATACGCTGTTCAAAAAGGAATGAAAAACTTTTTGATAATGAATCCTGCATACTATAAAAATAATGATAATGGGGTTTATAATTTTTATTCTAACATTATAAAATCTGTTCCAGAGTCGAGAATTATACTTTACAACTTCTCAAATTTGAGTGGTTATGCTTTTTCTCAGGAAGTAACAACAAGATTAATAAAAGATTTTTCTCAAATCGTTGGTATGAAAGATAGTACAGGAAATCTTTGGAATAATTTTAAATCTAAAAATTTTTCCATGTTTGTTGGAAGCGAAAAAAAATTAATAGATAATTTAAAAATTGGCGGAGCAGGTGTCATTTCTGCCACAACCAATTTCTCTGGTTCGTTGGCTAAAAAG
>CACKGP010000029.1 GCA_902599805.1 uncultured Pelagibacteraceae bacterium
AAATTTTGTTAACTTCTGTTATTAAATTTTTTATTTTTAAATATAATGTTAATATTAACTAATTGTACTAATATTATCCACAACACAATATGACTAACAAATATCAAATATTTTTAATATCTGATTCAACCGGAGAAACGTTAGATAGAATATTTCTAGCCTTACAATCTCAGTTCACAAATTTTAATTATGAAAAAAAGGAATTTGTTTTTACGAGGACAGAACAACAAATTACTAACATATTAAAAGAGTGCAAAGAAAAATCAAACTCTATTATATTATATACTATAGTTGATACAGGGCTCGCAAAACACTTGGCAGCACAATGTTTAAAAAATAACATTCCGTGTTTTGGTGTTTTAGGAAACTTAATTCTAAGTTTCTCAAAACTTTTAAACCAAAAGGCAACACATAAACCTAGTGCACAACATGTGTTAGATGAAGATTATTATAAAAGAATGGAAGCAATACAATTTACAATGACTCATGATGATGGAAAAAAAAATGAAGACGTAGAAAAAGCAGATATAATTTTATTAGGTGTTAGTAGAACGAGCAAAACCCCAACATCTATTTATTTAGCTAATAGGGGCTTTAAAACACTTAATATCCCTCTAGTTTTGGACCAAAAAATTCCAGACTTTTTAAAGACAAATAATAATAAGCTCTGTGTAATAGGTTTAACCGCAGACCCTGAAAGGCTATCAGAAATAAGAAAAACTAGGGCTAATACAAACAATAATATTGATCTGAAGCTATATACAAGTGTTGATAAAATTAAAGAGGAAGTAAACAACTCTAAAAATATGTTTAAAAAGTTTAATTGGCCTATGATAGACGTTACACGTAGATCTGTTGAAGAAACAGCCGCCTCTATAATCAAAATTTATGAGATAAAAAAAAATAAATGAAAATAGTATTAGCTTCCAAAAGTGGTGTAAGAAAAGAGATTTTAAGAAAAAATAAAATAGATTGTGATGTTGAACCATCAAATGTTGATGAGGATGAAGTAAAAATATCAATGATAAATGAAAGTGCAACACCTACACTCATTTCAAAGAATTTAGCGGAATTAAAAGCCAATAAAGTAAGCAACAAAAATCCAGACAAAATAGTATTAGGTGCAGACAGTGTTATTGATCTAGAAGGGGAATTAATATCAAAACCGAAATCGAGACAAGAAGCTTTTGAAATTCTTAAAAAGTTAAATGGGAAGAGACATCAGTTGATAAGTTCTGTTTGTATATCTAAAAATGGATCAATGATTTGGAATTATACGGACGCTTCTTCCTTGACTATGAAGGAACTTAATTTGGACGAAATCAAATCGTATTTAAAAAAAGTAGATGATAAAAAGCTATATGCTTATGGTGTCTATCAAATTGAAGAAGGTGGAAGAGATTTGTTTTCAAAAATTGAAGGAGACGAAGATACAATTATGGGTCTTCCTGTGAAAAAAATAAAGGAGTATTTAAATAATATATAATGCTTATTTTAATTTGGTTTGTTGTTTGTATTATCTTTTATTTAGTTCATAAAATCCTTGGCAATTCTGGACATGCGTTGGAGGTATTTGCTTTAGTGACAGCTTTGGTTCTATTTTTTATTGACAGATTAAGTAGAAAAGAAAAAAAATGAGAAAATATTTAGTAATTGGAAATCCCATAGAACATTCATTATCACCATTATTACATAATTTTTGGATTAAAAAGCACAACCTAAATGCTTTCTATGAAAAACAATTGTTAGAAAAAAAAGATATAGAAAAAATTCTTAGTGATATGAAAGTGAGCAAGATTCATGGAATAAATGTTACAGTGCCTTTTAAGAACACGGTAATTCCATTTTTAGATCAATTATCGGACACTGCCCAAGAGACCCAATCAGTAAATACAATTTTTAAGAGACAGAACAAGTTGGTTGGTGACAACACTGATGTTTATGGTTTCTCCGAGGCAGTCAAATTAACTAATTTTGATCCAGCAAATAAAAGCGCACTAGTTTTAGGTGCTGGTGGTGTGGTCCCCTCTGTCCTTTTGGCGTTAAAAAATATGGGAGTAGATCAAATAACTTTATCAAACCGAACAAAAGAGAAAGCAATTAATCTTAAAAAAAACTTCCCCTTTCTCAAGGTGATTGATTGGGGAGAAACAATAAAATCTGATTTAATAATTAATGCTACAAGTATCGGGATTAAACAAAATGATGAAATCAAATTAGATTATACCAGATTAGATGGCCAATTATTTTATGATGTAATTTATAATCCACCAAAAACCAAATTTTTAGAGAATGCAAAAAAATCTGGTAAAAAAACAGAGAACGGAAAAAATATGTTTATTTACCAAGCTATGAAGGCATTTCAGACCTGGCACGGTATTAAGCCAGAAATTAATGATGAGGTTCGTGATTTAATTAAATGA
>CACKGP010000030.1 GCA_902599805.1 uncultured Pelagibacteraceae bacterium
GAAGAACAGTCAATTTAACAAAACAAAAACTAGGTTTAAGAACAATAATGGCGGCTAGCACTGTTTTGTTTTCATTATTTATTGTTGCTTACTCTGATCGAATGCTTGTCAGTGACTGGAGAAAAATGCCAGAACCTTGGTTGCTTTGGTTAAATACAGGAATTTTAATTATAAGTAGTTTAGTTTTTCATCAAACAACTAAATACGCTCAAAAAGAAATCTTTGATAAAACTAAAAACGGTTTATATTTTATTGGCTTTCTAGCCTATTCTTTTTTGATTGGCCAACTGATTGTGTGGTATCAATTAATGAGTACTGGATATTATGCAACTAGCAACGTCGCTAATGCCTTTTTCTATTTATTCACAACAATCCATGGTCTACATATTATTGGAGGAATATATTTCTGGGGAAAAACCACTTCAAAATTTATAAAAAGAAGTCATAAAAAAGAAGAAATAAATAATTTAATTGATATTTGTGCAGTTTACTGGCATTTTTTACTTGTTGTTTGGCTTGTACTTTTTGGACTAATGTTAACAAGCTAAGGATTATTAATTATGTCGGACTCGTCATTAGAAAATCTACCCAAAGGTTGGAAAAGTGTACCTAGTGATTTAGGTTCAGATCAAACTGCTTTCAAAGGTGTTCAATGGGGAAAAGCAATGATGTGGATATTCCTATTGAGCGATACTTTTATATTTAGTTGTTTTTTAATTTCTTACATGAAGGGAAGGGCATCAACTGTAGTTGATTGGCCGAACACCAGCCATGTTTTCTCATTAGATTTTATGGGGGTGCCAGTACCTTTACTCTTAATTGCAATAATGACTTTTGTTCTTATCACTAGTAGTGGAACTATGGCTTTAGCAGTAAAGTATGGTTATGAAAAAAACAGAAAAATGTGTGGTCATCTTATTCTTGCCACAGCCGTTGGTGGATTAATTTTTGTTGGAATGCAAGCTTTTGAGTGGTCTAAACTTATTCACGAAGGTGTGAGACCATGGTCAAATCCTTTCGGTGCTGGTCAATTTGGATCTTACTTTTTCATGATAACCGGTTTTCATGGCACCCATGTATCAATAGGTGTAATATTTCTTTTTATTTTTGCTAGAAAAGTTTATAGAGGAGATTTTGATACAGGTAGACGTGGATTTTTCACAACAATGAAATCAGACTATGTTTCAATTGAAATATTGGGTCTATATTGGCATTTCGTGGATTTAGTTTGGGTTTTTATTTTCGCGTTCTTCTATCTTTGGTAAGGTTTTATAATGAATGAAAATACAGAAATAGATAAAAATAAAGATAAACCAGCACAAACACACAAGATTGGAATATATCTCTGGATATGGGGTCTTTTGTTTGTTCTAAGTTTTTTTTCTTACATGGTCGATTGGTATCAGTTTCAAGGAATTTTAAGATGGTCTTTAATATTATTTTTTATGTTTCTCAAAGCAGGTCTAATTATGGCCTTCTTTATGCATCTTTTTTGGGAAAGATATACTCTTGTGAATGTACTGTTGTGGCCAATGACAGCAATAGCTTGTTTTGTAGGCTTAATGGTTGCTGAAGCTAAATACACATTTTTTTCAAGACTTATTTATTTTGTCTTGGGCGGATAATTAATAACAGGATCTCAATTGTTAGATACCAACACAAAAACTAGAGAATTTAAATTCGACAGCACACATTATATTAAGGCTTTGTTTGAATTAATGAAGCCAAGAGTGATGTCTCTTGCAATTTTCACATGTGTAGTTGGTTTTTTAATTGCACCATATAAAAGTGTAGATTACTTATATGCAATTTTTTCTATTACTGCTGTTGCCCTTGGATCTGGCGCAGCAGGTTCGCTCAATTGTTGGTATGAAGCTGATGTTGATAAAGTTATGTCTAGGACTTGTTTAAGACCAATACCAACAGGAAGATTAACTAAAAAAGAAGCTTTAATTTTTGGGGTAATATCCTCTTTTGTTTCTGTGGTGGCTTTATATTTTTTTTCAAACCTAATGGCTGCCTCTTTACTTGCTTTGACGATTTTATTTTATGTCTTCGTTTATACAATTTGGCTTAAAAGAAAAACCCCACAAAATATTGTAATTGGAGGTGCAGCAGGCGCACTACCACCAGTAATTGGATGGGCAATAGCTACAGGTAGCGTTTCAATAGAACCTATAGTTTTATTTTTAATAATTTTCGTTTGGACGCCATCTCATTTTTGGGCCTTAAGTCTATTTAAATCTGAAGATTACAAAAAAGCCAATATACCGATGTTACCTGTCACATCAGGAGTAGAAACAACTAAAAAAAATATTTTTGTTT
>CACKGP010000031.1 GCA_902599805.1 uncultured Pelagibacteraceae bacterium
ACACTCTAGTAGAGTCTTTAAAAGGCCCAACAAAATTTTTTCCTATTGTAGTAGGGTTTTTTGTTGCAACAAGCTACGTATCCTTAGGTGATAGCACTGAAAGCTTTATAGATAATGCAAATAGAACACTAATAACAATTTTAATTTTTTGGTCACTGCATCAAATTATTGGTCCGATATCGGTTTTGATAAAAACTGTAGAAGATCTTTTATCTAAAGATCTTTTAAACTGGATAATAAAAGCATTTAAAATTTTAATTTTAATTCTTGGAGCAGCTGCGGTTTTAGAACTTTGGGGTATTAAGATAGGTCCTATTATAGCTGGATTAGGTTTGTTTGGTGTAGCAGTAGCTTTAGGTGCTCAAGATTTATTTAAAAATTTAATATCCGGTATTTTGGTTTTAGTTGAAAAAAGATTTAAAGTTGGAGATTGGATTTTAGTTGAAAATATTATTGAGGGAATTGTAGAAAAGATTGGGTTTAGATCGACGGTAGTAAGAAAATTTGATAAATCAGTTGCTGTAATTCCTAACTTTCAATTTGCTGAGAACGCAGTAATAAACATTAGTCAGACAACAAACTGGCGAATTAATTGGATCATTACTCTACAATACGATACTACAGTTGATCAGCTAAAAAAAATCCGAGATGAAATTGATAAATACATTACAACCTCAAAAGATTATAAGATAAGCGAAAACACTACTCATGCAGTAAGGATTGATAAGTTTTCGGATAGTTCAATAGATATGTATGTTAGATGTTTTACGAATACAAATAGATGGTCTGAATGGTTAAAAGTTAAAGAAAGATTAGCAATAGCAATAAAAGAAATTGTTGAGAGAAATAAAGCCTCTTTTGCATTCCCGAGTCAATCAATTTACGTAGAAAAAAAATAAAAAATGAAATCAGTTTTAATTTTAATTGATAGTTTGGTTAGTATTTATATATGGGTTTTAATTATTAATGCATTACTAAGTTGGTTAATTGCTTTCAATGTTTTAAATACTTCAAATAGACTAGTCTACTCTCTACTTGATATAAGTTACAAAATGACAGATCCACTTTTAAGGCCAATAAGAAATTTTTTACCAAATCTTGGTGGTATAGATATATCACCAGTTATTCTTATTTTACTCTTGATGTTTTTAAGAAACTTGGCTTTTGAATTTTTTGCACCAGCTCTGTTTTAAATATGATTATAGATGGAAAAAAAATAGCTGAGGGATTAAGAGACAAATTAAAAAAAAATATTATAGAATTAAAATCAAACTTAAAAATAGCTCCAAGCTTATCCGTTATTCTTGTGGGAGAAGATCCTGCAAGCCAGATTTATGTTAAAAATAAAATAAAATATTCAAAAGAAATAGGCATAGAATCTGAAGTAATAAGATATCCTGAAAATATTCAGGAAAAAATTGTTTTAGACAAAATTATTGAACTGAACAAAAATAAAAAAGTATCGGGTATTCTTGTACAATTACCTTTACCTCAACATATAAACAAACAGAAAGTTATAGAGACTATTTTACCAGAAAAGGACGTTGACGGATTTCATCCCATCAATGTTGGTAATCTATCTTCAGGATATGAGAGTAAAATACCATGCACACCTTTAGGATGTCTTATTTTACTTAAAGAAGTCGAAAAAAATCTAAGTGGTAAACATGTTGTAATAATTGGAAGGTCTAATTTGAATGGAAAACCTATGGCTCAATTGTTATTAAGAGAGAATTGTACAGTAACAATTACTCATTCAAAAACTAAAGATTTAAAAAGTCAGTGTAATAAAGCTGATATAATTATTACAGCTGTTGGTAAACCCAAGCTTGTAAAAGGGGATTGGGTTAAAAAAAATACCATAGTAATAGATGTGGGTATTAATAAAACAAACAATGGTATTGTAGGTGACGTTGATTTTGATGAAGTCGCTAAAATTGCTAAAGCAGTAACCCCCGTTCCAGGAGGTGTTGGACCGATGACTATCGCATGTTTATTAAGCAATACTGTTGAGTGCTTCAAAAGAGCTAATTCTTAAAAATAAACAAATTATATATTTTACAAAAATGAAATTATTTTTAATTCTAGGTAATCAACTTTTTAACCCAAAATATCTTAAAGAGTTTTCAGGACATACATTTTACATGGCCGAAGATTTTGGATTATGTACATTTCAAAAACA